>CANOCV010000070.1 GCA_947564465.1 uncultured Roseburia sp. | reverse complement strand
TCCTCTCCGCCGCATGGCGATCCTGCCCGGAGGGCTTTTTATATCATAGGAAAGTTATAGACTTTAACACTTCACTGCAACAAGATCTTTCCTATGATATAAAAAAGGCGGGAACTTCTTCCCGCCTTCCTGTTAATAATCTCTGCAAGCTTATTTTACAGTAATCCTTACCCTCTTGTAAACACCGTTCTGTGCATATATATACACATAAGTCTTTCCTTTCTTTATTCCCTTGACTACGCCCTTTTTCGTTACGGTTGCAATCGCTGTGTTTGCACTTTCATAACGGAACTTTGCGACATGTCCGCGCATTTTTTTCTTTGTAAGAGTAAGCTTCGGCTTAAGTGTCGTTTTCTTGCCCTTCTTAACTGTCACGCTGGCCTTCTTAATCGTTATCTTCTTAGGATTTCCGTACTTTGCACTCTTAGTCGTCGATGCATGCGCAACCTTCGACTGTGAGATCACATAATCCTTTCCGTCAATCGTCTTATACGCCACAACCATGTATTTATAGTATTTGTTGGCCTTTAACTTCTTCGCCGTATATGACTTCTTAGATGATGTGAGCGTTGTGAGCTTTGCCATCTTAATGTTCTTACCGCAGGCAGAACCATATACAATATAACCGCTCGCGCCTGCTACTTTCTTCCAGGTCAGCTTAATTGATTTGCTCTTACCGGTCGCCTTCAAATAAAGCGGTGCAAACGTAGATCCCGGTACATCGCCTTTATCCGTATTAGCGCTTAAAATCTGCTTATCTATCGTAGCAAGTGTCGGATAAGCCGTTGTCTTAATCACAACGGTATTTGACACCGGAGCCGCCGCGGTTGCTTTTTTGCGGATTAGTACAATCGTTCCAACCGGAACCGTAATATCCGTTCCGTTTCCTGTTGTCCAGGACACCCCGTTGTTTATACTGTACTCATAATCACCTGAAACATTTTTAATTACAACATTTCCGCCATTCTCATCCGGCTGTACGTCAAACTGATCCTCACTCGGAGCCACCGTCTTTGCCGAAACAGTAAGTCTCTGTTCTGCGGAATCCGATGTCGTTGTACCGTTTCCCTTCTTCGTTACCGTGATTGTCTTTCCATAGTAAGCCGGCAAATCCGTTTTTCCTGCCGCATCCGCCTTGAAGATAATTATCTTGCCGTCTACCTTAATTACATATTCCGCATTTGGAACAAAACCGGTAAGCTTTTCTGTCGTATAATCTACCTTAACATTAGGTGTTGCCTCCGGTGTTTTGGTCTGCTGCGCCGGATTTGTCGGAATTTTAACTGCCTCCGACGAAGGAGTATCCTCGGTTGCCTTTTCACGGATCAAAACATCTGTCCCTGCCGGTACCTTAATGTCACTTCCGTCTCCGTCTTTCCATGTCTTTCCGTCGTCCGTACTGTACTCATAACCTTCCGGTATATTTTTAATTGTAGCGTCTGTCTCTCCAACGGCCGGATCTACCACCGTAAATTGATCGGCTGACGGCGCGTCTTTCTTCTTTGAAACCGAAATCTTCTGCGGTTCGGAATCACATGTCGTCTCCCCGTCTCCTTTCTTTACAACCGAAATTTCTTTTCCGCCGTAAGAAGACAGATCTTCGATTGCAAGATCACCGTTTGCGTCCGGTTTTCCTTCCGCAATAGGCTCCCCGTCTACCGTAACTTCGTATTCTCCATCAGAATCTAAATTTGTCAGCTTGGATTCCTTGTAATTCACACCTGCCTCCGGTGTCTCCTCCTGTTTCCGCGTATCTTTTACAGAAATCGTTACAGACTCGGACTCCGGTGCATCCTCCGTCGCTTTCTCGCGTATCAGAACATCCGTACCTGCCGGAACTTTAATATCGCTTCCGTCTCCGTCCGTCCATGTCTCTCCGTCGTCCGTGCTGTATTCATAACCTTCCGGTATATTTTTGATTGTGCCTTCTGTCTCGCCCTCCGCTGGCTCTACAACTGTGAATTGATCGGCTGACGGCGCGTCTCCCTTTTCAAGTATCGTAATCTTCTGCGGTTCCGAGTCATATGTTGTCTCTCCGTCTCCCTTCTTTATAACGGAAATTTCTTTTCCGCCATAGGAAGATAGATCTTCAACTGCAAGCTTACCGTCTGCATCCGGCTTTCCTTCCGCAATGACTTCTCCGTCTACCGTAACTTTATACTCTCCTTCGGAATCTAAATCCGTTAGCTTGGATTCCTTGTAATTCACGCCTGCCTCCGGCGTAGTTTCCTGACTCTGCGCACCTTTTGTGGCTATCGTTAAGGATTCCGATTCCGGTGTATCCTCCGTTGCTTTCTTACGGATCAAAACATCCGTACCTGCCGGAACCTTAATATCGCTTCCGTCTCCGTCCGTCCATGTCTCTCCGTCATCCGTGCTGTACTCATAGCCTTCCGGTATATTTTTGATTGTAGCTTCTGTCTCTGTGCCTGTGGCATTAATTACCTCAAAGTCATCCTCTGAAGGCGCATCCCCCTTAGCCTTAATAAGTATTTTCTGCGGTTCGGAATCATAGGTAGTCGTCCCGTTTCCCTTCTTTACAACCGAAATCTCTTTTCCACCGTAAGATGACAAATCTTTGATTGCAAGCTTTTTATCTGCACCCGCTTCACCTTCCGCAATCTTTTCTCCGTCTACCGTAACCACATAGGCTTCGCCTTCCGTTAAATTTGTAATCTTAGAATCCCTGTAATCAACGCCTGCGTTCGGCGTCTCTTCCTGAATCCTTGGATCCTCTGTCTTAATTGCAAGGGCTTCAGACTCCGGCGTATCCTCTGTCGCCTTCTCACGAATCAGAATCTCCGTTCCACCGGGAACCTTGACGTCACTTCCGTCTCCGTCCGTCCATGTCTCTCCGCCATCCGTGCTGTACTCATAGCCCTCTTCAATATTTTTAATGGTAGCTTCTGTCTCACCTTCACCTGCTTCCACTACTTCAAATAAATCTTCAGACGGCGCACTCCCTTTTGCCGGAATAGAGATTTCCTGTGGTTCGGAATCATATGTTGTATCTCCGTTCCCTTTCTTTATGACACTAATATCCTTTCCGGCATTCGCAGATAAATCCTTAATTACAAAGTCACCGTTTCCGTCCGCCCTGCCCTCTGCAATGACCGCATTATTCACTTTAACAATATACTCCGCATTGGCTGTTAAATTTGTCAGTTTGGATTCTGTTCTGTAATCTACTCCCGCATTCGGCTTTTCTTCCTGTATCTGCGCATTCTTTGTTGGAATTGTCAAAATTTGAGATTCCGGCGCTTTATCTGTCGCTTTTTTACGGATTTCAATCGTTTGCCCTGCCGGAACCTTAACCTCGCTTCCGTCTCCGTCCGTCCACTGCTCTGCGTCACCGATTCTATACTCATAAGCCTGCGAAATATCCTTAACCGTAGCCTCTGTCGCTCCGTTTATCGCCTCCGTTATCCGGAAAGAATTTCTTGACGGCGCGGCCGATATTTCAAGAACGGTAATCGTCTGACTCTGCGAATCAAGCGATGTAGTACCGTTGCCTTTCTTGATAATATCAATCTTTTTTCCATATAAATCAGATAATTTAACCTTAATCTCACCGTTTTCATCTGCCGAACTGGTTGTTGTTGTTCCGTCTACTGTAATTGCATACTCCGCATTTGCGGTTAAGCCTGTCAGCTTGGAATCTTTATAATTTAAGCTCGCAGCCGGAGTTTCCATCTTTTCCGCATAAATTGCATATAATTCTATACCACTGTCTACATTTGGCTGAACCTCTGCACTTTCAATTATAAGCTCCTTCAGGACTTCCCCGTCTGCTGTACGGCTCCATCCCATAAATTCTTTATTTTCCGGTGGTAGCGCTGTTACAGTTAAATCAGCCTTTTGGCCAACCAGTATTCTCTGTGCCTCAATTTTCGATGGCTCTGATCCGCCATTCGGATTATACCGCACATAACGGTGAATACCATTCGTTCCATAATAGTAGTTTGCGTTCAGATCGCCTTTTTTTCCATTCGGATAAGAAATTGTACAATTATCCTGATTCTCCGTCGGATACTGCAGGACTGATCTGTTCGTAAGCTGTACATATCCGTCTTTCCCCAATGCACAATAAATCTTACCATATCCCGTCTGGTCAAACGCTGGGAGATTCAGCTGACCGCTCTTTAATTGAACAATCGGATTATCCTCACCTTTTAAAGACTCTGATGTAGAGCTCATCTCAATTATTCTGGCTGTGTAACCTCTTGAAGTGGCAAACACATAAGGTGTCGAAGCCGCGTCACCGTCCTCACCGACAGTTAATTTTCCGGCACATGCAATCGCACTTCCTGCTTTTTCATCAGCGCCATCGTAACCCGATTCAATATCATTTCCATTTCTTGATAAATCATCGCTCTCAACGTTCATATCTCCCAGCTGCGAACCATATATTTCTAAGGCGCCGTTCCCTTTTATTGTAAGATTTCCCTCACAATAAATTCCGTCTCCATAGAGACCTGTCAGCTTTACGAGTACACCGTCATTCATCACAATCGTTGCATCGCCCGGTAATCCTAAAACAACCGACTTATAGCCTGACTTTTCTATTGCAGTCAGATTAATACGCTTCTTAAATGTCAGCGTCTTTGTGGAACCATTCCACTCCCATGCTCCGTCACCCCCCTCAGTGACTCCGTCCATGTCCAAAAACGTTCCTGCAACCTGATACTTATCCGATACTGCCGCATATACCGCCAGCGGATTAACCGGCAGTAATGTAAATACCATACAGACAGCAAGGATTAAGCTCGTTGCCTTACTTTTGATTCTCTCTACTCTCCTTTTTTTCATATTTTTTACTCCTTTCCTTTATAAACTGTATATTATAAATGAATAATTTAATTGTATTACGATAAACATCAGTTGTCAATATTATTTAAAAATTCCATAAATTAATTCACAAATATGTTTAAAATATCTAAAAAATGGAAAAAGAAAGCGGAGCGAACTCCAATTTCTTAGAATTCACTCCGCTCCGCTGCATAAAATATAGTTATATCTACTATATTGCTTATATTATTTTACAGTAATCCTTACTCTCTTATAAACACCGTTCTGTGCATATATATACACATATGTTTTTCCTTTTTTCACTCCCTTAACTACGCCCTTTTTCGTCACGGTTGCAATTGCTGTGTTCGCGCTTTCATAGCGGAACTTTGCAATATGCTTACGCATCTTAGGCTTTGTAGTTGTAAGTGTCGCCTTAATTTTCTTTTTCTTTCCTTTCTTCATGGACAGCTTAGAAGCTTTTAACTTAACCTTCTTTGGATTTCCATATTTTGCCTTCTGAGTTGTCGATGCATGGACAACCTTAGATTTCGAAATCGCATAATCTTTTCCGTCAATCGTTTTATAAGCTACAACCATATATTTGTAATATGTGTTGGCTTTCAACTTCTTCTGCGTAAATGATTTCTTGGACGCCGTGAGTGTCGTTATTTTTTTCATCTTATTGTTCTTGCCGCAGGCAGAACCATAAACGATATAACCGCTCGCATCCTTTACTTTTTTCCAGGTCAGCTTAATTGATTTGCTCTTACCGGTTGCTTTCAAATAAAGAGGTGCAAACGTAGAACCTGCTACATCACCCTTATCTGTATTCGCGCTTGTAATTTGCTTATCCACAGAAGCAAGCGTCGGATAAGCCGTTGTCTTAATCACAACGGTATTTGACGCCGGAGCCGCCGCGGTTGCTTTTTTGCGGATCAGTATGATCGTTCCAACCGGAACCGTAATATCCTTTCCGTTTCCTGTTGTCCATGACACCCCGTTGTTTATACTGTACTCATAATCACCCGAAACATTTTTAATTACAACATTTCCGCCATTCTCATCCGGCTGTACGTCAAACTGATCCTCACTCGGAGCCGCTGTCTTTGCCGAAACCGTAAGCTTCTGTTCCGCGGAATCCTCTGTGGTGGTTCCGTTACCTCTCTTAATTACGGAAATTGTTTTTCCGTAATAAGTATTTAAATCTGTCTTTCCTGCCGCATCCGCCTTGAAGATAATCGTCTTGCCGTCTACTTTTATAATGTATTCCGCATTCGGTACTAATCCGGTAAGCTTCTCCGCCGTATAATCTATTCCGGCTGTCGGTGTAGCCTCCCGTGTCTTCACGTCCTTCGCCGTAATCGTGAGAGACTCGGATTCCGGTGCATTTGCCGTCGCCTTCTTACGAATCTCTATGGTCTCTCCTGCCGGAACCTCTACGTCGCTTCCGTCTCCGTCGGTCCATTCCCCGTCGCCGATTCGATACTCATATTCATCCGTAATATTTTTAATTATAGTAGATGTCTTATCACCTGTCGGATCTACTACTTCAAAATCGTCTTTTGACGGCGCGTCTCCCTTTGCCTCAATCAGAATGATCTTTGGTTCAGAATCAGTAGTGGCTTCTTCGTCACCCTTCTTTACGACAGAAATCTCTTTTCCGCCGTTTGACAACAAATCGTCAATCTTAAGATTACCGGATTTATCCGCCTCTGCATTCGCAATCGTCTCACCCTCTACTGTAACTTCATATTTCGCACCCGGCTCTAATCCTGTCAGTCCCGGTAATGTATAATCTATATCCGCATTATCCGGCTTCTCCTCAGGTGTCTTATCAAACGTATCCTTTGCCGTAATCTTAAGAGACTCAGACTCCGGTGTATCTTCTGTTGCTTTCTTACGAATCTCTATCGTCTCTCCCGCCGGAACCTCCACATCGCTTCCGTCTCCGTCGGTCCATTCTCCGTCGCCGATTCGATATTCATATTCGTCGGTAATATTTTTAATTATCGTTTCCGGCTTATCAACCGTAGGATCTACTACTTCAAAATCGTCTTTTGACGGTGCATCTCCCTTTGCCTTAATCGGAATGACCTGCGGCTCGGAATCACTTGTATTTTCTCCGCCTTTCTTAACAACGGAAATCTCTTTTCCGCTGTTTGACAATAAATCGTCTATCTTGAGGTTACCGTCTGCATCTGCTTTGCCTTCTGCAATTGTATCTCCGTCTACCGTTACAATATAATCTGCATCCGGATTTAATCCTGTCAGTCCCGGAATTTTATAATCTACGCTTGCATTCGGTTTCTTTTCCGGTTTCTTTGTGCTAATTGTAAGAATTTCCGACTCCGGGTCACTCGCTGTTGCTTTCACTCGAATCTCAACTGATGTTTCTGCAGGAATAATTACATCACTTCCAGATCCATCCTGCCACATTCCGTTTTCAATCCGATATTCATATTTTTCCGTAATACCTTTAATCGTAGTCTCTGTACTGCCGTCCGCCGGATCAATAATCTCAAAATCCTCTTTTGAAGGTGCGGCTCCCTTACCCTTAATCAGGATTGTCTGCGGCTCGGAATCATAAGTTGTGCTTCCATTGCCCTTCTTTACAACAGAAATCTCTTTTCCTGCGTATGACAATACATTATTAATCGGCAATCTGCCATTATCATCCGCACTGCCACTCGCAATTTCTTCTCCATCCACTGTAACAATATACTCTTCATCCGACTCTAAGCCTGTCAGCGCAGAAAGTAAATAATCTACACTTGCATTTTCCGGCTTATCCTCCGGTGTCTGTGCCGGATCGGTTGAAATTGTTATCGAATTTGATTCCGGTGTATCATCCGTTGCCGCATTTCGAATAAGAATATCCGTTCCTGCCTCAACATCCTTCGGTGATCCGTCGCCCGGTTTCCAGGTTTTTCCACCGTCCTCACTATATTCCTGTGTAGATGTAATGCCGTCAATAGTTGCTTTCTCTTTGCCGTTTACCGCCTGTGTCACCGTATAATCATCCCGATTAGGTGCGGAGGCATCATCTCTTGTCTTTAAAATAACTGTCTGCGCAGCGGAATCCGTTTTTGATTCGTCTCCGGCTGCTTTGATAATAGAAATCGTATCTCCATAGTGCGAAGTAAAATCAGGAATTGCAATCTTACCGTCCGAATCTGCAGTATACTCCCTGTATCCTCCGTCGGCAATATCAATCTTATATTTTGCTCCTCCGACTAAATTCGTCAGCTTGCCTTCCTTATAATTCACTCCCGCTTCCGGCGTATCCTCCTGATTCGGAGCCGGCTGTGTTTTTATTTCATGCGACTCAGATGCCGGTGTATCCTCTGTTGCCGGAACACGAACAAGAACGCTTTGTCCGCCCCTTACTTCGACATCCTCGTCGTCTGATCCAGGCTCCCATGTTTTTCCGCCGTCAACACTGTACTCATATGTAGAATCAATACCGCTAATTATCGCATTTGAATTCTCTTTTGTCGCTTCCGTAACAGAAAACTTATCTTCACCCGGAGCACCGTCTTTGCTTTTTAGCTTAACCTCTCCCGGCGCAGAATCACATGTTGTCTCGCCGTCCCCAAGCTTTACTACTGTAAGCGTCTGTCCATAATATTTCTCTAAGTTTGAAATGGTAAATGTACCGTCGGTTGTCTCAAGTCTATCAACAATTGTCTGACTTCCTGCTTTAATCGTATACTTGCCATTGGCTAACCCTGTCACTTTGGAAGCTTTATAATCTATACCAGGATTTGGTGTAGCCTCTATAGTTTTTGCTGTAATCGTAAGCGATTTAGATGCCGGCGCATCCTCTGTTATGGCCTTGCGAACCTCAATGGAAGTATTCGGCTCAAGATCAATTCCGGTTGTTGCCGTTGTTTCTGTTGCAGCCGTCCAATTCGATTCGCCTGATTTTTTATACTCGAAAGCAGATGAAATCTTAATGTTTGTTTTTGAATTTTCAGCCGTCGGATCTGTAATTGTAAAATCATTTCTGGTCGGTGCGTCGCCGGCCTGTAAAATTTCGATTACCTGATCCTGCGAATCTTGAAAACCATCTTCACCTGTTTTTGTTATAGTAATTTTTCCGCCATTCTCAAAATAATTAGGCAAATCGCTAATTGTATACTCGCCATTGCTGTCTACTGCCGCGTTTGTTAAGAGCGCTTTTTCATTACTTCCGTCTTTGTCCGCTATTTTTATAGTATAATTTCCACCTTCTACTAAAGCGGTTAGTTTAGATTCTTTATAATTAATCGCTGCGCTTGGCGTCGCTTCTTTATAATTGCTTTTTTGACCGTACATTGCGTACATATATATCGTTCCGCCTGATTGTATCGAAGCTTCATAATTTCCGTCAGAAGGTTTCGGTATCGTATATGTACGTAAAATTCCGCTTGCTCCCGCTTTATCTAAGCTCCATCCGATAAAATCATCTCTGCCTGTAACCGCCACTGTCAAATCTGCTTTACTGCCAATTAACTCTCTTAAAGGTTCATTTTTTGTAGCATTTGTTCCGGTAGCAAGATCAGGAGTACTATTTGGATCACTTAAATACTTTACATAGCGATGATAATCATTTGTGCCGTAATAAAATCCCTCTTTCAGGTTCCCATGCTTTCCGTTTTCATAATATATCGTACAATGAGCGCAAACCGTTTTCTTCCCCTCATCGTCATGTGAAACTCCCTCTGACGATATATCCCTAAGAACAGATTGACCTGTCAGATTTACATACCCGTCTGATCCGCTTGTTCCGATCCAGATTTTTCCGTTTGTATTTCCTGCCGAGCCGAAGTTTACCTGACCGCTCTTTATTTCAACGGCAGGATTATCTTTACCGGTAAGCGCTGATTTTACATAAAGCGTTTTATCCGAATACGCTCCGCCGGCTATGGCCATGTATATATACGGTGCGGTCTTATTATCCGCTTCACCAATTACCAACTTACCGTCGCAGATAAGCGCACTTAACTTTTCATTGTAATCACATGCCTGTTCGCCGTTCTTATTCATGTCATCAGGCGGCGGTGTTTCTGTCATAATCTGCAACATACCGTTGCCTTTTATAGACAAATCTCCGTCACAGTACATTCCTGTTCCCAAATTATCAATTTTTTCAGATATTCCCTTTACCTCTACTCTGATACCGTCATCTAACACGATAGTTGAGCCACCCGGTAATTTTATGGCAATGCCTTTTTTTGATATTGCACTTGTACTTTTGCTAAATGTCAATGTCTTTGTGTCTTGATTCCAACTCCATCCCTCAGCATCATTTTTGGCGTCCGCTGCAAGCGGAGTGTTCATTACCCAATATTGTGGATCCTCTGCATATACTGCCAAATCATTTCCCGGCAATAATGTGAATACCATACAAAGTGTCAATAATAGGCTTATCACTTTGTTCCTAATTCTTATTACTCTCCCTTTTTGCATATACATCCTTCCTTTCATGTTTTATCACTATACTTTTTAATTGTATTACTAATCTGCCATTCTTGTCAATACGCTTAAAATAATATCTAAATTTAATCATTTTTTGTCTTAATTTTCTAAAATCATACTTTATTTTAGGTATTCATTAAATCAATTTTGGTGTCTCGGCTTATTTTTCTTACCGCTGTCATATCTTCCGCATGAACTCATAAAATAAAATACAACACTGTTTTTGGAGCCGTTATGACACATTCTTCCTTTTGCCTTACTGAACACAAATCAACAATTAAATATTTGTCTGTTTCTCTCTTTATTTTCGCAGCGCTTGTCTTTTGCGGATGTAATTTCTCTGTTTCTTCTTTCCTGGAGGAACATTCTCCGTTTCAGACTTCTACGGAAAGCTCTGAATTT
The DNA here is from genome assembly GCA_947564465.1 of uncultured Roseburia sp. GTDB lineage: Bacteria > Bacillota > Clostridia > Lachnospirales > Lachnospiraceae > Roseburia_C. Next base: position 1,843 of record CANOCV010000070.1, on the reverse strand, counting down.
TGTTCTGAGACTGAGACAGAATTAATAGATGAAAAAGAAACGGCACGCTTTCATGAGTACTTAGACGTTCTTTTTGCAGAGGATGTTTCTGCCAATACCCTGAACATGCATTATTCTTTGAATGAACCAAAAAATTATGGAATTGAAAATTATGAAGTAACTCTGGGGGAAATATCTGAAAAAAATAACAAACAGTCCCTTTCTGCCATGGAAAACAGGAAAGCTGTACTCTCTGATTTTAATTACTCTTCCCTTGCAAAAGAAGACCGTATGTCTATTGATGTCCTGAACTATTACATAGATACACAGCTTTCCTTTTCTGATTATTATTTATATGATGAAATATTAAAACCAAATACTGGGATTCAGGCAGAATTTCCTATCCTTCTTGCAGAATTTCGATTCAATGACAAGCAGGATGTACTGGACTATCTTAGTCTTCTATCTGATGTAGAACGGTATTTCGATGAGATTATAAATTTTGAAGAGGAAAAATCAAAAGCAGGACTTTTCATGTCCGACTTTGCGGTTGATTCTATTTTAAAAGAATGCTCCGATCTTTGTGAGATAGAGGAAGAGCATTATCTGATTACTACCTTTAATCAAAAAATATCCTCTATGGATAATCTTTCAGATACAGAAAAGGATAAATATACCCAAAAAAATAAATATTTAATAATGAACAGTTTGCTTCCCTCCTACGAAGGGCTTTCAGAAGCCCTGACGGCTTTAAAAGGAACAGGGAAAAACAACGCCGGACTCTGTTTTCTTCCAAAAGGCAAAACTTTTTATACAAATCTGGTTCACCAATATACCGGGTCAGCGCATACCATTGAAGAATTAGAAGCAATGACACAAAAAAAACGTGACAGCGACACTCTTACAATATCCACACTTTTGGCCCAAAATCCGAATCTTTCGTCGGAGTCCTCTTCCTTTGCCATAGATACCGACAATCCCGAAAATGCTTTAAATTATCTGATTACCCAGATTGTTTCGGATTTTCCGGCTCCTGTTTCAACAGATTTTTCCGTTAACTATGTAGATAAATGTTTACAAGATTCCATGGCTCCGGCATTTTATCTGACCGCTCCGATTGATGATCTGTCCCATAACTGTATTTATATTAATCCCGCGGGAGGCTCAGAGGGTATTCATCTCTTTACAACTCTCGCACATGAGGGATTTCCGGGGCATCTCTATCAAACCGTCATGTCTTATGACGCAGGTCTCTCACCAATAAGAAGTCTTCTTTACTATCCCGGTTATATAGAAGGATGGGCGACCTATGTGGAGATGATGTCATATGCATATGCCGGTCTTTCAAAAGATGCAGCCACCCTGCTTTCCTGCAACCAATCCGCTATCTTGAGCCTCTATGCGACAGCGGATATGGGAATCCACTATGACGGATGGAATTTAAGCGACACCATTAAGTTCTTTCGGGAATACGGAATAAGCGATATTGACACCATCCAAAACATTTATGAGTATATCATTGAAGAGCCTGCCCATTATCTGAAATATTACATTGGCTATCTGGAATTTTTAGAGCTAAAGGAGTATGCAAAAACATATTATGGTGAGAGCTACTCTAATATCAAATTCCATCAGGCTATACTTTCTATGGGACCTGCACCATTTCCTCTGCTTGAAAAATATCTGGCAGAATATTATCAATAAACAACAAGGGTTTTCCTATGATAGAACAAAAGTGCGCTTCGCACACCTTCGCGAATTAACAACTTTCAATGCGCAGCTTTTGTTTCCGCGCTGGATGCATATTGTAAAGCAATAAATTCCTCTTGCATCCGTGCGCATAAGCTTTTATATCATAGGAAAG
>CANOCV010000069.1 GCA_947564465.1 uncultured Roseburia sp. | reverse complement strand
CCATATTGTAATGAATACCGCATTTTTTGCAGATACGGGTTACTTCCCGTATCAACTCTCTCTGTATCTCCTGAATCTGTTTTAGCTCTTCTTCCGAAATATGGTATTGTTGTTTCTTTAATGTACTCATATATTCAACCCTCACACATATTTTTCCGGCTCATTTAAAAATATATCCGTAACTCCCCGCTTCTCTAACATCCCAAGATCCAGTCTCGTACCCGTCGGCTTCTCCGGGTACAAATGTCCCGAAAACCATGCCCGCACCGTAAGCCCTTCAAGTCTCTCTTTCGACAAGTCCATTCCCTGCCAGTACGGATGAAGCGCATCCGCACCGCAAGCGCCTTTTTGTTTGTACAAACAGTCTGACACTTTCTTATCCAAGATCCCAAGTTCTGCCGCTGCATCCAATTTCCTTAATCTTTCAAGCGACAGCGCATAAAACGATGAGTATACCACAGAATCCTGCACACCTCTTTTATGTACCAAATCTACAATTTTTTCTTCCATTCCCTCATACGGTACAACGCTGTTTTTTAATTCTATGTTCAGCTTCAAGTCACTTTTCAGTCTTTTTTCCAATAGGTCAAATACTTCCTCAATGGTCGGTATCTGCTCCCACTTTCCATTTCCTGCGTCTATCTTTAATCTCTTAAGCTCCGCTAACGTGAAACCTCTGACTTCACCGACTCCGTCCGTCGTCCGATCTACCCGCTCATCATGGCATACCACCATATGTCCGTCCTTGGTAAGCTGAATATCCAGCTCAATTCCGGTAAGCCCCTTTAACTGTGCCGCCTTCCCGAATGCTAACAGCGTATTTTCCGGATACATCTGACTGCATCCTCTATGTGCCCATATCTTCATATGTTCCGGTTCTCCATCTCTAAAAACTGTTCCATCATGTCTGCCATAATCACCGACTCACTGCGTGTCAGCTTAAATTCACTGTTGCTGTTTCCGTTTATCATTGATAAGAAATCGCTGATCTCATAGCGCAGTCCGTCGCCCAAAAACCGCTCCGTATACTTTTCGACTTCCAACGGATTTTCATAGTGAACTTCAAAATAAGTCGTTTTCCACCACGGCGCTTCCGCAACAATATACCCCTTCGTTCCGGCAATCAGAAGCCTCCCCTCTGACTTTACACCAAGTCCGCAGGTGGCCGTTGCAATCGCATTTGGATAACGGAAAGAAATCTTTGTAAACACATCCAGTCCGTTTTCGCCCCGGATCGTATCATATTGAATATCTTCAAAATCCTCTCCCAAAACCTTAAGAATCGGCAATAAAACGTAGCTGCCCAGTTCCGTAAAGCTGCCGCCGTACTTCTGATCCGTCAGCTCTCTGCTTTCTGCATTTTCCAGTTTCGTAAAACAGGCCTCCACATTCCGAATGCTCCCAATCGTCCCGCTGCAGGCAATTCCAAGCAGCTTGTTAAAACCCGGGCAATATGCTGTTTTAATCCCCTCAAACAAAATCAACCCGTGTTCCTTTGCATCCTGAAACAATTCTTCCGCCTGTTTTTTCTTGAGTGCCATTGGTTTTTCACAAATCACATGCTTCCCATGCTCCATGGCTTGCTTGATATATCCATAGTGGGTTTCATGCGGAGATGCAACATAGACAATATCCACCGCCGAAAAAAAAGATTCAACATCCGCATAAGCATCAATCTCCCATTTATCCGCAAACCGCTTGGCACTCTCTAAATGCGGATTGTACACCCCTTGTGTGCTGACCCCGCTGACAAGCTTTGCCTCCGGGATAAACCGCTCGGCGATTCTTCCCGTACCAATAATTCCGATTCTTTGAATCCGGCTGTTCTTCTCGCGCAGCATTGTGCTTGAAATATTTTTTGTCCGCTCTAAATACACAACCTTACAATAGTCGCTGAGATAGTCAAATTGACCACGCCAGTCGGAACCCACCGTAAATATATCAATATGCAGTCTTTTGATATCATTAAATTTTTGCCCCGGCGCCTCCTCAATCAGAATCTCATCCGCAAACCCGGTTTTCTTTACATTCTCAATCCTTGTCATCAAGGAATCGACAATATTTAATTTTCCCCTGGCTTTATCATACGCTTCCGTTGTTACACCAACAATCAGATAATCTCCCAGCTCTTTCGCTCTTTGAAGCAGCCGGTAATGTCCTTCATGGAAAAGGTCAAACGTACCATATGTAATTACTTTCGTCATACTTTTTCCCTCATAAAACTGTGGATTTTTTCCCCGCTTGTCCCATCATAATTCGCCGCAATTTCCCCATATGCCCGAATCTGCCTTTCCCTATCAAATAGGTTTCCACTTATATTTCCGTCCAAAAAATTCGGCAGTGAATTGAATGCATTCTCAAGTCCGGCATACCGAAGCCACTCTGAAATTTCGCAAAAACCGGACTCATGATTCCGCAGTTCCTCCTGATCAAACACAACATCAATCTCCGTATACTCTCTTGTGTCCATATCAATCTCATATACTTTTCGATCCGGTGTTGAAAAATAACGATATGTCCATTTTCCAAATGTGCCTGTCTGTCGAATAAACCCACCAACACTCCAGGACATAAAATATCCATTCTTTCCTTCCTCCACCACATCAAACGGAGGAATCCACTCATCAAACTTCTTAATCTCTCTGTCAAGACGAAGAAACATATTTCCCCAATACGGTGGAAAAAAAACATATCTTTCACTAAAAGCAATTCCACTAAAAGGTCTGTCCTCGCACACAAATCCATACGGTCTGTTTTTACATTTAAATCCTGCCGGAACATCGGAATACTCCTGCACTTTGCCTGTTTTTGGATTCCAACAAACAACTGCTGTTCCTGTATATGGAAGCATCCAGATATCCATATCATTTGGATCTGGCACCATTCCCATACATCCCTTAAAACCATCTACCTGTACGGACAAAACGCTTTGCTCACCGGATTTCCCATCAATCATAAGAACGCGATTGTCTACCGGCGAAGCCAACAACAGATAGTTGTTCCATATGCAGTTACTGCCAACACGCCACTCCCCCTGGGCATTACTTACAAAGACCTCTTTGTTCCCCTGAATGTATTCCACTTTATCATTTCTCATATCATATCTGACAATAGCAGGATACTGAAACGGAATCAAAAACAAATAGTCACCAATACACCTTGCTCCAACAAAGGCCCCTTCTCTCTCAAGCACATGCTCCAACCGCACACGCTTTTTTATCTCCCTGTCCTCTATCACAAGAATCTCCTGCGCATTCGCCGGACACACATACACTTTTCCGTCAATCTCCATCGCCCGCAGGTAATAATTGCCCGACGCATATTCCGACAAATCACAATAATATTCATAATGATAATCATGATTCGGTGCGTGATATAACTTATTTCCTTGCGTAATCATCCAGTCATCATGACCGTCTGACCCAAATCCCTTTATGATTTCCCCTCGCCAATCATCCTCCTCCGGCGCCGAATGAATTTCATTATTCAAAATAAACATCGGTTTTCCTGCTATCCCAAAAAGGGACGTCACCGAAGTTCCGGCATCTCCGATATAGGCATCGCACAACGCAATTGTCTCTGTCATATCCGGCGTATCATCATAAATACCGATTTCATTCTCAATAAAATACCGTTTTAACTCATCATAAATCGGACGCAGCTCTTTGCGCATAGAGTCAAACGTGGACTCCAAAAGCGGATGCGGACGCCATACAATGCATGCATCCTCCCTCCCCCGAAAACAACGGAACACATAATCCATCTTTTTTAAGAAACTCTTTGTATTTCCCAGCATCCCGTTAATGCTTGTATTATAAAAATAGACCTTGCGGCCTTCCATTTTCTTTTTCCATGATTCCGGCGGCTCGGGCGGATTCTTGCACATCCGAATCAGCCGGTCAAACTTTGGCGAACCAAGAGGCAATAGCTTCTCCTGCGGCAGCGCCGGATCAAAATACTTTCGGTATTTTTCCGCCTGCATCACAATATAATCGGCATAATAGTAGGCGCTGCACAATGCCTGCGCCTCTGACATTCCGCCGGAAGTTGCATAATACGGAACATAGACCAGACATTCAGTGTACTTTTTTAATTCACGGGAATAAAATCGCGGATCCACACTTGTGACATAATTATTATTATCATAAGGATTATGTATATAAATAATATCCGGCAATCTTTCTTCCAATGAATATTCACTGTAATATGTTACCGGCACATAGTCCGGCATTTCATCACCCTCATAATGATAAACGCCAAGCGTCCCGTCTGCATTGCGCTCGTAATACGGAATCGGAACCACGTATGCATCGCAGTCTGGATCCGCATCCGCCGCCAAAAAGACGCTCTCCAGAGAATCCCACATAGACGCCTTATACGGAAGAAACGCAATTTCCAAACGAACTTTTATGTCATTTTTAATACTATTCTCTATCTGAATCAGAAGCTTGCGCAGCCTCTTATAAAATGCGTTTACGTTTACCGCTTTTTCCTGTCTGATTTCCTCATGAATCTGATAAATCAGCTCACAGTAATCCTCCAGCATATGAATCGTTACAAAGTCCTCACCCTCGGACTCTTCGATCATACCGCCAAGCTCAATTGCTCCCTCCTGGCACTGCTCCAGAAGATCCAACGCGGCAGAGGTATTCCTTATCTCTATTGTTTTTTTAATATTGTCATGCGCACGCGCAAGCAGCTGCACAAACGACTCCGCCTGTTTCTTCTGTGCTTTCCTCATATAACAACCGTCCTCTTTTTCTGTACTTATGTCAAAACCGCCTGACTCCTTTGGATTTTAATTCTAAAAATCACAACGCTCGTATCCATCCGCCACATATCAAAAATAATCCGAAAAAAATACACGGACGGCAGCTAAAGCTCCGCTCGCAATCCGTTTTCAGTCATTTTATTATGTATTCAGTAGTATCCTGTTAAATGTGTTATCTCATTCTTTTCCAGTAAAACATTTACTTTTGGAAAATCAGGCAAGCAATATAACTATTTGTAATTTTAGTCTAAAATCCATAAAAAGTCAATAAAAACGTAAGGCTTTTTCTGGCAATTTTATCCTAACAAAAAAGCCTGTCTTTTTATAATCATCTATATTATTTTTTACAGCAATTTTTCCATTGCGATGGTGAAACGCCTCTTATCTTTCGAAACTGTCGGTTGAAGGAGGAAAGCGTTTCATACCCGACCGTCATTGCAATTTGATTTACCGAATATCTGCCCTCACGCAGCAGCTGTGTCGAAACCTTAATTCTGATTTCATGCACAAATTCCATAGGCGAGGTTCCCATAATTTCTTTAAAGCTTCTTCGAAAGGTCGATTCGCTCAGACTGCACATATGCGCCAATTTTTTAAGTGAAATCTGCTCCGCATAGGAATTGGAAATATAATTCAAGGCCGGAGCAATGGCATCATATTTTCCGTTTTCCATTTTCTTATTCTCCAAAATATCCATCTCACTCAATCTATACAGGAGCGATAGTGTAAGCATTTTAACCGTATTTTTATACTGTACGCCTTTGCTTGCCAACTGCTCTACTATCAACTGAATCATCATACACATATGAGGGTATGATATAGTATTGATCAGATTTGGTACGTTTGGCCTTCGGTCCTTCATTTTATTAAGGCCTGCCGCCAACTCCCGCGGAAGACACTTTATCAAAAGCTTCACATCTATCATGACAAAATGCCACAGACTCGGGTCCGCCTTGCTGCTGCTTGCAATATGTTTTTGCCCTGGAAATATTATAGAACAGTCCCCTGCTCCGAAGGATAGAATCTCGTCGTCCACCAGAAACACACCGCTTCCCTGAAAGCAGTATCCGATTTCCAGACAATTATGGCTGTGCAGCCTTCCCGTTTCCGTCGGTGGAGAATACAGATTTTCTCCCCAATCTACAAATGGGAACTCCTTCGAAAAGTTATACGGAAGATAATCCATATTTGAACATATTTGCATAGTTTTCACTCATTTCTGCGTAGATTCTGTTACTTTTATTTATTATAATGAGCTTATACCAAAAATACAAGAATCGGGGCAAATCATACGCCATCCGCCCAGAAACGTGTCCGCTGTTGACACCACCGACGCCGGTGATTCCTTCTGCGGCGCCTTCGCCCATGCGCTTGCAAATAATTTCCGCATAACAGACGCGATTGAACTGGCAACTATCGTCAGTTCCATGACCGTCACCAAACGCGGTACCTCCGACAGCTTTCCGACAAGGTCAACAATAAATAAAATTTTGCAGAAAGAAGGTTTTTCCTATGAATTATCCTGATATTCCTGATTTTCAATCAATTGTTTCCGAAATTATTGAATATGTGCGTTTAAAAGCAGAGTACGGCAGCGCCGAGCTTGGTTCTTATCTTACCGATCTGGAACAGACTTTAAAAAACCGCCTTGAAAAGCTAAAGGACATGCCGATTGACACACGGCTTGCCGAAAAAGAGCCGGATACGCTTGAAGCGATTCGCTGTCTTCGCCCGGATGGTCCGAGAAAGATATGGAATGAGATTCCCGACGACATTTATCAGGACAAGTTGGAGGGTGCCCTGATCTCCAGATTAGCCGGATGCACGTTAGGCGCGCCCGTAGAATTTCATTCAGTGGAGCATATGAAGCGATGGGCGAAATACACCGACGACGCTTTTCCTCCCACGGACTATTGGAGCAAGATAAAGTTTCCGTTTGATTTGCGGTATGAAAAGAGTCCTTTTCAGGATTATACCAGAGAGGGAATGCACAAGGTTCCGGCCGATGATGACATTACTTACACACTGCTGGGACTTTTGATAGCGGAAGAGTACGGAATTGATTTTACGACGGAGGATGTGGGCAAAGCATGGCTGAAATATCTTCCCTATGCCTGTACTGCAGAGGATATTGCTCTTAAGAATTTAAAAAAGGGCATCTCTGCCCTACACACCGCCGATATCGACAATCCCTACTGTCAATGGATCGGCGCAGATATTCGCTCTGACCCGTTTGCTTATATGGCGCCCGGATATCCGGAGAAAGCGGCGGAGCTTGCTTACCGCGACGCTTATCTGAGTCATCGACGAAACGGCATTTACGGTGAAATGTTCTTTGCCGCAGCTCAAGCCGCTGCCTTTTGTGTGGATAGCCCCATAGAAGCAATTCAAATCGGTCTGACGGAGATTCCTGCCGACTGCGCCCTCGCTAAGGACGTTGCCTGGGCTTTAGATGCCGGCAAGGATATCCATAATTACAAGGAGGCGCGCGGCCTTGTGGATTCGCGTTTTCAAAATATGTCTGCCGCCCACACCAACAACAATGCCTGCCTGACGATCTTTGGATTAATGTTAGGTGGAACTGATATGACAAAGGTAATCTCCGAAACCGTTGCGATGGGAATGGACAATGACTGCACGGCTGCCACAGCCGGAAGTATTGTCGGCGCCATTGTAGGCCGGAAAAAGATAGCCCCGCACTGGTACAAAAACTTCAACAATACCATTGACCACTATTTAATAGATGTGGATGAGATGAAAATAGACGACGTCGCAAATCGTTTTGCCGTATTAGCGCACAGAGTACATCAATCCGCTCTCACACAATAATGCTCTCTTATCGAAGGAATATATCTGTTAACATTCATCAAAATCTATTCTAAAATACTCCGGAACCTGCTTGAATTAATCTTGCGCCGTCAGGCAGGTTCCCGTCGAGTAACCTTTTTTTGCTGCCACTCTTTTCGTCCCCGGTAATAACACAACTTTAATTCTTCTGTGATAATAAACGAAACAAGATAATTGCGCAGGCATTCCTTAAACATAATCAGCCGGCACACACCCGTTTCCGTCTTGGAACAGATGAATAACACTCAAAACGTTCTGCTCTCCGCTCTCAAAACTATTTTCCGTTCTCCTGCGCTTACTCAGACTTAAAATCATATAGTTCGCCTTTTTCTGCCTTCCGGTATTCATGCTTTTCATAATATCCGATCAAAGCTCCCGACTCGTCACGGAGCGCAACCATATATACATCTTTATTTTCCCTCTTATTATGGGATATATAAATTATATTGTTCCCGGCGCTCTCTCCAAACCATGAGACAACCTTCTTTATCTGCTCCCCGGAGGCCGCATTATGACAGTCCAAAAGACTCTTTCCGACAAGCTTACGTCCGCCGCGTCTTGCATACTTTGATATCGCCGCGGGATTCATATAAATAATCTCATGCTGTAAATTGCAGATGACAACCGCGCACCGATCCTGCTCAATAATACTTCGAAAATATGTTGATAACTCCATCTCATCCTCCCTATAGTTGTAACAGTTCAGACAGTTCTGTACAGTAAATTCACAGACTTGTCTGAACTATTACTTATAGTTTTCTATTCGTGATATTATTGTAACACAAAATGAATGAGAAATGTTTAAGTAACTTTTGGTAAATAAGAAAAAGGACACGCATTATGCCGGATGATCCTTGCCCTCCGCCCTCTACAAAGAATACAACAAGGCATTACAGATTGCCGCCGCCACATTACTCCCGCCCTTTCTGCCTTTTGCCACGATATACGGCACATTTAAACGCATAATCAGCTCCTTTGCCTCTACCACATTCACAAATCCAACCGGCACGCCGATAATTCCTTTTGGCGTAAGTTCTCCCGCCCGTATCAGCTCATACAGGCGGATCAATGCGGTCGGCGCGTTGCCTACGGCAAAAATAATATCTTTTTTCAGGCCGGCCGCCTTGTTCATGCTCGCCACTGCCCGGGTACTCTTATTCTGCTTCGCCGCCTGCGCCACATCCTCGTCACTCATGAAACAATACGCTTCTCCGCCGTATTTTTTTAACTCGCGCTTATTGATACCGGATTTCGCCATCTGCGTATCGGTGACAATGCATGCCCCGCCGCGGATTGCACTCTGAAACTCTCTCACGGCATTTTCCGAAAAGCAGAGATTGTCAAGATAATCAAAATCCGCCGTCGTGTGAATTACACGCTTAATTACAGGTTCTTTATCACAATCAAGCCTTGTCCCCCCCAGCTCCCGCGTGATAATCTCAAAGCTTCTCTTCTCAATTTCCTCCGGCAGAAAATTCGAAATCCCCGCAAGCGGCATGTTACCCGAAGTTCCCGCGGACCGCGCTTCATTCTCCTCCATAATGCGGTAAATCCTTTTCATATCAAGGCTCTCACGCAAAGTGTCCGCCAGCTTATCATACTGCCCTTCCTTATACTCCGCGAAAGACATCCGCGTACCTTTTCCATATGAGATACCCTTCTTCTCACAGAGAAGGCGAATCAGAGCTTCCCTGAAATCCGCCTCATCAAAAATACCGTGGAGATATGTTCCAAATATATTCGAAAGACAGCACCCGTCCTGTTTTTCCTTAAGATTTAGCGCATGGAAAGCTTCCTGCCTCAATACGGATTTTCCCATATGAATCTCATAGCCGCAGACCTTTTTGCCGGAAAGGGCACGGAAAAATCCGTCCAATTCCACGACATGTCCTTCCACACGGCTTCTCGTCTTCTCCGGCTCAAAGTACGTATCCATCGGAAGCAGACCCATACCGCGAATCGTACCGCCCCCCTCCGCGCCGCAGGCATCCGTAATACGTTCACCCAACATCTGGTAGCCGCCGCATATGCCAAACACAGCCGTCCCTTTCGCCGCCAGCCGCACGATTTTAGCCTCCAGCCCCGATTCCCGCAGCCACTTCATATCCCTAACCGTATTTTTCGTCCCCGGAATCAAAATAAGCTCCGGCTCCTTTAACTCTCCCGCACGGCTCACATAGCGCACGGAAACGGACGGCTCCATGGCAAGAGCCTGCACATCCGTAAAATTCGATATCCTTGGAAGACGGATCACGGCAATATCAATTTCTCCCCACACACTTCCCTGCGCGAGACTCTCCGCAAGGGAATCCTCCTCCTCTATATTTACGTCAAGATAAGGTACAACGCCCAAAATATCTTTGTGACACCGATCTCTCAACATAGAAAGCCCGGGATCTAATATTTTCCTGTCTCCCCGGAATTTATTGATAATAAGACCCTTAACCCGATCCTGCTCCGACTTATCAAGCAGCATAAGCGTTCCTAAAAGCTGCGCAAACACGCCTCCCCGGTCAATATCTCCCACCAAAAGAACAGGCGCGTCAGCAAGAGCTGCCATTCCCATATTTACAATATCATCCTGCTTTAAGTTAATTTCCGCCGGGCTTCCGGCCCCCTCAATTACGACGATATCATATGTGTCAGCAAGCTTTTTATAGGAATCCTCTATTATAGGAATGAACTCTTTCTTTTTCTTAAAATAGTCCATAGCCCTCATATCCCCAAACACTTCGCCGCCGACAATCACCTGAGAGCCCATATCCGTTGTAGGCTTTAACAAAATGGGATTCATACATGCCTTAGGCGCAATGCCGCACGCTTCCGCCTGCACGGCCTGGGCCCGCCCCATCTCAAGATTTTCCTCGGTGATAAATGAATTCAGCGCCATATTCTGTGACTTAAAGGGCGCGACCTTATATCCGTCCTGCTTGAAAATACGGCAGAGCCCCGCCGCAATCAGGCTCTTTCCCACATTAGACATCGTACCCTGTATCATGATTTTTGCCATAATTTCCCTCTTTTCTCACAATCGTTGCAACAGTTCAGACGGGCGAACTGTTACCAATCGTTTTCCATCTTCGAATGAGCTCTTCATTTTCCTCATGCGTGCGTATTCCGATACGAAAATAATTCTCCGACAGATTTCGGTAATTTCCGCAGGAACGAATTAAGATCTTCTGCTCTAGCAATCGCCCGGCCAAATCTTTATCGGCCCGAAAAAAAATATAATTTGCCGCTCCCTCGTATATCTTTTTTGCAAGTCCTTTCGAAAGGGCGCCCAGCAAATACGCCTTTTCCTCCTTTATCAGTTCTCTTGTGCGAACCAGATATTCCGTATCGTCAAGCGCCGCAAGCCCCGCCATCTGCGCCGGAACGGAAACATTCCATGGCTGTATGCAGCGGCGTATCCTGTCCGTTAAATTAGAATTTGCGGTCAAAGCGTAACCGAGACGCAGCCCGGGCATTCCAAATACCTTTGTAAATGCACGAACCACAATCAGATGAGGAAAGCCTTCAAGACTATGCTTCATTGTATAATTCTTCTCACTTGCAAGAAACGGCAGGAAACACTCATCCATGCAGAGATAAACCCCCAAATCTTCACACCTCTTTGCAGCCGCCAGAAGTAAATCCCTCGAAATCAGCTTGCCCGTCGGATTATTCGGATTGCACAAAAACAAAATATCCGTCTCACCTTTTATCTCGGATAAAATCCCTTCGTTTAATTCAAACTCCTCTTCCTCCTTCAGTCCGAAAAAACGGCACTCCCCACCTGACGCCCGCACCGCCGCCTCATATTCCGAAAAAGTAGGAGAGAGTATCAGCCCCTGTTTAGGCTTTATCGCATAGCACAGAGCATAGAGAAGCTCCGCCGCTCCGTTTCCCAAAATGACATTCCGCCGCTCTACCCCTTCCCACTCCGCTATGGCCTGCCGCAGCGCATTTCCCTCGCAATCAGGATAATGAGCAGAAAACAAAATGGCGGACTGTGCGGCCCTTATGCTTTTTTCCGGCATACCAAGCGGATTGATATTAACGGAAAAATCGTATTCCACATCATTCGAATAAATATCTCCTCCATGCATACCGTATCCCTCCGTACACTACCTTCCCCACAATCCCCCCGCACATACAAGCACCGTACATACAGCAAGCCCCGCAAGCAAAACAATCACTGACGCGGCGTACAACAGCCGGTTCGCACGGACAATATCCTCCGGCTCTATTTCCCTGTCCGCATCTCCGATCGCAGGCTTGTGATACAATTTACCGAAATAATACGCGTCCCCCGCAAGTCGCACTCCAAGCGCTCCGGCGCAGACCGCCTCCGTCTGGGCGGAATTAGGACTTGCATGCTTATACCGGTCACGCTTATAGATACGAACTGCGCCTTTGCCGTCATATCCCAACAGAAACGCCGCAGCAGCCATGGCAAGAGCCGCCGCTCTTGCAGGTACATAGTTCGCAAAATCATCAAGCCTTGCCGCCGCCGTCCCGAAATAACAATATTTGTCATTTTTATAGCCAATCATAGAATCCATCGTATTGACTGTCTTATATGCAACTCCGCCCAGCGGACCAAACAGAAACATATAAAACAGAGGAGCCACCACGCCGTCAGACGTATTTTCCGCAACCGTCTCCACAGCGGCTCTCGTAACCCCTTCCTTGGAAAGCCTTTTCGTATCGCGCCCCACAATCATAGACACCGCAAGTCTCGCATCCAAGAGGCTGCCGGATTTTAACGCATAATATACCTTCATGCTCTCTGTTTTTAACGACTTTACAGCCAACATCTGATAGCAGATCAGAACAGATACCGATGTCTTTATATATGGATGAATATATCCTGCAAAAGACAGCAAAAGACCCGAAACTCCCATGGATATTAATAGAACAACCACCACAAGAACAGCTCCTGCGGCGCGTTTTTTTCCCCTGTCTTCTTCCCTGCCGGAGCCGGGGCAAAAGACTTTTCGAAACGCCTTTTCGGTATATTCAATTACTTTTC
>CANOCV010000068.1 GCA_947564465.1 uncultured Roseburia sp. | reverse complement strand
TCGCTATATCCGTTTTTGGTAATAAAAATAGGCTCCTGTTCCTTGTGTGCGATATTGGAAATCTCGGTTGTATTGCGTAAATCCTTAATAGGCATAATAAGCGGCATGATATTTCACTCCTTTCTTAGACATAATTATAGCATAATTATGTCTAAAAACGCAATATAAAATGCGTATCTTCACCAAAAGATTTATAGACAATTTATAGACAAAACAAAAAAACTTATTGACAGTATTAATTAACGGGAGTATTATCAATAACAATTATCAAAAAATTACGAAAGGAATTAGCACGATGCAGAATAGTTATAGATTTCCACAGCCCAATAATTATGTTGTCAATCCCGTCTATCACTGGCAGTTGGGATTTATTGCTGATGGAAAAATATTGCATTGTGAGAATTTGATTTCCAATAGATTGAAACAAGATTGATATTGGGAAAGTTTTTCATAATAAATATATTGCAAGTAATTTTGCACCATCAGATGATAGGAATATTGTTTGATGGTGCTTTTATTATATTTACAAGGAGGAAAAGGATATGGAGTTCAAATTAGCTAAGAAATCTGACGCAGAAAAGGTATATGCGCTTGTACAGGAGACTATCAAAGTGGTCTATCCGAAGTACTACTTGAAAGAAATTGTAGATATGTTTTGTGAATTCCACAGTCGTGAAAATATTATTAAGGATATTGAAGCTGGAAATACATACATTTTGGTGGAAAATGAAGAGATAATTGGCACCGGAACAAAGAATGGAAATCATATTACAAGAGTTTATGTTTTGCCGGGCTATCAAAAAAGAGGCTATGGAACTTTTATTATGAATCAGTTAGAAGAAAAGATAAAGAAAAAGTATGATTATGTTGATATAGATGCGTCGTTGCCGGCTTGCAGATTATATACTCATTTAGGTTACCAAACCGTAGATCATGGAATTTGGGAATGTAAAAATGGTGTAATACAGGTTTATGAAATCATGAAAAAACAATTGATAAACGAACCATTAGATCAGTTGATCATAAGACCGTATAAGCCAAAAGATGCAGAGGCGATAGTAAGCTGGATTAAAGATGAAAGGGCTCTTCGCAAATGGAGCTCTGACAGATATGGTGCGTACCCAATAACAGCGGAGGATATTAACTATAAATATCTGAAATGTAATGGTGATTGTGAGGAGCCGGATAATTTTTATCCCATAACAGCTGTGGATACAAATGGTCCGGTTGGTCATTTAATACTGCGCTATACGAATAAGGCAAAGACAATAATTCGTCTGGGATTTATTATTGTTGATGACAGTAAGCGTGGTCTGGGTTACGGGAAAAGAATGATACAGATGGCGATGAGATATGCCTTTGATATGCTGAAGGCAGAAAAAATAACCTTGGGCGTTTTTGATAACAACCCTTCGGCATATTATTGCTACAAAGCAGCCAGATTTAAAGAAATCCCAATGAAAGAAGATATCGTCTTTGAAATACTAGGAGAAAAGTGGAAATGTATAGAAATGGAGGTAAGCAAGGAATGAATTACTTAGAAAACTATTACGCAAATTATGATGAAGAAGGAAGATTAGCCAGCAAACATGGTCAGGTAGAATTTTTGACTACTATGAAGTACATTCATAAATTTATTGGTGGTACAGAAAAGAAAAAGATACTGGAGGTCGGAGCTGGGACTGGAAGGTATAGCATTGCACTTGCACTGGAAGGTCACGAAGTCGATGCGTTGGAATACACTACTCACAATTTGGAAATTATGAATTCTAAAATTGATGGTATAGAAAATATAAGAACTTGTCAGGGAACTGCCTTGGATTTATCTGGATTTGCAGATGAATCGTTTGATATTACGCTCGTGTTAGGACCGATGTATCATATGTATACAAAAGAGGATAAGCAGAAGGTGTTAGAGGAGGCAATTCGTGTTACAAAAAAACAAGGACATATTTTTATAGCATATTGTATGAATGAAGCTACTATGATTCAGTTTACCTTCAAAGCAGGAAAGATATGGGATTGTGTTAATAATCAGATGTTAACCGATGATTTCAGATGCATATCAGAGGAAAAAGACTTATTTGAAATGGTTAGATTAGAAGAAATTGATGACTTAAATGCTTGCTTTGAAAATGTAAAAAGATTAAAGATTGTTGCAGCAGATGGAGCGACAAATTATATGCGAGAATGTGTTGATGCAATGGATGATGCAACTTTTGATATGTGGATGAAATATCATTTTTCAATCTGCGAGAGAATGGATTTGATTGGTGCCACGAATCATGCTTTAGATATTTTGGTAAAAAAACAATAAGTAATGGTTGGTATTAGAAAAAAATGGATTAACCAATCCCTATGAGGGAATAACTTTTGAAGAATATGAAACTACTGTATTGCCGGAGCTTATGATGCACGAGAATCCGGTTGGTATGCCCGAATGGTTTGTACCGGAAACATATTATTATTTGTGGGACGAGCAGGTGCTTGTGGGAGAATATAGGATTCGGCATTATTTGACAGAGGCACTTAAAATTGGTGCAGGTCATATTGGATATAGTATAAAAAAAGAGTTTCGTGGTAAAGGCTATGGTACAAAGGGATTAGGGATGGTTTTAGATGTGGCAAGAGAAATAGTACCAGAGGATGAGACACACTATTTGATGAGAGTGAAAAAATAATGTGATTAAATTATGATGGAGGAAAACATAATGGACCAAGGTAAAATGGAGTTGCTCAGAATAGGGGCAGATGATGCGGAGGAATTATGGAAAATGCAGGTGGAGGCTTTTGCTTCGCTGTACGAAAAGTATCAAGACACAGATACCAGTCCAGCTACAGAGAAAATAGCTAAGGTTCAGATGAGATTAAATCAGTCATTTACATATTTCTACTTTATTGTAGTTGACGGGAAAAAAGTAGGTGCAATACGAGTTGTTGACAAAAATGAAGAGGGAAAGGCAAAAAGGATTTCTCCAATATTTATTATGAATCAACACAGAAATAATGGTTACGCACAAAAGGCAATGAAATTGGTTGAAGAGATTCATGGAATTTCGAATTGGGAGTTAGATACAATTTTACAAGAAGAAGGGAATTGCTATTTATATGAGAAAATGGGGTATCAGAAAACCGGAAAAACGGAAAAGATTAATGATAGAATGACATTGGTGTTTTATCAGAAATCGTAAGGTTAAATCTTAAGGATAGTTCATCAACCTCATAAATGTTTTATAATAGAGGGGCGATTATCTCGCCCCGTTATCTCTGCTTTGGTAAGGTCGGCTGGCGTTCCAACCAAGAAAAAATCTTCCCTTGTATGTTAGTTTTTGGGGACAATCTCATAATTCAAACCGTATCTCCTCTATTGGAAATCCAGATGATAATAATCGTTTTCTATATACTCCTGCTCCAATGATACGCTGTCCACGATAACTCCATGTGTCCGCATAAGCATCTGATTAAAATCATGTTTATACATATCCGCATAAACATCCTTATATCCGACAATGGCATTTTTATTCTTTCTGACAATCAGACGCAGCAGATATCGAACGGCCTTTTCATGATCTTTTCCCATTTGCTTCTTCAGGAAAACATCTATTGAATGCTTCTGTTTATCTCTCGTATAAATCTGAATCATATTTTTCCCCTGCTCCTGATATGCCCACACAATGTCTTTTAAGGGAACTGCCTTTACCACAACGGAACCCCTATAACAAATAGCGTCGCTGCTTATCAGAACCGAACGCAGCTGCGGCGATCTTTCAATCTCCCTCTCAAAACGTTCCTCCGAAAATCCGGGAATCCCTCTAAGCTTCTTATTCGCAGAACTATAAGAACATACAACGAGCACGGTATAAATAGCAAGCGTCACTAATACCATAAGGAAAAGCAACAGATATAATATAAGCCTTACCATAAAATAATCCGGTGCGTCGCTTCTTAACAAAAAAATACAAAGCAATAACAGCGCCAACGCCACTGCCACTATAATGACTATTTCATAAATAGATTTTTGAGCCAGATTTCTCAGTCGTTTCATCCGTCATCCTCACGCCAGCATAGTTGCTATTATCACACTGACTACAAGCAACAATACGATAAATACAGCCGCCGTCAAAATGCACAGTATAATTCTAAGCGGCAGAGACAGCTTCGTTCTTGCAATTGCGTATACTGCCCAAAATCCGGCATAACAGATCAAGGCTCCAAAAAGACCGAAAAGACGCATCAGTACAAACATTCCGATTGTAGACCCAATCAGTGCACCGCCAGACCCCTTGGATTTCTTTGCCGGTTCCCCATTGTCCGCCGTAGCCAGCGGATCCTGATAATTTTCATTTTGCATATTGTTTTGTTCTTCTTGATTCATTTTTTCCCTCGTTTCTGTGCGGTTTTTGTGTATCGGGTCTGTCATACCGCACGATTACAAACCCAATTAATTTAGCGCCTGCTGACGCAAAAATGCCTCCGCTGTCACCAGATCCTCCGGCGTCGTGATTTTGATATTCCGATAGCTCCCCTCAATCAAACAAACCGGTACATTACACATTTTCTCAACTGCCATAGCGTCGTCGGTTATCCCGCAATCCGGCTGTGCCAAAATCTTCTCATATGCATGATATATCAATCCGTAAGAAAACGCCTGCGGCGTCTGTACCATCCAGACATGCTCCCGCTGCGGCGTATCCAAAACCTTATTCTCACAATCACTGATCTTAATCGTATCTTTGACCGGCATTCCCACAATACATGCCTCTTTTTCCCGCACGGTCCGCATGGTTCTTGCAATGATCTCCTCTGTGACAAACGGTCTTGCTCCGTCATGAATCAAGACGTAATCGCTTCCCGCCGCGGCTTTTAACCCCTCAAACACGGAATGATAACGTTCCTTGCCACCCGGTATAATCTGCGCCACCTTCTTATAACCGTATCTGTCTATGATTTCCTTCCGACAATATTCCTCTTCCCCCGCCCCTGTCACAAAAATCACCTCATCGACTGCGCTCTTTTCAAACGCTTCCAGGGAATATGCTATCAAAGGCTTTCCCCCAAGCGTCATATATTGTTTTTGAACCTCGCTGTTCATCCTGCTGCCTTTTCCCGCCGCAAGTACAATCGCCGTATATTTCATAGTTGCCTCCAAATTACCGCTCACCGAGCTTTAAATTGGGAACCGCATTTAAATCAAGGCCGGAGCGCTTTCCCGCAATATATTCATAATATGCCGCCGCGCCTATCATTGCCGCATTATCCGTACAGTATACAGGAGAGGGATGATAAAACTCAACGCCTCTTGCCTCACATGCCCTGCGCATTCCCTCACGCAGCGTACCGTTTGAAGCCACACCGCCTGCAATTGCAAATTTCTTTACCCCGTACGCATCCATTGCAAGTATAGCGTTTCCAATCAGTACATCCGTCACTGCCTTCTGAAAAGACGCCGCGATATCCTCCTGAATAATCGGAATCTGTTTCATTTGACAGCCGTTTAGATAATTTAATACCGCCGATTTCAGTCCGCTGAAGCTGAAATCATATTCACCGTCCGACACCTTCGGACGCGGAAATTCGACCGCATGAGGATTCCCCCTATGCGCCGCCTTTTCAATCTTAGGTCCTCCCGGATACCCAAGCCCGATCGCACGCGCTACCTTGTCAAATGCCTCCCCCGCCGCATCGTCTCTCGTCCGTCCCAGTATCTCATACGTCCCGTAATCCGCCACGTTGACAAGATGCGTGTGCCCACCCGACACCACGAGACACAAAAACGGCGGCTTTAATTCTTTATTTTCTATATAATTTGCACTGATATGTCCCTCAATATGATGCACGCCTACAAGCGGAATTTTCTTAGCGTAACTAATCGCCTTCGCTTCCGCCACGCCTACAAGCAAAGCTCCCACCAGACCCGGCCCATATGTCACGCCGACGGCGTCAATGTCCCGCCAATCTGCCTGCGCCGTCTCCATTGCCTCCGTAATCACCTGATTTATCTTTTCTATGTGTTTTCTGGATGCAATTTCCGGCACAACGCCCCCATACAGAGTATGCAAATCTATCTGTGAGGAAATAATATTGCTCCTCACATCCCGGCCATTCACAACGACCGCCGCCGCAGTCTCGTCACATGAGGTTTCGATTGCAAGTATGGCAGCATCTCCCTGCTTCTTAATCATCCGAACTGTCTCCCTCTAACAAATAAAATCCTAACATTTTCCAATTTTCCGCCTCATCTTTGCGCAGCACATAACGCTGTGCAGGACGGGTATAAGACTCGGAGCCCTCGGTAATAAAATAAGAGGAGGAAACATACGCGCATTCCCTGCCGTTTACTTTCTTGTATTGGACATCCGCACTGTCCGACACCGTAGTATTTACAATTTTCTTCTCACGCGCCCGATACTCTTCCACATCCTTTTTCAAGCTTTCATAATATGTATCTGCCGGATTCTCCTCCAAAAGCTCCTCATCCATCAAACAACGAATCTGATCCGCCAGGCCCAAAAACTGCTCATCGGTGTACTCATCATTGTACAGACAGCAAATCGCTCTGTTGTAAAACTTAATCACCTCTCTGGGTGTCAGAAGATATGACTTTTCCAGATCCCTTGTCAGTACCTTCTCTACCTCTGTCAGCTGCAAATCGTTCTCCACGCTTTTCTTTGACGCGTTATTCGAAACATAATAATACAGACCGACCACAAGACTGATACAAATAACTGTGATTAAAATCCCCCTGACTTTCTTCATATTCATTCCTCCTCAAAATCCAGTTCTACCGACTTCCCGTCCTTCCCAAGGAGTGCATTCGGAAATATCCTCTGCACCTCATCCATATAACTCTCCGCACGCGTCAGCGACGGACTGAAATGTGTCAGCCACAGCTGACGGACATTCGCCCGTCTCGCCAGCTCTGCCGCCTCGTAAAAGGTCATATGCTTATACTGTTTTGCTTTCTCCAGCTTCTCCTTCTCGGCATACATTCCCTCACAGATAAACAAATCGGAATCCTTCGCCGCCTCCACAATTGCTTCCGTCGGCCTTGTATCCGTACAATATGTCAGCTTTATTCCCTTTCGCGGGGGACCCAAAACCATCTCGGGCGTAAATCTCTCCCCCCCTTCCTCTACCACGTTTCCCTTTTGAAGTACGCTCCAGTATTTCTTCGGTATCCCGTGTTGATTTGCGGATTCCACCGAAAAACGGCCCTGACGCAAAATTTCCAGCGTATAGCCATAGCAGGTTACATTATGCTTCACCCGAAATGCATGAATACGATATCCATATAAATCAATTGTCTGCTCCGGCTCCGTAAGCTCAATATAACGGATCTCAAACGGCAGCTCAGGCGCAATCGTGCGAAGCGCATTCACCACACGCTCTAAACCTTTCGGTCCTATCATCGTAAGCGGCTCGGTTCGCTCCGCATTTCCCATTGTCAGCAAAATCCCCGGCAGTCCGCTGATATGATCCGCGTGATAATGGGTAAAACACATAATATCAATCGGCTTAAAGCTCCATCCTCTCTCTTTAACTGCGATTTGCGTTCCCTCGCCGCAGTCAATCATAAGGCTTCTTCCATTATATCTTGTCATAAGGGATGTCAGCCAGCGATACGGCAACGGCATCATCCCTCCGGTTCCCAACAAACAGACGTCTAACATTTTATTTCCTCAATCCTGCGACTTATAGAAGCTCCGTCGCCATTTTTTTATTCGGCGGAATTACAAAATTTTCCAGCCACTTGTCATAGCAGGACTCACAGACAAAAAATTCGTCTATCACTCCGTCCTTTTTTGAAAAATATCCCCACTGCTTTTTTACACACAAAAAATCTTTCTCTATGACATTCGTGGAAGCGCTAAAACGCTTTCCGCAACAATTACAAACAATACTCTTTTTTTCTTCCATGATATGCCTCCACAGTTTTTCTTTTATTATAAAAGAATCTATCCCTGTCGAATAGTGGGAATTACTGGCGTATCATCTATATTACAATACATCACACAGGCATCCTCCCTTGGCCTGTCATAAAAATTCTTTCGCACTCCGCAGCGCCGAAAACCGATCTTTTCATATAAGTTTATCGCCGCCTCATTTGATATACGCGCCTCCAAAATATAATTTTTTATACCAAGCGGTATTGTCGCCTCTATCAATGTTCTCACAAGCCTCTCTGCGATTTTACGCCTGCGGTACGGCTCTGCCACCGCCACATTTGTAATCTCCCCCTCATCCGCGGCAAGATAGATTCCGCAGTAGCCGCAGACTTCCTCCTCCTCTTTGGCGACAAGGAACTTTACATTCTCCATCGCAAGCGCATCTAAAAATCCCTGCTCGCTCCATGGAACAGAAAATGTCTGCCGCTCCAACGCCGCCACCGCAGAAACCTCCTGCTCTGTCATTTCCATAATCAGCATGATAAGGCCCGCTGCCTTTCCAACCTCTCCCGCTCCGCCTGTGACAGTCTCAGATAATCCGGCGCGTGCTCCGCAGCGCTTTGCATTTTCCCTGCAAGAAAATATTCCTCCGCAAGAGCCGCCACGCTTGCCGCCCTCTGCTTGTTCATATGCGCAGGCGCAAACTCATAACTCACCTTACAATTTTCTTTGATATATTCCGAAAATACGGCTACGCCGTCTCCCAAAAATGTCACGGCACGCCCCTCACTGTGAATACTGTCTATGATCTCACCAATCCCAACCGCACACTGGGGTTTTATGATCTTCATTCCATCCTCCGTAAACTCATAGAGCCCGGTGTACGTCTGGTTTCGCCTTGCATCCATCAGAGGACATACAAGATTCCGGTTCCCATAAAGATTGTAGGCCAGTGCATCTACGGTAGGAATGTGAATCAACGGCTTATCAAGCGCCAGTCCCAGCCCCTTTGCCGTCGCAGAACCGATGCGGAGTCCGGTAAATGAGCCCGGCCCCCCTGCCACCGCAATCGCGTCTATCCCATTCAAATCAAGCTCTATCATCCGCGCCAGTTCATCCAGCATCGGAAGCAGTGTCTGGGAATGTGTCTTTTTAT
Organism: uncultured Roseburia sp.; assembly: GCA_947564465.1. Lineage (GTDB taxonomy): Bacteria > Bacillota > Clostridia > Lachnospirales > Lachnospiraceae > Roseburia_C. Next base: position 4,052 of record CANOCV010000068.1, on the reverse strand, counting down.
AATTAATGGTAAACTCGCCGCACAGATTGTCATCCTCCACCACAGCTATGCTTGCAACGAGCCCGGAGCTGTCTATCGCGAGTATTTTCATCCTGTCACCTCTTCTACGGTTATCTTCCTGTAATCGAACCCTTTTTCCAAATTCTTTTCAATTGTAATCTGCCTGTAACAGGGCGGCAGAATTTCTTTGATCAGATTCGCCCACTCAATCATCGTCACGCCGCTGCCATAAAAATAATCCTCATAGCCGATTTCATCCATCTCTTCGATATCGGCAATCCGATATACGTCAAAGTGATAAAAAGGCAGCCGCCCCTCCTCATAAACCTGTACGATCGTAAATGTCGGGCTGCAGATTGGCTCCTCAATCTCAAGTCCTCTTGCAATCCCCTGCGTCAAGACGGTCTTCCCGACGCCAAGCTCCCCGATCAGGGTATAGACCTCCCCCGGCTCTGCCGCCTGTCCGATCTTCTCCCCCAACGCTGCCGTCTCTTCCGGCGTCCAAGTCTCATATACCATGCGCTCTACCTCCGGATACAATAGCGGAATTTTTCTACGTTTTTCTTTGCAAGCTCTTTCAGTATCCCGTATTTCTCTCCAAGCTGCGAAAGCGGTATTACAAACGCGCTCACCCGCGTGCTGTAAATTATCAGGTTATGCCTTGTCGCCGTTATCTTATATACCTGTTTCCAGGGAAGCTCGGCGGATTCCCCGTTTTGAAATACCGTAATCCCGTTCTCGTCCACCTGGTAGTGCAGGGTATTCTGCAGCTCACCGGAGGTCTTAAACTGTTTCTTCGTACGCAGCTTCAGACTGCACGGCACATAGACCAAAAATATGATTCCAAACACTACATACAATACCGTATATTCCACGGTAACCCTATCCCTTGTCAGAACTGCCATCACAAATGCCGCTATCGCAATCAGGATTGAAAAAATCCCCTGAAAACTCGCATAATTATGATACATACTAAAGCGGTACATGTCCTTCTCTGTCAAATTGATCTCAAATTCTGTCTGCATCCTTATCACCTCAAAAAAAAATGCTTCCTTCATAATGAAGTATAGCATTGTTTCCTCAATTAGACAAATCCTTTTCTTAATTTTTCCGACTGCCCGCCCCCTTGATGAGAGGAGATATATGTTTGTATATCAAAAATGTAATTAACACGTTCACCAATCCCTTTAACAGGGTAAACGGCATATTAAACGCGATCAAATACGGAAGCATGGTATCCCAGGTAATTTCCACCGGCAATATCTGCGCCGCCGTCCGATAGGCGTTGATAATCGTCTCCTTGGGCATAAGGTTGTAATAAATCGGATACACAAAAAAATTATTGGAAATCACACTGATTCCCGCCATTAAAAAAGCTCCTATTAAGGAACCTGTCAATGCCCGGCTTCTGCTTTTCTTCCTTCGGTACATAATACCCGCAGGCAGTATAAACGCTGCGCCAAGAATAAAGTTCGAAAGCTCTCCCACTCCGCCGGTCGTAGTGATCGTGAGATGAATCAGATTCTTAATAAAACAAACCACAATCCCGCTAACCGGTCCCATCGCAAATGCGCCGATCAGAGCCGGAAGCTCCGATAAATCGAATTTGATAAAGGTCGGCATCAATGGTATCGAAAAATCAAGAAACATCAATACGACTGCAACTGCGGAAAGCATTGCTGTCATTGTCATATATCGTACATTCAGCTGGCTTTTCATCTTTCCTGCTCCTTCTCTAAAGGTCTTTTCTAATTATATGCAGGCGTCTTGACTTTGTCAATCTGATTTAAGAAAACGAACCGAGCTTCTCACTGATTTCTATTCCCCGCGGCGTCGCTGCAATCCCGCCGGTTCCTGTCTCTTTTAAGTCGTCCGGCATGGATTTTCCGACGGCACGCATGGCGTCTATCACCTGATCCGGCGGAATTTTACTGTAAATTCCGGACAGCGCCTCATCTGCACAAATCAAAGCGTTGACGGCGCCCATTGCATTCCGTTTGACACAGGGAACCTCCACCAGCCCTGCAACGGGATCGCAGACGAGTCCCATCAGGTTTTTTAGGGCCAGCGCCGCAGCCGATGCCATCGCATCCGCCGTCCCTCCCTCAAGAAACACCGCCGCTCCTGCCGCCATCGCCGACGCCGTTCCGATTTCCGCCTGACAGCCTCCGGCCGCTCCCGCGATAAATGCACGGTTTGCAATCACACCGCCGATTCCCGCCGCCACATAGAGCGCGCGTATAATCTGTTCCTTCGTGTCCTTTCTTTTTTTCTCCATGGCAAGCAGCACTGCCGGGACAACACCGCAGGAGCCCGCCGTAGGCGCCGCCACAATGCGGCGCATACAGGCATTGGACTCTCCCAGCTTTATCGCTATCTCCATCACAAGCCCGATAAAATCACCGCAGATTAAAGCATTATTTTCACGTGCCCGCTGCATTTTCGCACCTTCCCCTCCCACAAGCGCACTCTCGGAGGTGCGACTCGAATCATAGGAAGAAACGGCCTTTCGCATGTTATCATACATCTGCTCCATTTCTTTCTGGGATTCCTCCCTCGATATTCCACGTTCCCGACAATCATCCTCCAGTACGGTCTGCCAAAAATCCCATTTTCTTTCCTTTGTAACCGTGATTATCTCCTCCAACGAATTGTACATGCTCTTCCTCCGTTTCATGTCCTGTATCCATGTTCAGGTACGTCACCTTACGGACGCCCCCCAAATTCTCCAGACGCCGTATAACCTCTTCCGGTATCCTATGATCGCACTCTAATACCATCACGGCCTCGCCGCCCCTTCCCATACGGTACAGCTGCATTGCAGCAATATTGAGAGAATTGCCCGCGAGTATCGACGCAACCTCCGCCACATGTCCCGGCTCGTCAAGATTGTGAACAATAAGCGTCGGATATTCCCCTCCGACATTGACAGTCAGCCCGTCAATCTCATCAATCCATATACGTCCTCCTCCGATTGAGGAAGCGATAATCTCAAGCCTCCTCCCGCTCTCTCCGCAAATATTCATTTTCACGGTATTGGCATGTGCGTCGTCTCCCAGATCAATTCCTTTTATCGAAAATTCAAGCCCCATTTTTTTCGCATACGAAAAACTCTCCGGTATGCGCTCGTCTTCCACCATAAATCCCAAAAGCCCCGCAACCACTGCTCTGTCGGTTCCATGCCCTCTTCCCGTCGCAAAGAATGAACCGTGAAAAAATATGTCCGCTCTCCTGACCTCCTCTCCCAACAGCTTTTTTGCCGCCAGACCGATCCTGACCGCCCCCGCCGTATGAGAACTTGAAGGCCCTACCATAACAGGCCCTATAATATCCAATATGTTCATGCGCGTTCTCTCTGCCTCCCAAAAACTTCTACCTTTAATATTGCCGCAGACAAATAAACGTATACATCAAAAAAGAGGATACATCTTTAAGATATACCCTCTCTGTTAAAGCTATAATATCAAACGTCCAAATTTAACTTTTATTTTGATGTCCTCATTTCCGCTCCGAAAATGACATTCCTGTATTTTGAAAGCAGCGTCATCAAAAGAAGCCCCAGTATGTAACAGGAAATCACTTCTCCGATTCCAACCGTCACCATCATATACGGAATCGAATCCGGCGCGCCATATGCATAGGACAAAATAAACGGGACAATGATTGTGTTGGATACAACCGGCGGAATCGGCGCAAGATACTTATGCTTTCTCAACAGATAAGTCCCTGCCGCGCCGATCAAAGTCGCGATGCTTCCGAATACGACATCCCATATCACGGCGCCCGTCAAAAAATTGCTTAACAGACAGCCTAAAAAAAGTCCCGGAATCGCCGCCGGAGTAAATACCGGCAAGATCGTCAGCGCCTCGGATATCCGCACCTGAATAGCGCCGCTCGCAAGATCAAACGCATTGATAAAGTAAGTCAATACGACATAGATAGCCGCAATCATCGCGGCCTGCGTGATAAATAGTGTCTTTTTGTTTCTCATATTCTGTTCTCCTTTAGTTTTGTTTTACGAGTGGAAGGTCTCGAACACTCGGCACATTTTA
>CANOCV010000067.1 GCA_947564465.1 uncultured Roseburia sp. | reverse complement strand
CGCATTGAAAGTTGTTAATCCGCGAAGGTGTGCGAAGCGCACTTTTGTTCTATTATAGGATATGGGAAAGGCTTTTTTGTATTAAAATACGAAAGTGAATGCATTTGTTATTGTGCAGGATAGGTGAGCATATGGAGAAAATAGAAAATTATATACGAGAGGCCATGGAAAAGGGGGCGTCTGATTTGCATCTGGCGCCGGATGGGCCGGTGCTATATCGGATTGACGGGGAATTAGTTCGTTCGGCCGGGGAAGAATTGTCGGCATCTGCATTTGAAGAACTTTTGGCGCAGACATTGACAAGTGTTCAGAAGGAAGCGTTTTTGAAGAAAGGTGAGCTGGATTTTGCATGTTTGACAGACGGGGGGAATCGCGTCCGCTTTCATGTGTTTCGTCAGAAGGGGACATATGCAATGTCTCTCAGGCTGCATTCCGATCTGATACCGGAGGTCAGCCGGCTTTTTATACCGCAGTTTCTTTTGGATTTGACAAAGCGCAGACACGGACTGCTGATTGCCGCGGGAACGGCGGGGAGCGGAAAGACGACGACGATCGCATCTTTGGTACAGCATCTTGCGGATGAATCGGCCAAAACGATTGTTACAATAGACGATCCGCTGGAATATGTTTATACCAATGGACAGTCTATGGTCTTGCAGAGAGAGGTGGGCGTCGATACGCCGGATTGCGCCGCCGGTCTTTTGGCTGCGTCCAGGGAGGATGCGGATGTTATTTCTGTCGGAGAGATCGGCGATGCACAGACACTGCGGGAGGCAATGAAAGCTGCGGAAATGGGACATCTTGTGCTGGGAGCTTTCCATGCAAATAGCGTGAAATCAGTGCTTTTACATATGACGGAGCTGTTCGGAAGCGGTTCATGCCAGGCGAGAGAGCAATTGGCGGATGTGTTGGAAGGCATTTTTGTTCAGCGTCTGCTCCCAAGGGAGGGAGGCGGACGTGTAGCTGCATTTGAGGTGCTTACCGTGTCTAAGGAGGCACGGGATTTGATTCGGGAGGGCAGAAGCGATCAGATTTTGTCACAGCTGCAAAAAGGCAAAAAGCAGGGAATGCAGACCATGGACGATGCAATTTATGACCTGTATATGAAAAGTATGATTAGTGCGCAAAATGCGGTGGCATATGCGCAAAACCAGCAGGAGATGGCAAGAAAGATTACTCTGTTTTAAGCGCGGGAATAAAATCTAACAAAAATCTTAAATGTTTCTAAAAAGACAATAACCTTGTTGACGCAAGGTGGCAGACGAATTATCATACATATATGGGCTGTCATTGTTTTTGACCAAGAATAAAGAAATGAAGGTGTAGGACGTGAAAGAAAAGTTACAGAGGTTTATGGCTGGAAGATACGGGGCGGACCAGCTGTCGAGGGTTTATTTGGGGATAACGCTGATTTTTCTGGTGATATCCATGTTTACAAGGTTTATGCCGTTTTACTGGGTTGCCTTGGTTCTTCTGATATATACATATTACAGGATGTTTTCGAAGAATATATCCAAGATGTATGCACAAAATCAGCGTTTTTTGAACGCGCGTTACCGAAGGGTTGCAAAGTGGGATGCATTTAAGAAGAGATGGGCGCAGCGCAGGGAATATCGTTTTTTTAAGTGTCCAACCTGTAAGCAGCGTGTACGCGTTCCAAAGGGGAAGGGAAAGATCTGTATTACCTGCCCGCGCTGCCATCATGATTTTATCAAGAGGAGCTGATGTTGTAGGGGAGGAGAAAAAGGGATGCGGGAGGCTGCAAAGAGAGATGTTTGGGTATATCAATATTAATCAAAAAGAATTATCCGATGAGAATAAGAAGATGTATCAGGCATATTACTGCGGGCTTTGCCGGAAGTTAAAGGAGATTTGCGGTCGGAAGGGACAGCTGCTTTTGAATTACGACATGACGTTTCTGGTAGTTCTTTTGACAGGTCTGTATGAACTTGAGAACGAGCGGCAGGAGTTTACCTGCGCGTTGCATCCGACCAAAAGACAGACCGCTTATGTCAATGAGGCGACTGCATATGCAGCTGATATGAATATTATTTTATCCTATCAGAACTTTGAGGATGATTGGAAGGATGAGCATTCCTACACCAGGAAAGCGTTTGCCAGACTTTTGGGTAAGGATTATGAGCGCATTATGGAGAGATATCCCCGTCAGGTAGAGTCGGTGGAATCCTATATGGAGCAGACACAGAAGGCAGAGGAGCGCAGGGAAGCGAACCTCGATGTGATGGCCGGTCTAAGCGGAACGATGCTTGGCGAGATATTTGCATGGAAGGACGATATGTGGGCAGATGAGCTTCGCTGTCTTGGGTTTTATATGGGGAAGTTCATTTATCTGATGGATGCCTATGAAGATATCGGAGAAGACCGGAAAAAGAATCACTATAACCCTCTTTTAGCGCTTGAGGACGAGAGTGAAAAAGATTTTGAGACGTTTTGTAAGCTGGTGCTTACAAGTATGATGTCGGAGTGTGCGAAGTCATTTGAGCGATTGCCGATACTTTTGCATGCGGATATTTTGCGCAATATTCTGTATTCAGGTGTCTGGTGTAAATATGAATATAACCGCTTAAAGAAGCAGAAAAAGAAGAAGGTAAAGGAGTAATAAATGGATCCATATAAGGTGCTCGGCATCACACAGGGCGCAACAGATGAAGAGATAAAAAAGGCATATCGCAATCTAAGCCGCAAGTACCATCCCGATGCGAATGTAAACAACCCGAATAAAGCGCAGGCGGAGGAGAAGTTCAAGGAGGTTCAGCAGGCTTACGACCTGATTATGAAGCAGAAGCAGCAGGGATACAGCTATGGGTATGGGGGCTTCGGTTCAGGGATGAATAACGGCGCCTATGGAAGCGGTTACGGACAGAGTACGGATTCCGTTGAAATGCAGGCGGCGGCGAATTATCTGGCGCACCGCTGTTACCGTGAGGCATTGAATGTTTTAAACGGTATCAGTAACCGAAGCGCTCGCTGGTATTATTACAGTGCGATGGCGAATATGGGTGTCGGGAACAACGCCACGGCGTTGGAGCACGCCAATACGGCGGTTTCCATGGAGCCGAGCAATATGGAGTACCGTCAGTTAAAGCAGCAGCTAGAGTTCGGAGGAACCTGGTATACAAATATGGGCAGCTCCTACGAGCGGCCCTATGCGAGTTCCGGCAGCTTTTGTCTCAGCATGCTGTGCATGAATATTTTATGCAACTGTTGCTGCAGGCCGTTTTAAGATAAGATATTATTTTTCAAATTATTTCTTTTTTCTGTTTTTATATGTTTCTTCACAATATTTGCATCGGTATACTTCATTTGCTTTGTCGGTAAGCATGAAGATATGATCAAGTCCCTGCTCAATAGAGGTAATGCATCGTGGATTTTTGCATTTAATGACATTAATTACCTGTTTTGGCAGATGGAGTTCTTTTTTTTCTACAATCTTGTCACCCTTGATGATGTTAACCGTGATATTGTGGTCAATAAATCCAAGAATGTCCAGATCAAGCGCATCAATCGGGCATTCTACTTTGATAATATCTTTTTTTCCCATTTTACTGCTTTTGGCGTTCTTAATGATTGCAACGCTGCAGTCCAGCATGTCCAGTTTTAGGTCATGATAGATGGAAAGGCTCATGCCGGCCTGAATATGGTCTAATACGAAACCTTCGTGGATACCGCTGATATTTAACATGTTGTATCTCCTTTCCATTTCAGAAGTGTAAGAATTAATGCCATGCGAACGTAGACACCGTACTGTGCCTGCTTGAAATAGGCGGCTCTTGGATCGTCATCCACATCCACAGAAATTTCATTGACACGCGGCAGAGGATGTAAAACCAGCATGTCAGGCTTTGCAAGCTCCATTTTTTCTTTGTTCAGAATGTAGAAATCCTTCATGCGGATATAATCCTCTTCGTTGAAAAAGCGTTCTTTTTGTACCCTTGTCATGTACAAGATATCGAGCATTGGCATGGCCTGTTCTAAGCGTTCCAGCTCTTCGTAGGGAATATTGTTTTTTTCCAGTACATCCTCGCGGATATAGTCAGGGACGCGAAGTTCATCCGGTGAAATCAACACAAATTTTACGTTGGCATACCGAATCAGTGCATTGATGAGCGAATGTACTGTGCGCCCGAACTTCAGATCGCCGCACAGTCCGATTGTGATATTGTCAAGGCACCCCTTTAGGGTGCGGATTGTAAGCAAATCCGTCAAGGTCTGTGTCGGATGCTGATGTCCGCCGTCTCCGGCGTTAATGACTGGGATCAGGGATTTTTGGGAAGCGACAAGAGCTGCGCCTTCCTTTGGATGACGTATTGCAGCGATATCTGCATAACAGGAAATCACGCGCATTGTATCGGAAACGCTTTCTCCTTTGGCAGCCGAGGAGCTGTCGGCACTGGAAAAGCCGAGAACGGAACCGCCAAGATTTAACATTGCGGCTTCAAAGCTGAGTCTGGTGCGCGTACTCGGTTCATAAAAGCAAGTGGCAAGCTTTTTGCCGTCACATGCATGGGCATATTTTCGCGGATGGTTTTCAATATCGTTCGCCAAATCTAACAGATTGTCCAATTCTTCAATGGACAAATCCAGCGGACTCATCAGATGTCGCATAAGTTTCCTCCTGTAAATAAATATATTGGCAGTGCGTAAATTTCTGCGCTATTTCATATATCATATAATAGTTGGGAGGAAAATTCAATCATTTTCTAACGGACAATCAAAGTTCCAGTCCTATATGGTAATATTTTTTTTTGTATTCCTTAGGGGTATACCCTGTTTCTCTTTTGAAGCTCTGAATAAATTGACTTTGCGAAGAAAATCCGAGGTATTCTGCAATTTCAGCATAGGAGTATTCTGAAAACTTCAGCATGTTGGATGCCGCAATAATCTTTTTTTGACGGATAAAATGCGTAATACATTGCCCGGTTTCTTTTTTGAACAGCACAGACAGATAGCTGCTGTTAATTTCAAGCGTATCGGCAATATCTGCGACGGTAAGCTTTTGATGCAGATGCTGGTAAATGTAATCAATTGCCCGGTTGACCTGTATGGAATAAACATCCTCTTTTTCCATATTAATCATCTGTGATGTGAAATCAAGCAGCATGTCTCCCTGAAGATTTAGCACGGAGCTTGCAGATGTGCAGGCATCCATTGCATTGATATACAGATCACTTAATGTATAAGCCCGTTCTCTGGCTAATCCCCGTTCGGCGCATAGTCTGGTAATGATAGCAGCGGAAATTACAAACTGATATTTCACGTTCTGCAGCGGATCGTTAGAAAGGATACCGTTCTTTAGATTACTTGCGGCGTCGGATTTTTGATATTCTCTGACGTATCTGGTTACTTTTTCTATGTTGCCGTCGGCAATAGCGTGATAAAGCGTATATTCTTCTTCAAAACTAATATGACAGATATTTTCTTCTTGCTGCTTGATGAGATGATAATTTAGCTGCTTTCCTAAACTCATAAAATCACTCTCCATTTTGTGAAACATAAAACAATTAATTTAATTAAAATAGCAGCTAAATATTAACACATATTAAAGTAAAAATAAACATGTTAAGGTAAAAAAATAAAAAAATTTAGAAAAAAATCTGATATAGAACAAAAAAATCGAATATACGGATTGATTTTCAGGTTATATAATAAAAAATATAATTTTATAGCTCTAAAGTATCAGAGCCGGAAAAGTGCCTGATTGCGAGGGGAGCAGGTACATTTTCGAATATGTTGCAGTAAAGGAGAAAGGATTATGAGGAAAAAGATTAGGAAAAAAATATTCTGTGTCGGTATGGCATCCGTGATGGCGGTTTCGACTTTAAATGGAATAGAAACCACAGAGGTATCTGCCGCCGACGGGCAAAAGGAATCAAAGGTCTCTTATGAGCCGATGGAGGTCGCGGCAGGCTTTAATGCTGACGTAGTGGCAACGAAACACCTGACGCTTCGGAATCCTATGGAGGATGACGATTGGAATGATGCAGAACTTCTTAGAGAGACATATCACTGGACGAAGGCGGTGGACAAAGCCGATGACGTGGGACAGTCCAGATTTGCCTGTTTTTATACAAAAGATGTAGATGCAGCGGAGGGGTATTTGCCTGATGACGGTGTGGTTCGCAGCCAGACTACAGACGGGTTGTTCTGGCAACTGGCGGACTATACGTCTGATAATGTCTTAAAGCTGGGAAAGGAAAATACGGCGCAAGGGATCGCGCCTACGGGAACGCTTACATTTAAGCGTCCGGGCTGTTATCAGAGGGTTCATTTCCTGGTGACGGCAGCAGGCGCCAGCCAGATGGATGCAAAGGTGAATACGACTGTTACTTACGCAGACGGTTCACAGGATGAACGTAGCTTTACAATATATGACTGGTATAATACGCCGAAGCAAGCAGTTGCCACGGCAGCTTACAAAAGATATAAAGGACGCGGTTATGAGGATGAGCCGGATTCGGAGAATACGGGGCAGACAACGAGTGTGTTACACGATGCGGAACCGGACGGTTCGACGACCGGCGGGCCGTATTTTGCCCAATGTGAAATGCCTGTTTTTACTACAAAGTTAGTCAAAAGCGTTGAGATTAAACTTACAGGAGGGTTGGATGATTATTCGTTTTTGTGTATATATGGAGTGACAGGAGAATCTGCGAATATAGCGGCTCCTACTGTTCCGGCGACGGAAAAGACAGCGGAAGCGCCGACAAGCTTTAAGGCCGTATGGAATAAGGTGGATGATCCGGATGTAAAGGGTTATACTCTTGATGTTGCGACAGATAAAGATTTTGCTAATATATTGGACGGGTATTTAAGATATTCGGTGGGAAATGTTACGGAGGCCGAGATTACAGGATTAGAGCCTAATAAAACATATTATTACCGAGTAAGATCTCTGGACGGTGAAGATGCAAACGACGAAAAAACAGGGCGAAGCCTTTCCTCCCCAATTGTAAAGGTTAATCCGAAAACATATACGGTGACGGTGCCGAAGAATGACGGATATATGATTGGGAATATATCTGCAAGTCCTGCCGAGTATAACGGAACATATGAGTTTAAGCTTACTGCAAATACGGGATATGAATTAGACAAAGTGCAGGTGTCGGCAGGAAAAGCGGCAGTGCAGCTGAGCGATCAGACGAAGAACGGCGTGACGGTAAAAATCACGGGCATAACGGAAGATATAACCTGCGGGATTACAGGGGTATATAACGCTGCTTTGGCAGACGCCAGGGCTGCGGCAAAAAGTGAAATTGATGATAATGCAGCGAAAGCAAAGGCAGAGATTGACAAGAACGAAAATCTTACTGACGACAAGAAAAATGGCTATAAAGCGCAGATTGACAATGCGGCAAAGGCAGGAAAAGATAACGTAGATACGGCAAATACCCAGGATGATGTGGATGCGGCGAAGACGGCTGCTGTTGATGCATTTACCGGGATTAAGGATTCGGCGGTAAAAGAAGATCTTGCCGATGCGAAGACGGCTGCAAAAGGGGAAGTGGATCAGGCTGCTTCGGATATGAATAAAAAAATTGACGGACTTTCAAAAGCAGATGATCAGCAGAAGAGTGACTGGAAGAAAAAGGTAGAAGAAAAAGCCGGTTTGGGAAAAACGAACATTGACGCTGCCGATACAACAGACGGTGTGACTGCGGCAAAAGATGCGGCTGTGAAAGATATCAACAATGCATTAAAAGAGATTGTCGAAGAACTGATTGAGAGTATTGGTGACGGGGACAGTGATGAGGAGCACAAGAAGAAGATAGAGGCGGCAGAGGAAATTCTTGACAATCTGGGAGACGGCGAAGATATTTCGCAGGGAGTAAAGGATAAACTGGAAGCAGAAAAGCTGAATGAGTATAAGCGGACGGCAAAAGCTGAGGTGGATGCCGCTGCCGATTATGTGAAGGGCAGAATTGATAAGCTGGATGCTCAGAAAATAGGCGAAAGCCAGATAACTGCAAGTAAGGCTGAGGTGGACGGTAAGGCTGCAAGCGGCAAAGCCGAGATTGATGAGGCTGCAACAAGAGAAGCAGTGGACGAGGCAAAGAAAAAGGCTGTTGACGAGATCAATGCGATACGTGTAGAAATGACAAGGCAGCTCATCAATGCGATCGGGGAAGTGAAGTATGACGAGGATAGTAAGAAGAAAATAGAGGCGGCAGAGGATAGCTTCACTAAATTGACGCAGGCAGAACAGGAAGAATTGTCAGACGAAGCGCAGACACTAAGGGATGCAAGGAAAAAATATGAGGATCTCGAGGTGGAGGCAATCGGTCTTCCGCAGTTTAAGGAGAATGCAAAAGCTGAGGTGCAGCAGGCCGGCGAAACGATGAAGGGCAGAATTGACGCATTGAGTGAGAAGGTAACCGATGAGAAAAAAGAGATTTGGAAGAATAAGATAGGTGATAAGGTTACGGCAGGCGAGAATGCGATTGATGCGGCCGACTCGGCGCAGGGTGTACGCGACGAGCGCGATAAAGCGATTGCCGATATAAATGGTACGCTCATAGACATGGCGAAAGAGCTGATTGGTGAAATCGGTGATGTGAAAGCTGATGAAGAGAGCAAACAGAAAATAGACGCAGCAAGGGAAATTGTTGACAAATTAAAAGATGATGAAAAAGAAAAGATTCCGGAAGAGATAAAGGAATTAGAAGATGCAGAGAGCAAATATAAGGAAGCGGAGAAAAATAAGCTTGATGCGGAGAAGGAAGCTGCAAAGGCGGAAGTGAAGGATGCGGCGGATGAAGTAGAGGGCAGAATTGACGGACTGAAAAATCCGACCGACGAACAGAAAGCTGCCTGGGCAGAAATCGTGGATACAAAGAGCGAGACCGGCGGGAAGGCGATTGATGCGGCGAATGATTCAGAAGGCGTAAATAAAGCCAGGGACGAAGCTGTTGCGAATATCAAACATACGCTTGTTGAGATTGCAGAGGATTTGATTAATAATCTTGATGACATAAAGGATGATGATGAGAGCAAAAAGAAGATTGACACAGCAAGGGAAATCTTTGATAAGCTGACGCCTGAGGAAAAGGAAGAGCTTCCGGAGGGAACAGAGGAAAAATTGACGGACGCAGAGGATGAATATGAGAAATGGAAATCCGAGAGCGACGATCTTGAGAAAGCCAAGGAAGAGGCATGCGAGGCTGTGGATACGGCTGCGGCGACTATGAAAGACAAAATTGCAGGACTTACAAAGGCCACAGATGACCAGAAGAGCGCATGGCAGGAGAGAATATCACACAAAGCGGAAACCGGTAAAAATAATATTGATAAGGCGACTACGTTAGCCGGTGTAGATGTGGCAAAGGTTGCGGCTATTGCGGATATCAACAATACATTGTTTGAGATTGCCAGAGAACTGCTTGACGACATTAAAGACACGGACAGCGAGGAAGAACGTCGGCAGAAGGTAGACGAAGTAAAGGAAATCCTTGACCAGCTGGATGATAAGGACAAGGAGAATATTCCGGAAGATATCAAGAATAAGCTGCAGGAAGAAGAAGAGAAGCTGCAGGATCCTCAAGAGGATCCGCTTAAGGACGAGAAAGACGCGGCAAAAGAAGAAGTAAAGACTGCCGCGGATGAGATGAAGGAAAAAATAGACGCTCTTACGGAGCCGGCAACCGACAGACAGAAGGAAGACTGGAAGAAGAAGGTAGACGATAAGGTTACGGCCGGGGACGATAAGATTGATCAGGCGGATACTCAAGAGAAGGTAGACGAGGCGAAGAATGAGACTCTTGGCAGCATAGATGATACACTCAAAGAGATTGCCGGGGAACTGCTTGACGATATCAAGAATACAGAGGATGAAGAAGAGCGCAAGAAAAAGATTGAGGACGCCAAAAATATTCTTGACCAGCTGGATCCGGAAAATAAGGATCAGGATCTGAAAGATATCAGGAATCAGATTGAGGAAGCAGGCAAGGAGCCGAATAGTCAGGAGAAGCTTAAGTCAGATAAGGATGCTGCAAAGAAGGCAGTGGATGATGCTGTCAATGATGCGAATAAGAAAATTGATGCGTTCGATAACGTTACGGATGAGCAGAAGAAAAAGTGGAAAGCAGACGTGGCTGCGAAAGCAGAAGAGGGCAAGAAAGCAATTGACGCTGCAAAGGATACGGCTGGCGTAGAAAGTGCAAAGAACAATGCGATTGCCGCTACGCAGAAGATGATGACCGATATTAACGCATTAAAAATTGCATTTGCTGGAACAATTTCATTGGAAGAATCGGAGAATCTGATTTTTAATACTAACACAGACAAGGGAGATCCTGCTAACACAGAATTTTCCAAGTTGAGATTGAAAGCTGTCGGAGCGAAAAAATCCGTGAAGCTGTCATGGACTAAGGTAAAGGGCGCGAGCGGCTATATCATTTACGGTTCCGAGTGCGGCAAACAAATGCAGAAGTTAGGTGAAGTTACCGGAAATAAGAAAAAGTTTACTGCAAAGAAGCTGAAAAAGGGCAAATACTATAAATATATCGTATCCGCTTACAAGGTTGTAAACGGTGAAAAACGTATTATGACAACAGCCAGATCCGTTCATGCGGTTACAAAGGGCGGAAAATATGGAAATCCGAAAAAGGTTATTTTCAAGAAGAGTACGCTTACAATGAAAGCTGGCAAATCAAAGAAGCTAAAGCCAAAGATGAAGAGCACGGCAAAAGTTAGGGTTCATATCGCAAAATTCCGTTATGAATCAACTAATCCGTCTGTCGTTACCGTAGATAAGAAAGGGAAACTAAAAGCAAACGGAAAGGGAACCTGCTATGTATATATCTACACGCAGAACGGGTATTTTAAGAGGATTAAGGTAAAAGTAAAATAGGTAATGAAGAAATAGTCAGATCATGAAAAAGAATCCGGCATACAGATTCCCCGGGGAATCATGCCGGATTCTTTTTTTATCAGATTACACTTTCCTTGTCCTCTGGAACATGTTATAATCTAGCATGATACATCGGGGGACGTTTTTGCGGGGATAGAATATTAGAAATTAATGTAAATAATTATAGAGAAAGGCAGAAAACAATAAAAACAAAAGTTTTCTGGACAGGTAAGGGTAAAGATGAAGTTAGGAATCGTAGGATTGCCAAATGTAGGAAAGAGTACCTTGTTTAATTCGCTGACAAAGGCGGGAGCGGAGTCGGCAAATTATCCGTTTTGTACGATTGACCCTAATGTGGGGATTGTAACCGTACCGGATGAGAGATTGACAACACTCGGAGATATGTATCATTCTAAAAAAGTAACTCCGGCCGTTATAGAGTTTGTGGATATAGCAGGGCTTGTAAAGGGCGCAAGCAAAGGGGAAGGTCTTGGGAATCAGTTTCTTGCGAATATACGTGAGGTGGATGCGATTGTCCATGTGGTTCGCTGCTTTGAAGATACGAACGTAGTTCACGTGGATGGAAGCGTAGACCCGGCGAGGGACATAGAGACGATAAATCTGGAACTTATTTTTTCCGACGTGGAAATATTAGAGCGCAGAATTGCAAAGGTGGCAAAGGGCGCCAGAATGGATAAGACGCTTGCCAAGGAACAGAAGCTTTTAGAGCAGATAAAGGCGCATCTTGAGGATGGAAATATGGCAAAGACTTTTGCGCTTGGAGAGGACGAGGACGAGCAGGCATGGTTTGCTTCCTATAATTTGCTGACGGCAAAGCCTGTTATTTACGCTGCCAACGTTTCGGAGGAGGATCTCGCAAATGACGGGGCAGACAATGTACATGTGCAAAATGTCCGTTCACAGGCGGCGAAGGAAAACAGCGAGGTGTTTGTAATTTGCGCTCAGATTGAGCAGGAGCTGGCAGAGCTCTCCGACGAAGAGAAAGCAATGTTTTTGGAGGATCTGGGACTGAAGGAGGCGGGGCTTGAGAAACTGATCAAGGCGAGCTATAAGCTGCTTGGGTTAATCAGCTATCTGACAAGCGGTGAGGATGAGACGAGAGCCTGGACGATTACAAAAGGAACCAAGGCGCCGCAGGCGGCCGGCAAAATACATACGGATTTCGAGAGAGGTTTTATCCGCGCGGAAGTAGTGTCTTATGAGCGCTTAATGGAGTGCGGTACTATGGCGGCGGCAAAGGAGAAAGGCCTTGTTCGCCTTGAGGGAAAGGAATATGTAGTGCAGGACGGGGATATTATTCTGTTCCGTTTTAATGTATAGTGCATATGATAATAAGAGAGCCTTTCTGGAGATGAGGTATGAGGTTTTGTGACTTGTGCGAAAAGGAAGTAGTGAATATATCCGACTGTTGCCGTCTGGGCAATGTGGCGGACCTGGAGTTTGACGAATGCAACGGATGTATCAAGTGTTTGATTGTTCCGGAGTGCAGTCACATTTTCGGCATCTTTTCTCCGCCCAAAGAGCTTATTATTCCCTGGAGACAGGTTGTTCGAATCGGCCCTGATATTATATTGGTGGATATTTGCAAGGACGGAAAAGGGAAACATTAGATAATAACAATTGGAATTTTATTGACAGAAAATTCCAAAAACGCTATACTTGAAAAAAGATGTGGCGCATGCCACAAGACAGGGAGAGAAGCGTATGAAGTGTCCGTTTTGCAGCAGTGAAAATACCAGAGTAATTGATTCAAGACCGGCAGATGATAACAGTTCCATACGCCGCCGCAGGCTGTGTGATGAATGTGGAAAGCGTTTTACGACGTATGAAAAGGTGGAGACAATCCCCTTGATTGTTATAAAAAAGGACAATAACCGTGAGCAATATGACCGTTCTAAGATTGAAGCGGGCATTCTGCGGGCATGTCATAAACGTCCGGTTTCTGCGAATGACATTAATGAGCTTGTAGATCAGGTGGAGACGGAGATCTTTAACAGGGAAGAAAAAGAGATTGCAAGTACGGAGATCGGCGAGATTGTAATGGATAAGCTCAAGGATTTGGAGGCGGTTGCGTATGTCCGTTTTGCGTCGGTTTACCGCGAATTCAAGGATGTCAATACATTTATGAATGAATTAAAAAAAATGTTGGACAAGTAGTAACAGGGCAGCTTGCCTGAACTGTTACGACGAGTAATTGTGAAGTTTGGCAGGGGAAAAGCTCCCCTGCCCTTTTTATATCATAGGAAAGACCTTGTTGCTGTGAAGTGTTAAAGTCTATAACTTTCCTATGA
>CANOCV010000066.1 GCA_947564465.1 uncultured Roseburia sp. | reverse complement strand
GTACGGACTTTACGCAAAACGTAATTATGACGGCATTCTGATACAAAGGAAAAACAGAGAAAAGACTAATTCAGATGTGAAAGAGACGGCGGAAGAGATTTGGCTTACGGAATGCGCCGATTTTACATGCCGGGTGTTTGATGTGCCAAAGATATGGAAGGATTTTCCGAAAAAAAAGTATACGAAATGGCTGGATTATGATAAGATAAAAGATAAGCTGTGTGTAAGAGGGCGTCGGCCGGGTGATTTTTTCTATCTGAAGGAGGACGGTTCTTGTAAAAAGCTGAAGCAATATTTTATAGACGAAAAGATTCCGCAGGAACAGAGAGATAAGATAATTTTGGTCGCCGATGCATCTCATATTGTGTGGATTGTGGGATACCGCATCAGTGCCGGCTACAAGATTACGGAAAATACGAGACGAGTCTTAAGCGTGGAGTACAATGGAGGAAAAGAAGATGAGTGAAACTATTCGCGTATTGATCGAGGAGGAGAAGCTAAATGAGCGGATTGCAGAAATAGGCGCGACGATTAGCAAAGATTATGAGGGAGAGCAGGTGTGTTTGATTTGTATATTGAAGGGCGCTACGTTTTTTGCCTGTGAATTGTCAAAACGGATTACCGTTCCGGTAGATCTTGAATTTATGGCGGTGTCCAGCTACGGGGATTCCACGGAATCCAGCGGTGTCATCGAGGTGAAATGGGATCTGGAGGAATCCATTGAAAATAAGAATGTAATTGTTGTTGAAGATATCATAGATACCGGAAGGACATTAAAATATTTGTTAGAGGAGCTGCATGGCCGCGGACCGAAGAGCGTAAAGCTTTGCGCGATGCTCGATAAGCCGCAGAGGCGTGTTGTGGACGTTAAGCCTGACTATGTGGGCTTTGAGGTGCCGGATGAATTTGTGGTAGGGTATGGACTTGATTACAGCCAGCGTTATCGCAATCTGCCGTATATTGGAATACTGGAAATGGCATAGGAAGGAGACTCTGTGAAAAAGAATTATAAAGGATTTGGATTTTATATCGCATTAATACTGATCGTAGTATTTGTCTGGCTCTTTATGGATCACCAGCAGGATGCAAATAATACGTACAATGTGACGCAGTTTGAGAGGGATCTGGAGAATAATAATATTGTATCGGTCGAGGTACACCCGAACAGGGAGATTCCTACGGGTATTGTGGAAATTATAAAAAGCGATTCCGAGAGGGAGAAGCTAAATGCTTTGGATGTGAATGCCATTGTGAATCTGATGAACCGGTACGGGTTTTCAAAGTACAGGGTGGATGACGTGCCGGCATTTAACTGGCTTTTGGTGCTTTTGCCTCTGCTTTTGGTGTTTGGAGCCATGTTTATCCTGTTTGTGATTATGAATAATCAGGCGGCAGGCGGGGGAGGCGGCAATAAGATGATGAATTTCGGGAAAAGCCGCGCGAAAATGACAACGGATGAGAACAAAAATGTGACCTTCAAAAACGTGGCGGGGCTGCGTGAGGAAAAAGAAGAATTGGCAGAGATTGTGGATTTTCTGAAAGAGCCGAAAAAATATACAAAGCTTGGCGCGAGAATTCCTAAGGGTGTACTTCTTGTGGGACCTCCGGGAACGGGTAAGACATTGCTGGCCAAAGCGATTGCCGGCGAGGCCGGAGTGCCTTTCTTTAGCATTTCCGGTTCGGATTTTGTGGAGATGTTTGTCGGTGTGGGCGCTTCCCGTGTCAGAGACTTATTTGAGGATGCAAAGAAAAACTCCCCGTGTATTGTTTTTATTGACGAGATTGATGCGGTTGCCAGACGGCGCGGTACCGGCATGGGAGGCGGACATGACGAGAGGGAACAGACGTTGAATCAGCTTCTTGTAGAGATGGACGGGTTTGGTGTGAATGAGGGGATTATCGTGATGGCGGCGACCAACCGTGTCGATATTTTAGATCCTGCTATTATGCGTCCGGGACGTTTTGACCGCAAAGTACATGTGGGGCGTCCTGATGTGGGCGGAAGAGAAGAAATTCTTTTCGTGCATGCGAAAAATAAGCCTTTGGGCGATGATGTGAATCTGAAGCAGGTGGCGCAGACAACGGCGGGATTTACAGGAGCGGATCTTGAGAACTTGCTGAATGAGGCTGCAATCGTGGCGGCGCGTGAAAATAGGAGCTATATCGTACAAGACGATATCCGCCAGTCCTTTGTCAAGGTTGGGATCGGCGCGGAGAAAAAGAGCCGTATCATTACGGAGAAGGAAAAGAGAATTACCGCGTACCATGAGTCCGGCCATGCGATTCTTTTCCATCTTCTGCCGGATGTGGGACCGGTGTACTCTGTTTCAATTATACCTACCGGAGCGGGAGCGGCAGGCTATACAATGCCGTTGCCGGAACGTGACGAGATGTTTAATACGAAGGGCAGGATGCTCCAGGAGATTGTTGTGGATCTGGGCGGCCGCGTGGCTGAAGAGCTGATATTTGACGATATTACGACGGGCGCATCTCAGGATATTAAGCAGGCAACGGAGCTTGCCAAGGCGATGGTAACGCGATATGGAATGTCCGAGAATGTGGGACTGATTAACTATGACAATGACGACGGCGAAGTGTTTATCGGCCGTGATCTTGCGCATGCGAGGGGTTATGGCGAGAATGTGGCAACGCGTATTGACGAGGAGGTAAAGCGTATTATTGATGAGTGCTATGCGAGGGCAAAGCATATTATTTCAGAAAATGAAAAGATTCTTCATGCCTGTGCAGAGCTTCTGCTGGAAAAGGAGAAGATAGGCAGGGAAGAGTTTGAGGAGCTGTTCGGAGAGAAAACTTTGTCAAAGGAAGCAGAAATTGGGCAAGGGGTAGCAGTTGAACCGGGAGTGTAGGGAATCAAAGTAAAATAGTGGGATGGTTTTTGTGTTGTGCAGCTTTTTGTCTTGTTTTTTCGAAGTAGAATCAGAAGTATACAAAATAGACAAAAACGAAGTGCCATTTTTGTGAAGTTTGTGCACACTTATTTGTAGACAGATGATACAATAATCAATGTAAAAACCCCCCAATACATTATATAGTTTTTACTACACCCCATAGTAAAAATACCTTCTCCTAAAAAAGGCAGCGTTCGAAAAGCTGTCTTTTTTATTTTGTGTTGTCATGTATTTGGAGGAAGCTGCCGGTAGCAGGTTCCGTAAATGGAGAGGTGTTTGGGGTATAAAAAAAGAAACGTATTTCTTATCATTAACCAAGGCGGTTGGCGGTATGAATTGAATAGAATAAAATAAAGGGGAAGTTTTCATGAAGTCCAAATATGATTTGTATCAGACTCAGAATTATATTATGCAGATGCGGCCGATTCTTAGAAAGCGGGCGTTATTTTCAGACGGAACAGCCGATTACAGACAGCCGGCGGAGCCGAAGAAAAATTCGGCGGTTACGATTAAGTTCCGCACGGCAAAGGATAATGTGGACGTTGTGTGGCTTTGTCATAGCGGTGAAAAGTATGAGATGATAAAATGTGAGACAGAGGGAGAATTTGATTATTATTCCGTAACGGTGCAGCTTGGTGAAGAGGCATACTATTACTATTTTGAAGTGATGACAGGGATGCTGGAGTGTTATTTTGACCGTTATGGTGTGACACGGGATATCAGGCCGCAGTATCATTTTTGTATCATGCCGGGATTTACGACGCCTGATTGGGCGAAAGGCGCCGTAATGTATCAGATTTTCGTGGATCGTTTTTATAACGGCGATAAAAACAATGATGTGCTTGATAACGAATATTTTTATATACGTTCCGCCAGCCGCAGGGTTGAGGATTGGGAAAAGTGTCCGGAAAATTTCTCTGTGGCGGAATTTTACGGCGGAGATTTGGAGGGCGTTTTTCAAAAGCTTGATTATTTGCAGGAACTGGGGATTGAGGCGATTTATTTTAATCCGTTATTTGTCTCGCCGTCCAATCATAAATATGATATACAGGATTACGATTATATTGATCCGCATTACGGCAAAATTATTGTGGATGAAGGGGAGCTTCTTGCAGAAGGGGAGCAGGATAACCGCAAGGCAACACGCTATATCAGGAGGGTGACGGATAAGCGGAATCTTGAGGCGAGCAACGCGCTGTTTGCGCGGCTTGTCGAGGAGGCGCATGCGCGGGGAATTCGCGTGATTTTGGACGGTGTATTTAATCACTGCGGTTCTTTCAATAAATGGCTGGATCGAGAAGAGATTTATGACAGTGCAAACGGCTATGAAGCGGGCGCTTATGTGGAGGAAAACAGCCCGTATCATGATTTCTTTGCATTCCATGATGAAAGGGCCTGGCCGAAAAATACGACATACGACGGCTGGTGGGGGCATGATACTTTGCCAAAGCTTAACTATGAGGGATCGGTAAAGCTATATGATTACATTCTCGAGGTGGCGAAAAAATGGGTGTCCCCGCCGTATAATGCGGACGGATGGCGTCTTGATGTGGCGGCGGATCTTGGGCATACGCCGGAGATGAACCACGAGTTCTGGAGGGATTTCCGCAGGGCGGTAAAGGAGGCTAACCCGAATGCCGTTATTCTGGCGGAGCATTACGGGGACCCGCGGGAGTGGCTTAGAGGCGATCAGTGGGATACGGTTATGAATTATGATGCGTTTATGGAGCCGGTGACATGGTTTTTGACAGGGATGGAGAAACACAGTGATGAGTTCAGACCGGAAAATTTGGGGAAAATCCAAAACTTTCAGGGAGCTATGGAGCATTACATGGCAAGCTTTTTAACGCCTTCGCTTCAGTGTGCCATGAATGAATTGTCGAACCATGATCATTCCAGATTTTTGACCAGAACGAACCATAAGGTCGGAAGAGCCGAGCAGCTTGGCGTGGATGCTGCAAGCGAGGGCGTACAGCCGGCAGTAATGCGTGAGGCGGTTGTGATTCAAATGACATGGCCGGGGGCGCCGACGATTTATTACGGCGATGAGGCCGGGCTTTGCGGTTTTACCGATCCGGACAACAGACGGACGTATCCGTGGGGGAGGGAGGATAACGAGTTGTTAAAGTTCCACCGCGATATCATCAAGATTCATAAAGAAAATTCGGCGTTTAGAACCGGTTCCGTTAAATTTTTGAACGGAGAAGACAATTTGCTCTGTTACGGCAGGTTCAACAGGCAGCAGAGCTTTGTGGTGATTGTCAATAATGATACAGAGCCGCGCCGCATTGATTTGTCTGTGTGGGCTGCGGGAGTGCAAAGATACGGATTGCTGAAGCGGATTATGTTTACCGGAGAGGACGGTTACACCATGGAACCCGAGATATATAAGGTGAACGGCGGAAGAATTGATATTACGCTGCCGAAAACATCGGCGGTTATATTGCAAAGCGTTGTGGAGCAGCCGTCAATTTGTGTGGGGCCTTGCAGTAATGCGGGGAATACTGTTTGGTAGAAGTTTAGACTGCGGGGTGGTTGTTTTTCGAAATATACCGGCCCGCTTTCCGGCATTCGTCTTCAATACGGATGAACGGTTAGTTGCTATTCGCGGCATGGAACCGCTCATAGTAACAATGGTTACAAAATTCTCCAAGAATGCCACAAAATCTCTTGCACATTCCAGAGCATTATGTTATAATCATTAACTGTCAGGGCAGGAATATATGTGCTCTGTATATGGATGGATTCCCGAGTGGCCAAAGGGGACAGACTGTAAATCTGCTGCAAATTGCTTCGGTGGTTCGAATCCACCTCCATCCATTTTATATATAAATCAGTATTTTTTGATCTCAACCGTCGTATGTTGCGAGGTTGGGATTTTTTATATCATAGGAAAGACCTTGTTGCAGTGAAGTGTTAAAACCTACGACTTTCCTATGATATAAAAAGCCCTCCGGGCAGGATCGCCATGCGGCGGAGAGGAAAAATAGTCGATAATGACGATTTCCTATTGCATAGAACCCGCGTGACAGAGGTTAAATGAAGGAGAAGAAGATGGAGGATATACGAGTAGCATTGCTTCAGATAATGCCGACAGGAACCCTGGAAGGAAATCTGGAAAAAGGGATTGAATATTGCAGGAGGGCCAAGGAGCTTGGGGCAGATATCGCATTGTTTCCGGAGATGTGGAGCTGCGGTTATCAGATACCGGAAGAAATCGAGGATTTGAAGAGGCTGGCGGTTGACAAGAACAGTACCTTTATAGAAGAGTATAAGAAGCTTGCAAAAACCTTGAATATGGCAATCGGAATTACTTTTTTGGAGGCTTGTGAGTCAGAACTTTTAGAGAGGCCGGGTGGCAATGAGGAGATGCCGCAGTGGGTACTTCCAAGAAATACGATTTGTTTGATAGACCGTTTCGGAAATGAGGTGTACACCTATGCCAAGGTACATACATGTGATTTTGGGGACGAACGCAGACTGACGCCGGGGGAAGAATTTTATGTCGGGGAATTGAACACCGGGAAAGGCAATGTAAAGGTCGGCAGTATGATTTGCTATGACAGAGAATTTCCGGAGAGCGCAAGAATTCTTATGCTGAAAGGGGCGGAGCTTATACTTGTCCCGAATGCATGTCCAATGGAGATCAATCGTATCTCACAGCTTCGGGCAAGAGCCTATGAGAATATGGTAGGTATTGCAACAGTGAATTATCCGGGCATGCAGCCGGACTGCAACGGACATTCAACAGCATTCGACGGAATTGCATACAGACCGCAGGATGACGGTTCCAGGGACACGCTGATGATAGAGGCGGACGAATCGGAAGGTATTTTTATTGCTGATTTTCCGATTGAAGAGATGAGGGAATATCGCGGACGCGAGGTGCACGGCAATGCATACAGGCGTCCGGACAGATATAAAATTCTGTTGTCGCAGGATGTCAGTGAACCGTTTATAAGAAAAGACAGAAGGAGGGTTTACGAAAGATGGAACAGAATAAAGTGATCACGGAAAAAACATCGCTGTTTATTTTGGCGGGCCCGATGTTTTTGGAAATGTTTTTAAATATCCTGCTGAACAATGTGGACACGCTGATGTTAAGCCGTTATTCGGAAAATGCGGTGGGGGCGGTCGGAAACGCCAATCAGGTGATGAACCTTCTGATTCTGATGTTTGGAATCATCTCGACGGCAACGGCGGTCGTTGTGGCGCAGTATTTGGGCGCAAAGCGCTACGATAAAATGAATATGATCTACACACTGGTACTGATTGTGAATTTTGTGTTCGGATTCGTATTGAGCATGCTTCTGGTGCTGGCAAAAAGACCCTGCATGGGACTGCTCCACGTGTCTGGCGAGATGATGCCGGATGCAATTTCATATATTAATTTGGTCGGAGGATTTTTGTTTCTTCAGGCATGCTATAATGTTATGAATCAGATTCTGCGGTGTAACGGACACACGAAGGTCGGCATGTACATATCGGTTGTCATGAACCTGATTAACATTGTCGGAAATTACATCTTTTTGTACGGACCGTTGAAGCATTTGAATTTTGGGGTGACAGGAGTTGCAATCTCAACGGTCACGGCAAGGGCGTTCGCGCTGTTCATTGCGATATTCGTGTTTTACCGGTCGGGAATCGGGCGTTTTTCGCTTAAGCTTTTGATACCGTTTCCGGGAAAAATGTTATTGCAGATGATACGGATCGGACTGCCGTCGGCGGGGGAAAGTATGTCCTATAACCTGTATCAGCTTGTGCTTCTCTCCTTTGTAAACAGTATGGGGAATGATGCGGTAAATGCGAGAATTTACTGTAACTCACTGATATCCTTTGCCAATGTATTTTCAAACTCGGTGGCAATGGCGACGCAGATTGTGACAGGGCATCTCGTCGGGGCAGGCAATGAGGACGGGGCGTACAAGAGAGTGATGGATTCCCTGAAAATGTCGCTTCCTATCACGATAGCGCTTGCGGGAATCAATTGGATTTTGTCGCCGTATACGCTGCGGCTGTTTACCGATAATGAGCGTATCATAGAGATTGCGTTCTATGTTATGCTGGTAGATATCGTGCTTGAAATCGGACGCTGCATGAATATGACGTTTGTGTGCAGCCTGAAAGCCGCGGGGGATTATGTATTTCCGCTGCTTGTGGGACTTTTGACAATGTGGGGGCTTGGCGCGACCGGAGGCTATCTGTTCGGAATTGTAGGAGGGCTCGGCGTTGCAGGCGTCTTTATGGGAACCGCAGCGGATGAGTGTATCCGCGGATTTATTGTAATGCATCGTTGGAGAAGCGGAAAGTGGAGAGGCAAATCCATCGTGGAAAAAAGACAATAAATCGTAACTGTGAAGCCAAAGGCCGGGTAGCTGCAATAAATTATTTCCAGTTCTTGCGGAAGTACCTGTTTCGGCATTCGCGGGGCGTAAGTCCTTTCTTTTTTGGCATACCAGAAAAATGTTATAAAAAACAGAATAAATTGGTATAAATCCGGGAATTGTAATGTTACATTAGGGTTTAGAAAAAATGAAACTGGAGCAAAAAGAAAGGCGGATTATAAGTATGAAAAAAATAATGGTTTACTTGCTGTCGCTGGCATTGGTTTTGGGCAGCATACAGATTGGAGCGGTAGAGGCACAGGCAGCGCCGGTCGCATCCACAAAAACACATTATGGAAATGGTTTTGATAGCGATAATCAAGACGAGATGGATAAGGCCGACTGGGAAAATGGGGATATGTTCAACTGTAAGTGGGAACCCGGAAACATATCTTTTAATGATGGAATCATGGAGATGAGAATTGATTCGGCAAACGGACATTTCACAGGAGGAGAGTATCGCACTAAGGAATATTTCGGATATGGATTTTACCAGGTAAGTATGAAACCGATTAAAAATGATGGTGTCGTTTCCTCTTTCTTTACATATACAGGTCCGTCTGACGGAACAACATGGGATGAGATTGATATTGAGTTTTTGGGAAAAGACACAACGCATGTACAGTTCAACTATTATGTCGATGGACGCGGCAATCATGAGAAATGGTATGATTTGGGATTTGATGCGTCAGAGGAGTATCATACTTACGGATTTAACTGGTACGAGGGTGGAATTACATGGTATGTAGATGGTGAGCCTGTATACACGGCGCCTTCTACCGACATTTTTCCGTCCCATCCAAGTAAGATCATGATGAATGTGTGGCCGGGAACAGGTGTGGATGACTGGCTGAATCCGTATGACGGCAAAAC
The DNA here is from genome assembly GCA_947564465.1 of uncultured Roseburia sp. Taxonomy (GTDB): domain Bacteria; phylum Bacillota; class Clostridia; order Lachnospirales; family Lachnospiraceae; genus Roseburia_C. The sequence continues at coordinate 4,424 of CANOCV010000066.1, read as the reverse complement.
GCCATTATATGCATACTATGATTGGATAGCGTACGATGCACCGGATCCCGGGGCAGAACCGGGTTCTGGCTCCGGTTCGGATACAGGTTCCGATTCCGGTTCCGGCTCCGGTACAGGCTCCGATTCGGGTCCGGAGTCCCCGAAAGATCTTACGTTTGAAAGCGGTTGGTATAAGATTATTTCTAAAAACAGTGGCAAGGCGCTTGATGTCGAGCGCGGTGAAAGTGAAAATGGAAAGAATGTTTTGCAGTACATGTATCATGATGCAGAAAATCAGCAGTGGACGATTGAGAAACAGCAAAACGGATATTTTACGATTAAAAACAGGAAGACGGATAAGGTCTTAACGGTGGAGGAATTCTCTACGGAGCTTGGCGGAAATGTTCATCAGTGGGAGTATATAGGGAATACGAATCAGGAATGGAGCATTATTCCGGCAGGAGATTATTACAAAATCAAGAATCGAAATAGCGGATATTTATTAACGGTTGCCAATGTATCAATGGATGACAATGCGAATGTGGAACAGTATCAGGATGAAAACGGAAATGCGCAGTTATGGAAAATTGAGTGTATCCATGCGAGAACGGAAACAAGAAATATGAAAACGGCGACATGTAATGAGGACGGATATACCGGTGATGAGTATTGCGCAGAGTGTAATGCGTTGTTGGGCAGCGGAAACGTCATTGCAAAGACCGGCAATCACAGCTGGGATGGCGGTAAGGTGACAAAAGAAGCGACTGTCTGGGAAGAAGGAGAGAAAGCTTATACTTGTACAGTGTGTGGAGAAACAAAAACGGAAATCATTCCGAAAGGGGACTGCCCGCACGAAGATACAGAGGTCAGGAATGTGAAAGAGGCGACATGCGGTGAGGACGGATACACCGGAGATATTTATTGTAAAATCTGTAATATACTGGTAGAAGAAGGGGATAAGATTCCGGCAACCGAAGAACATAAGTGGGACGGCGGAAAAGTGACGACAGCGGCAACGGCAGAGGCGGACGGAATCATCACTTATACCTGTACGGAGTGCAATAAAACACGTGAAGAGACATATGCGGCGAACGATCCGGGAACCTCGGAAGATAAGGACGATCTTGCGGCAGCAGAAGCTGTGGACGACCTTATTTCCCAAATCGGAGAAGTGACTTTAGAGAGCGAAGACAGTATTACAGCTGCACAAGAGGCATATCGTAAACTGACAGAGGAGCAGAAGAAACTTGTTAAAAATTATCAGGTTTTAACTGATGCAGAGAATAAAATAAAAGAATTGAAGGATTCGGCAGAGAGCGGAGACGGCACGCAGAAACCTGGGGACGCAGACGATACACCGGGATCCGGAGATAAGCCCGGAGATGAGGACGATACACCGGGATCCGGAGATAAACCTGGAGATGCGGACGATACACCGGGATCCGGAGATAAGCCTGGAGATGCAGACGATACGCCGGGATCCGGAAATAAGCCTGGAGATGCGGACGATACGCCGGGATCCGGAGATAAGCCTGGAGATGCGGACGATACGCCGGGATCCGGAAATAAACCGGGGGACACAGGTGAAACAACAGGTTCGGACAATAAACCGGGAAGCTCAGGAGATGCTGCGGGATCCGGAAATGCATCAGGAGGCTCGTCTGGTACGCAGCAGCCGGAAATGCCCAAAGCAGGTACGATTTTGACAGACTCGAAAACGGGAGTAAAATACAAAGTAATTTCCGTGAGCGGCACTGCCGGAACAGCGGAATATACAGAACCGGCAAATAAAAACATAAAATCCGTTTCCATACCGGCTACTGTGAATTTTGGAGGGATCAGCTATAAAGTGACAAGCATCGCGAAGAATGCGTTTAAAAACTGTAAGAAACTTACGAAAGTGACAGTGGACAGCAACATTGAGACAATTGGGGCAAACGCATTTATGGGATGTACAAAGCTGAAGAGCGTCACAATCGGAAAGAATGTAAAGAAGATTGGAGCGAAAGCATTCTATGGGGATAAGAAGCTTGCAAAGATTACGATCAAGACAAGAAAGCTGACCGCAAAGAATGTAGGCTCTAAGGCATTTGCAAAAACATCCGGAAAGGCAACCGTGAAAGTGCCGAAGAAAAAGTTAAAAGCGTATAAGACGCTGCTTGTTAAGAAAGGAATCAGCAGAAAGGCTTCCATTAAAAAATAAACTTTCATATTGAACAAAAGTAGCCAGTGCAAATTCCTGAAAAATTACCGATAAATTATTTCCAATTTTTGCGGAAGTACCTGTTTCGGTATTCTCGGGGCGTAAGTCCTGTTTGTTTTTTGAAAACGCTGATAAAGTGGCTGTGGGAATTGAATGCAAGATAATTCGAGATATCGACGGAAGAATAGTCGGAATATCTAAGCATATTTTCCGCAGCCTCAATGCGTTTTTCGCGGATAAAGTGTCCGATTGTCAAATGCATTTCTTTTTTGAAAATGCCGCAGAGATAAGTGGCATTTCTATGGGTGTGTTTCGCCAACTCCTCAATGGAAATTGTTTCATGGAGATGACCGTAAATATAGTCGATGCACTGTACGACAGTCGGGGAAAGATTATTTTCACTGTTAATCTTTTTCATGCGGTGCGCATAGTCAAAAACAATTTCATGATGCAGCGTATTCAATTCTTTGACAGAAGTACAGTAGTCTACTTTCTGAATATTTACATCGCTTAGTGTGTAAGCGGTTTCTTCGTCCATTCCTCCCTCAATACAAAAACGTGTGATTAAAGCTATCGTAATGATCAGGTGATATTGCTGGTTTCGAAGCGGATGGTTGGAAAGGTGGCCGAGCTGACTGCTGTCTAAGGGTACCATAATCTGCTTTAATTTTTCTATGTCTCCGTTTGTTACGGCATCGTAAAAGCGGAGTTCTTTGTCGTAGGAAAGATGCGGTATTTTGGATTCACGGCGAAGAAAAAGATTTCGTGAAAGCTGAGAATCCGGCTTAAATTCTGACATGGCGTCTCCTTTCTCTTTCTATCAGTATATCAGAAAAATGTTACAAAAAACAGAATAAATTGTTATAAAGATAGGAACTGTGATGTTAAATAAGAGTTACGAAAAGCGGAAATTATTGTTTGTAAAAGAAAGGAGACCAAGGAGAGATGAAGCAAATTGAAAAATGTCAAACACACGGTAGCTGTAAAAGTAAAGTAGAAGCTATGTGTATTGAGCGTTAGTCAAAAGTTGTAAATCGGTCGTTTTCATCTCATAGACAAGATTCTGCGGGATGAAAACGACCGTTTCAATTTGCCGCGTTGTCTTCGGCTGCGGGGAACGATATCCGCCGCTTTCCGGCTGTCTGGCTTATTACTGAGTAGTAACAAAAGCAGTAACGGTTCAGCCGCGCCATTCGCAAAGGCGCTTTCAGCGCTTTTTCATATCATAGGAAAGACATTGTTGCTGTGAAGTGTTAAAGTCTATAACTTTCCTATGATATAAAAAGCCCTCCGGGCAGGATCGCCATGCGGCGGAGAGGAAAAATGCCGCATATGCGGCCCGCCGCAGGCGGGGAATCCGGCAGAGCCGGATTCTTTGTTCTAGCTAATAGGATGGACTGTTACCAAAAGCAAAGAAAAATTTACAAAATAACTTGACATATACTTCCAATTCGTGTAAAATTAATTTTGCTGTGGCGGACAGTGAAAACTGAAATGCCTGGTTAGCTCAGTTGGTAGAGCAGAGGACTGAAAATCCTCGTGTCTCTGGTTCGATTCCGGAACCAGGCACTGTGCGGGTGTAGTTCAATGGTAGAACACCAGCCTTCCAAGCTGGATACGTGGGTTCGATTCCCATCACCCGCTTATGCGATAGTGGCGTAGTTGGTAACGCGCGACCTTGCCAAGGTCGAGACCGCGGGTTCGAGCCCCGTCTATCGCTCTTTGAATAAAGCTAAGACTTCCAGAGGTTTCTGGGAGTTTTTTTATATCATAGGAAAGACGTTGTTGCTGTGAAGGTGAGGTCTATGACTTCCTATGATATAAAAAGCCCTCCGGGCAGGATCGCCATGCGGCGGAGAGGAAAAATGCCGCATATGCGGCCCGCCGCAGGCGGAGAATCCGGAAGAGCCGGATTCTTTATTCTATCATAGGAAAGACGTTGTTGCTGTGAAGTGCTAAAGCTTATAACTTTCCTATGATGATTCGGGGGTCAAAAGGTTGTAAACAAGAAGAACGCTGGCAATTTGCACAAATACATGCGAAAAGCTGCGACTTGTTCCGGCGGTTAGAATTTCTTAGTGTTCTGTCTTATTTCAGCAATTTCAAAACAAGGATGTTTTGAAAAGGCTTATTTGAGCCATGGATGGCGAATATAAGCCGATTGCGTGAACCTGTGTTGTTATGAAGCAGAATGCTTAGAAATTCTTCTGCCCGGAACGTTTGGAGCAGCATTTGCATATAT
>CANOCV010000065.1 GCA_947564465.1 uncultured Roseburia sp. | reverse complement strand
GAGGCTCTGAATTTATATCTATTTTGTCTAAATCAATCTCATTATACATTTCTCTTGACTTTTTTCCCTTTCCAACATATAATATACGAAAAGAAGCGGGTTTTTTACCGTACAGCTTTATGGCTCAAGCGGGGTGCTCGTTTCTTTTTTTATGTTTATGATATCGTATAAATACAGTTTCCTATTCTCAGAATGTCTTATCACCAGTTCTGCATGAAATACATTATACCGCAAAACATCATTATTTTCATCAAAAACTGGTATTGCAAATCTGGAATCATATCGATACCAGCCATATTTCGCATTTTTATCATGTTTTCTTTCCAGATTTTCCCGAAATCTTTTATTTTGGGCAATTTCTATCATCTCTGGGATTCCTTGTGCAGCATTTGCTTTTGCCTTTGCCAATGCTCCTTTTAATTTTGCAGTATAATTTGAACCAGAATATTCATCAGGAAGATCACTGCCAAGATATATGATTTCTTTACTCTCTGCGATTTCTATAAATTCTCCAACATACTGTTTTAAATATTGTTCAACCTCATCCCAGTCTATGTTTCTTTTCCCTTTAAATCGAATGTCATTCACAATAACAATCTTGTTCCCGTTCACATCTTTGATAACGCTTATGTTTCTTTCCATAATCCTCCCTTGTACGCTGCCCTGCAATAACTTTTCAGAATCTTGTTTACTCACACGAACGGACAGCCCATATTCACTACGCAGGCTTTGGGTGAGCAATCGTTTTTTTGTTCAAATCTTTTACCCACTCCCGGCACTTTGCCATAAAGTAGTACTGTCTGGCCGGTTCTTCTGCGGGAGGCTCTGAATTTATATCTATTTTGTCTAAATCAATCTCATTATACATTTCTCTCGACTTTTTTCCCTTCTGTCATACATCCATAAAACTTCCTAATTTACGGACGAATCTGTCCATTTCCCCGAATAATATATTTCGTACTTGTCAATGCAAGCAGTCCCATCGGCCCTCTCGCATGGAGCTTCTGCGTGCTGATCCCGATTTCCGCTCCGAATCCAAATTCGAATCCATCCGTAAACCGCGTAGAAGCATTTACATAGACAGCCGCCGCATCCACTTCATTTAAAAATTTTTCTGCGTTCTCGTAACTGCTTGTGACAATTGCCTCAGAATGTCCTGTATTATATTTGTTAATATGTGAAATCGCTTCCTCTATATCTGATACCGTTTTTACGGATATGATGTAATCCAGATATTCCATTCCCCAGTCCTCCTCTGCCGCCGGCACAATTCCTGGGGCTGACGATACCGCTCTTTCGTCGCCTCTGATTTCTACGTTCTTTTCCTTTAACCGTTTTGTCAAAAGCGGCATAAACTTCTGTACAATATTTTTATGTATGACAAGCGATTCACACGCATTGCAGACACCGATACGCTGGGTTTTGGCATTGAAAATAATATCTATTGCCATATCAAAATCCGCGCTCTCATCCACGTAAATATGACAATTTCCGGTTCCCGTTTCAATAACCGGAACCGTTGCATTTTCCACTACGGCACGAATCAGTCCGGCTCCGCCTCTCGGGATCAAAACGTCGATATAATCGTTCATCTTCATAAATTTCGCTGTAATCTCACGGCTTGTATCTTCAATCAATGAAATTGCCCCCGGTAAAATCCCTGATTCTTTCAGGGCTCCGCGAAGGCTTTCCACAATTGCCATATTAGAATAAAGCGCGTCACTGCCGCCCTTTAAAATCACAACATTTCCTGTTTTAAAGCAGAGTGCAAAGGCATCCGCCGTCACATTCGGCCTCGCCTCATAAATCATTCCAACGACGCCAAGCGGTACTCTTTTTTGTCCGATTACAAGTCCGTTCGGCCGCTTTTTTTCCGAGATCACTTCTCCGATCGGGTCGTCTAACGCCGCCACCTGACGAATCCCCTCTGCCATCTGTTCAATCCGCTCTTCGGTTAAAAGAAGGCGGTCAAGGAGTCCCTGCGGCATGTTATTTGCTCTTGCGTTTTCCATGTCTTTTTCGTTTGCCGCCAAGAGCTTTTTAGTATCTTTGACAAGATGATCGGCCGCCAAGAGCAAAACATTATTTTTTCTTTCGGTATCCAAGGTGCTCATGATACTTTTCGCTTCCCTTGCCAGTTCCCCTATCTGTATTAATTCCATTTAAAAATCCTCCCGACACAATATTTTTATTCTCCGATCTTGCGTATACCCAGCTCAGTTACAAGATAATCCATTTTTACATCCCCCGACTCAGCTTCAAAAGTTTCCTCCACCTGCGCTTCATACGCAACACCCATTGCAGCCAAATCCGAATATCTTCTCAAATATCTGTCATAATATCCTTTACCGTATCCGATTCTGTTTCCGTCCATATCAAAAACCACACCCGGTGTCAGCACAAGAGTATCGCTCCCTGGTACAACACGGTTATCCGTGAAAGGTTCCATTACATGAAAATGCCCTTCCTTAAATTCATCAAGGCTTTCCACCGTATAAAAGTCCATTTCATTTTCATGGACCTTCGGAAAAGCAATCTTTTTTCTATGTATAAGGGCATCTCTGATGAGCGGAAGCAAAGAAACCTCCTGCCCTAAAGGATAATAGGCATATATCATGCCCGCCTGCTGATACAGACTGCTGCCCAAAATGTGACTGCAGATTTCCGTTGACAACGCTTCTCTTTGCTCCCTGTTGATCTCACTTCTTAATTTTTTATGCTTTATACGCAGCTCATTTTTTGTTTCCATGTTTTTCACCAAGATTCTCAATGCTTCCATCGGGATTTTTGATATCAATATTATTTAACTGTCCCTGAAGATTCTTTTTCACTGCTTCAATATATTCTCTGCGCAGCTGCGCCTGTTCTTCCTTTTCGGCCTCGTTAAGACCTTCCATTGTCTTTGATTTTTTATATAATTCATTGATTCTTGCTATCTTTTCTTCCATTATCATACAATTTTCTCCTGTTTTGCCATTTAAAAATCCATGCTCTCCTCAATAAAATCGGCAATATAGAAGTCATCATTTCTATGCGCCAAAAAAAACGTCCCTATCATTTTTCCTTCAAAAATCCGGTGAATCACTCCGACATCTTTTCCGTTCGCAATAATCATGTCCGCGCCGGATTCCGTAGCAATCTTCGCCGCCGTCAGCTTTGTCGCCATACCGCCAGTCCCGACATCGCTTCCCGTCGTCTCCTTCGCCATATGTAAAATCTGCCCATCCAATTCTTCGACAAACGGAATGAGCTTCGCATCTTTATTTTTATGAGGGTCATCCGTAAACAATCCGTCAATATCCGAAAGTAGAATCAACAAATCTGCGCCAATCAGCGATGCCACAATTGCCGACAGCGAATCGTTATCACCAAAATGGATCTCATAGGTAGACACTGTATCATTCTCGTTGACAATCGGTATTACGCCAAGACGGAACAACTCCTCAAATGTGTTTTGCGCATTTTTCCTCGACACATTGTCACGCATAGTATTCTTTGTCATAAGAACCTGTCCGGCAGTCTGATGGTATTCCGAAAACATTTTCTGATATGTCATCATCAGTCTTGCCTGCCCGACGGCAGCGCAGGCTTGCTTTGTCGATGTATCCGTGGGACGTTCCTTAAGACCGATCGACTGTCTGCCTACGGCAATCGCCCCTGAACTGACCAGACAGACATCCATGCCCTGATTTCTAAGATCTGTCAGTTCACGCACAAGACGCTCCATTTTCAGAAAATCAAGATTTCCGGTCTCTTGGTGCTGCAATGAGGAGGAACCGATTTTTACGACAATTCTTCTTTTATGCTTTAACCTCTCTCTTAATTTCGCTTCCATCCTTCTGCCCTCACTTTCTTTGAAAATTGATGAACCGGCCATGCATCAGCGCCATTGTACCACATCTTTACAGAAAAATCATTATTTTTTTGCATAATAATATACTTGATGATACGCTTTTTATATGTTATATTATATTTATATATGCTATCAAGCACAAAGGAGATTTAATTTAAATATGATTAATATTGGACAGCGGCTTAAAAGTATACGCCAAGGCAGAAATATGACATTAGATGATGCCGCAGTGTTGACGGGTGTCAGCAAACCTATGCTCGGGCAGATTGAAAGAGGCATGTCCTCACCGACAGTAAACACACTGTGGAAAATCGCAACAGGCTTAAAAATTCCCTTCTCTTCCTTTTTGCAGGAAGATCATACGGAATACAAAATTGTTGACTGGAACAGACAGGATATGATACCGGAAGAAAACGGCGCCATGAGGGCATATACACTTTTTGCATTTGACCCCACCCGCAGCTGTGAAGTCTTTTATATTGAATTTGACTCCGGCTGCAGACATCATTCTGACAAACACAACGACGGTGTTGAGGAATATATTTTTGTCATTCATGGCAATCTGGATCTGCTTTTAAATGAGACAAAGATCTCTTTAAACGAGAAACAGGCGATCCGCTTTGATGCAAATATTCCGCACGCATATTTAAATCCATACAAGAATATTTGCAGTATTTATAACACCATATTTTATCGATAAAAAATATAATAGATAGAAAATTTGGGAGGTATACAAGATGTCATTGGAACGTGTAAAAGAATATTTTAAGACAAAGGGAATTGATAACCGAATACAGGAACTGGAAATTTCGAGCGCAACGGTTCCGCTCGCTGCAAAAGCGCTGGGCTGTGAAGAATGCCGTATCGCAAAAACATTATCCTTCCATGTCAACGAAAAAGTCGTACTGATTGTGGCTGCAGGCGATGCTAAAATCGATAACGCAAAGTATAAGGCAAGATTTGGGACTAAAGCCAAAATGCTATCTTTAGAAGAGGCAGAACCCCTAATCGGACATGCCGTGGGCGGTGTTTGTCCATTTGCCCTAAACGCTGGGATAGAAACATATCTGGATGTATCGCTAAAACGTTTTCAGACCGTCTTCCCTGCGTGCGGCAGTGCAAACAGCGCAATTGAGCTTACTTTGGAAGAATTGGAATGTTACTCAAACTTTGTAGACTGGGTTGATGTCTGCAAACTCCATTAAAAATTGCACTTGGCAATGAAAATTTGCACTCCAAATCACATTCGTATGATCTGTGCAGTGAATGCACAGATCTGTCTGAACCGTTACATAAAAAAGCAACTATTTATGATATCTTTTGCAATTTATCGCTGTGTTCAGAAACCACACTTTTTGGGATATCAATTTCTTGCTGCATCATCTCTATTTTTTCTGCTTCCTTCTCATACCGCTTTGCCGCCGGCATATAGTTCTCTGCTAATAATTGTATATTTTTATCGGTAACATTTTCAAGATGAACCTCTATACTTCGTACTCTCTGTTTCACATCCTGCATTTCGCCCTTAAGCACTTGTACGTCATTTTTAAGCTCTTGCACGTCATTTTTTATAGGCTGCAAGCCTGTTTGAAGTTTCGTATCCAATAATTGAGAGAGTGCCAATAAATCTTCATTCGTTAATGTCACTATACCACACTCCTTTTGTGATTGAAAAAATGCATCTTGAAAACCAGACACGGCTATGCCGCATAGAAAAAACAACAACCTTCTGAATTATTCTCAGTATAACATCCGCCTTCTGCATTGACAAGATACGAATTTGTGAATTTTTTCTAAATCAAGTCTTCCGGTTGTAAACAAAATATAATTCCGATATAATAGTTTACGATTATTCATCGTAGAAAGGAGTTCATGATGCAGAAATTTTTTCATTTCCAATCCATTCATCTCACAAAAACAGCGTCCCTTGTCTTGATTTTTACGCTTCTGTTGTCCGGCTGCAAACAGCCTGCCAATGAGAGAATCTCAAAATCCGACTTCTATTTTGATACCATTATTACAGTCACACTCTATGACAACACACAGGAAGACTTGCTGACCGGCTGCTTTGAGCTTGCAAAAAAATATGAAAATCTTTTTAGCACAACAATTGATACAAGTGACATTTCAAAAATTAACGCTGCAAAAGGGAAAACAGTCACAGTTGACCCTGAAACAATAACTTTACTAAAAAAAGGATTGTTCTACGGTGATTTAAGCAATGGACGCTTTGACGTGACCATCCGAAAGCTTTCCGCTCTTTGGAATTTTTCTGAAAATGAAGGGGAAATCCCGAACGATAGCGATATAAAAAAGGCTGTTGACACCATAGACTACCGGAACGTTGAAATAAACGGAAATGAAGTGACTTTGAAAAACCCGCAAGCGGCTATTGATTTGGGCGGAATCGCCAAGGGATATATCGCTGATAAAATGAAAGAATACCTGAACGAAAACGGGGTGACAGCCGGAATTATCAATCTCGGCGGAAATGTCCTCACAATCGGTGAAAAAGAAGACGGCCCTTACAACATCGGAATCCAAAAACCGTTTGCCGAAGACGGGACGCTTCTCTTTACTGTGGAAATTACCGATCAGACAGTCGTAAGCTCCGGTACATACGAGCGCTGTTTTACCGTAGATGACAAAATATATCACCACATTTTAGATATCTCAACGGGATATCCTTACGACAACGGTCTGCTTGGCGTCACCATAATCTGTAAAAACTCCGTAGACGGCGACGGCCTAAGCACCACCTGCTTTGCCCTTGGCCTGACGGATGGCATGAAACTGATTGAATCGCTGGAAAATGTGGAAGCCGTCTTCATCACAGATGACTATCAGCTTCATATGTCTTCCGGTATGGGAACAGAGATTCCCTATTCCATAATAGAATAGGGAATCTCAATCTAAAGAACTCAATTTATGATCCTACCACATTATTCACCCAAACTCTCTTTTTGACTAAAATAAACCCAATCGTACACTTCACAAGCTCCGTCAGCTGGCAAATGAGATAAACATAAAAAATCGGAAGCGCTGTCTTATGCACTAAGGTCCATGCGAGCGGTATACAAACCAGCCAGACAAATACGCTGTCAAACAAGAAGGTTACCAGCGTCTTGCCGCCGGAACGCAAGGTAAAATACGCCGCATGGGTAAATGCATACAATGGCATACAGGCAGAAGCGACACATATAAAATCCGCCGCCAGGCCTCTTACAACCTCCGTCGTGTTGTAAATTCTTGGAAACAGCGGTGCAATCACAAACATACAGCTTCCGATTACCAGACAGCTGAATACGGAAAATGCAATCATTTTCCGATCGGTATCAACCGCTTCTTCCATCCTCCCGGCTCCGAGCATCTGTCCCACAATAATTGCAATCGCACTTCCCATTGCAATAAATACCACATTAAACAGATTGGATACCGTGCCGGATATATTAAGTCCCGCAACTACCGCAAGCCCGCGGTTGGAGTATGTCTGCGTCAAAAATGCCATTCCTGCCGCCCACATAATTTCATTCATCAAAAGCGGCATTCCTTTTACGATAATTTGACGAATCAGACTGCCGGGAACATACAAGCTTTGATAGGCATGGTTGATAAACACATTTTTATCCTTCTTCGCATGCGTCCACCAGACCACAATTACACACTCCACAATTCTGGAAAGCACTGTCGCCGCTGCCGCCCCGGCAACGCCAAGAGCCGGAAAACCGAACTTACCAAAAATCATCGCATAGTCAAAAACAAGATTGACAAACACAGCCGCAATTCCTGCCTTCATCGGAAGAATGGTTTCCCCCGTTTCCCTGAGGGTCTGTGCATATGCCTGTGATATGGCATAGGGAATCATTCCCGGCATAACGACATAGAGATATTCCTTCGCATATTTTAAAGTCATGTCAATATCTCCGGCTCCGCTTCCGTCATGTAGAAAAAGCTGAACCAAATTTCCGCCGAACAACGACAATGCCCCAATTGCAATCATTGCCAAAACCAGACAAATAATCATTTTAAATCGAAATGCAAACCGCACCCCCTCATGATCACCTTTTCCGTAAAACTGTGCGCCAAAAATTCCGGCGCCGGATACTGCACCGAAAATTCCGATATTGTAAACAAGCATCAGCTGATTCACAATCGCCACACCGGACATCTGCTCTGTTCCGACACGTCCCACCATAATATTGTCAAGCAGACTGACAAGATTTGTAATACCGTTTTGAATCATAATCGGAACTGCCACAAGCAATACCATTTTATAAAACCGTTTATTTCCTATATACTTTCCCAAAAATTTTCTCAATTTCATCCCTCTTTTCTAAAACAACCATTTTTTATACAAAAACAGCCCCCATAGAAATGTGAGATTTCTATCAGAGACTGTTTTTATTGAGCACATTTTTCTCTAAGCTATTTTGTACTGCATATTTTAGAATTTACAGGATAATCTTCTTCGGGCATTTTTCCGCACAGACACCGCAGCCGCTGCACTTACTTTGGTCAATATATGCGATATTGTCTATCACATGCACTGCATCAAACTTACAGTTCTTCTCACATAAATGACAGCCAATACAGCCGACAGAGCACGCTTTCATAACGTCCTTGCCCTTGTCTTTGGAACTGCACTGTACGAAATGCTTCGCTTCATACGGCACAAGCTCGATCAGATTCTTCGGACACGCAGCCACGCATTTTCCGCACGCCTTGCATGCCTCCTTATCCACCAGCGCAATCCCATCCACGATATGAATCGCATCAAACGGACATGCCTTTACACAGCTTCCGTAGCCAAGGCATCCGTAATTACATGCCTTTGCACCGCCTCCCGGAACAAATGCCTGCGCCGCGCAGTCCTCAATGCCGTTATAATGATAATCCTGATTCGCTTTTTCACAATTTCCGGCGCACTTGACAAATGCCGTCATACGGGTACTTTCTCCGGCTGCAATCCCCATAATCTCGCCGACCTTCTCGCTTACCGGAGTACCTCCAACCGGACATCCGCCGACCGGAGCTTCTCCCTTAACGATCGCAGCCGCAAGTCCGGAACAACCTGCATATCCGCAGCCTCCGCAGTTATTGCCCGGAAGCACGCCTAAAATAGCTTCTTCTCTCTCATCCACTTCTACTTTAAATTTTTCTCCCGAGATTCCGAGGAAAAATCCGATAAAAAGTCCTACGCCGCCGACAATGACGGCTGCAATAATAATTGCAACTACATCCATTTTCTTTTTCCTCCTAAATCATTCCCGAGAATCCCATAAACGCAATTGACATCAGGCACGCCGTAATCAACACAATCGCCGTACCCTGAAATGGTTTCGGGATATCGTTATATTCAATTTTTTCACGGACTCCCGCCATAATCGTAATGGCAATAAAAAATCCGACTGCCGTTGCAAAACCATTTACAACACCTGTTAAAATATCATACTCCTTTGTCACATTGGTAAGCGCTACGCCAAGCACCGCACAGTTTGTCGTGATAAGCGGTAAGTAGACACCCAAACTCTGATACAGAGACGGAATTGATTTCTTCAAAAACATCTCTACAAACTGTACCAGAGCAGCAATGACAAGGATAAACACAATCGTCTGCAGATACTGCGTATCCGTCGGCGTCAGTATAAACTTATAAATTAATGACGTTACAAAGGAAGCTATCGTAATAACGAAGATTACGGCTCCCCCCATTCCCGCTGCTGTCTCTGTCTTCTTGGAAACTCCTAAAAACGGACAGATACCCAGGAACTGGCTTAATACCACGTTATTTACAATCGCAGAACCGATTGCAATCAATAATAATGTTTTCATCCGTATCTATCCTCCTATTCCGTTTTTGCCGTATCTTTTCTTCCGGTGCAAAGTGAGGACTGACCGCAGCTTGCACAATCACCCGTTAAGCATCCCGACGGCGAAGCAAGCGGCTTGCCCTTCGCTTCCATCTTCTCTCTCACAATATTCATAATTGCCACTAAAACGGCGAGCACAAGAAATGCTCCCGGTGCCATTACGAAAATTGTAATCGGGGTAAACCAATCAAGAGAGAGCACCTGATAGCCGAATAACTGTCCGGCGCCTAAGATCTCACGGATAATACCGATACAGGTAAGACCGAAAGTAAACCCAAGTCCCATGCCCAGACCGTCAAAAACAGACGGCAGCACCGGATTTTTGGAGGCATAGCTCTCTGCACGGCCTAAAATAATACAGTTTACAACAATAAGAGGAATATATACGCCAAGCTGAGCTGCCAGTGACGGCGTATACGCCTTCATAACAAATTCTACTACCGTAACAAGTGATGCCACAATGACGATATATGCCGGCATTCTGACACCGTTCGGAATCACTTTGCGGAATGCCGATATCAAAAGATTGGAAAGAATCAATACAACCGTAGTGGAAAGTCCCATTCCAAGCCCGTTCATTGCGCCCGTAGTGACGGCAAGCGTCGGACACATACCAAGCATCAGCACAAAGGTAGGATTTTCTTTGATAATACCGTTATATAAACGCTCTAAGTATTTGTTCATTAATCTGCACCTCCTTCCAACATATTCCGGAAGTATGTGATACATGCATTTACACCGTTTGTCATTGCCTTTGATGTAATTGTCGCACCGGAAATAGACTCAATTTCATTGTCCGCAGCCGGCTCGGACTTCACAACCGTAAAATCCTCTACCTGTTTTCCCTTAAACTGATCGGAAAAATCTTCGGTTTTCGCCTTATCGCCAAGTCCCGGCGTCTCCGCAATGCTTGTGATGGAATATCCGTTCACCGTACCGTCATTTGCAATTCCCACGGAAAATGTGATGTTCGCCTGACTTCCGTCCTTTGCCATAACCGTAATGACATATCCTAAGTCATTGCCGCTCTTATCCTTTGCGGTCTGAACATCTGTAATCTCATCATTGTATCCGTTCTCTTCCATCAATTTGGCTGCCGCATCCTTATCGAAAGCCGCATATGCCTCAAAGCTGTCGGCGTCGGCAAACACCTGCTGATACGCGGCCTGCGCCGCCGCTTCATCCGCCTCGGCAATCGGGCCTTTCGTGATCCCATAGACAAAACCAAGCGCCAGTCCAAGCACCAGGGTAAATGCAGTTAAAATTAATGCGTCATGCACAATTTTCTTATTCATGCTTTTTTCCCTCCTTTACCTGTCCAAAAGCTTTTGGAATCGTAATTTTTTCAATCATAGGAACAAGCAGGTTGCTTAAAATAATTGCAAAAGAAACACCCTCCGCATTCGCTCCAAATGTACGGAATAATCCTGTAAGGACACCCAGACAGACTCCAAATAAAATCTGCCCGTTCGGTGTGATCGGGGAAGTCACGTAATCAGTCGCCATAAAAAATGCGCCGAGCATCAATCCGCCGCCACACAGCTGTGCGACAATATAATTCGAATCCAGTCCGTGTCCGCCAAATATAATCATAAAAATCACAAAGGTCACAATATAAGTCCCCGGAATCCGAAGATCAATCACTCCCATTAAAATCAGGAAAATTGCACCGATTAAAATCGCAACCGTACAAGTCTCACCGATTGTACCTGCCGTTTTTCCAATCAGCATATCCATCGTATTGACAGCCTCTCCGTTTCGAAGCGCCGCAAGCGGCGTAGCTCCGGAATACGCGTCAATTGTGAAGTTCGTCATATTCGCGGCAAAGGCAATCAAAAGAAAGCATCTCGCACCGAGCGCCGGATTCATAAAATTCTGTCCCAGTCCGCCAAACAGGCACTTTACAACCAGAATCGCAAACGCACCTCCGATTACAGCCTGCCACCACGGCAATGTCGCCGGAAGATTTAACGCAAGGAGAAGTCCCGTCACAACTGCGCTTAAATCCCCCAAAGTATTTTTTTTATGTACGATTTTGTTGTATACCCATTCGGAAACAACGCAGCTTGCAATCGTAACGAGAATCAACACAAGCGCCTTGTAACCAAAATTATAAATTCCAAATATACTTGTAGGCAGCAACGCGATAATCACATAAAGCATAATTCTGCCCGTCGTATCTTTGGAACGTACATGCGGTGATGATGATACATTGTATAACTCACTCACAGTAATCCACCTCTTTCTTAAAGTTTCGTTATCATTCTGAAGTATTTTATTTTTTTCTGCGGTCCGCAAGAATCTGTTTTTTCATCGTCTTGATATACTGCGCTAACTGACGCTTTGCAGGACAGATAAAGCTGCAGCTGCCGCACTCTACACACTCCATGCCGTGCCACTTTTCAAACGACTCCTTATCGCCGTGCTGCGCAAACTTAGACAGCTTTGACGGTACAATCTGCTCCGGACAGGCTTCCACACATCTCCCGCAGTTAATGCAGGCTGTCGCCTCCAAATCCGCCGCCGCAACCTCATCTCTTGTCATACACAAAAGCGCGGAAGTAGTCTTCGTCGTAGGAACATCCAGACTAAAAAGCGCAAATCCCATCATTGGACCACCGGAAATAATCTTTTCCGGCTGCTCTCTGAAACCGCCTGCGGCATCCAAGAGTTCCTTAAAACTTGTTCCCATATAAAATTCAAAATTGCAGGGATCATTCACCGCGTCGCCTGTTACCGTAAAAACACGGTTCATTACCGGCTTGCCAAGCTTCACCGCATTGTAAACGGATACGACAGTCTCTACGTTGTCAACAATACAGCCGGCGTCAGCCGGAAGCATACTTGAATTGATAGAACGCTTTGTCACGGCATAAATAAGCTGCCGCTCTCCTCCCTGCGGATATTTTGTCAGAAGCTCCGCAACCTCTATGCGTGACTCATTTGCCGTCAGCTCTTTAAGCTTTGCAATGCATTCAGGCTTATTATTTTCAATTGCAATAATTCCTTTTGCATTGTCAAACAGCTTTAGCATAATCCTAAGGCCTTCCACAATCTTCTCCGGCTCATCAAGCATAATGCGGTAATCCGAAGTCAAATACGGCTCACACTCCGCGCCGTTGACAATAACAAATTCTATTTTCCCCGGATCCTTCGGAGATAATTTCACATGTGTCGGGAACCCTGCGCCTCCCATTCCGACCACTCCGGCGTTTTGAACCCTTGCAATAATCTCATCGTTCGAGAGTGCGTCCACATCCGCCGCCTGATACTCCGTCTCACGAAATGCTCCGTCGCTCTCAATTACGATGGAGTTCACCATGTCGCCGGTCGGAACACGCCGCGGCTCAATTGCCTTCACGGTCCCTGAAACAGAAGAAGCAATCGGCGAGGATACGAATCCGCCTGCCTCTGCAATGATCTGACCTCTCAACACAGTGTCACCTACCGTCACAATCGGTTTGGCCGGGGCTCCGATATGCTGAGATAACGGAAATACCAATTCGCCCTTGGGTTGTAATACACGCGTCGGCTTATCCTTTGATAATTCCTTTCCCTCTGCGGGATGGACGCCACCTTTAAATGTCAGTAAACCCATTTTTTGTGCCTCACTTTCTATTCTTTTTTATTCGTTTGTGTTGTAATCCTGTGAAAAAACACTTGTTTTGATTATAGCACAATTCTCCATAAAAGAAACATTTTTCGCTAAAATTCTTGTACTTTTTTTACATACAATTTATACTTTTTATTATGTATATGACATACTGCAATAAATTACCAATAAAAGGAGTTTTTTCATGCAAGTAACCTACAAAGAGCTTTCATTTCCGATAGACCAGCCTCTGATCAATCGGCTTTTTACCGACAAAACCATTTATTTTGATATTGAAACTGCCCGTCTTTTCTTTCCAGTTCCCGCAGATCGTAACCCGTTGATTCTTT
>CANOCV010000064.1 GCA_947564465.1 uncultured Roseburia sp. | reverse complement strand
TTGTGCAAACTGCCAATAAAAACTTTTTTCACAACCTTTTGACACCCGAATCATCGTAGGAAAGACCTTGTTGTTGCGAAGTGTTAAAGAATATGACTTTCCTATGATATAAAAAGCCCTCCGGGCAGGATCGCCATGCGGCGGAGAGGAAAAATACCGCATATGCGGCCCGCCGCAGGCGGGGAATCATGCAAAGCAGGATTCTATTTTATTCCTTTGTTACACAGTAGTGGCAGCTTATCTGAACTGCTACGAATTGGATGAAAAATTGTAAAATCTTATTGACTTTCTGAACGATGTTCACTATAATGTTTGTGAACGTTGTTCAGAGGAGGAACGTTATGAGTGATAACGAAAAAACTAAAAATCATATAATCGAAATTACCACTGATTTACTTAAAGAGTACAATGGTGACACAAAAAAAATAACCTCACGTTTAATCGCTGAAAGGGCTGACATTGGATTAGGTTCAATCAATTACTTTTTTGGAAGTAAAGAAAATCTTATAACAGAATGTGTACAAAGGATAATAAATAAGGTGTTGACAGAGTTTACGCCGGAGATAACAGATTTCACTAAAACGGATGGATTATCCGATAAAACCCGTTTAATATCTTGGGCAAGCCAAACCTTTGATTTTCTTTTTGAAAATCAAGCGATTGCCAATATATCCATTTTAAGTGATATGCAAAATTATTTAGCAAATAGTAATTCCGTTTATACACAAAAGGGGTTTGTTTTTGCAATTAGAGATAAGAAAAATGAAGAAGCAAAAAAATTACTTGTATTTATTCTTGTTTCTGCTATGCAAGTAGCCTTTCTTGCCAAAAATATTGCGAAAGAAATTTTAGGATATGATTTATATTCCAAAGCCGAACGGGATTTATTTATTTATGACACAGTAACAATGCTTTTACATGGGATGGATACTAAGGAAGGCGCTGCCAATGAAATATAATCAAAAAATATGGTTTCTTTTACCAATGCGGTGTTTGCTATTTATAGCCGCATATTCTTTTTGCAGCATAATTACCCAAAGAAATTTGACAGAAATTATGCATTGGTGGACAATGGTTGCATCGGTGGTTAACATTGTTACAATCGTTATTTTATGGAGTATTTGCAGACGTAACAACACAACGTATCGTGAAATGATACATTACAAAAAAAGCAAAAAAAGCATTTTTAGAGGATTTCTGTTTATTGTCATAATGTTGTTGATAGGCATAGGCGGAATGTATTTAGCGGGTGGACTTTGTTATGGTAAGTTTCCATATTTTGCACCAATGATGGTAGCGCCTATCCCCCCTCATCTTGCTATATTAAATATATTTATACTTCCACTAACAACGACAATTGCAGAGGACGGAGTATATTTAGGATATGGAGTAAACAGCTTCACTTCAAAATGGGCGGCTATTTTAATCCCCGCATTTTTCTATGCCTTACAACATAGTTTTATTCCTATGACACTTGATATGAAATTATGACATATCGTTTTTTGTCTTTTTTTCCTTTAACAATATGGATATGCTTCCAATATTATAGGGGAAGCTCTGTTTCTCATATTATGACAGGCCACTGGATTTTGAATATAGCTACGACAATACAAATTGCAATAACTTCCTTTTATCCGGAAACGTATATTATGCTAATAAAGCAGTAGATAAGGTCATTGACATATAAAGCGGCAAAGGACGGGGGTTCTTTATAACTGTCAATTACTTAATATTCGTTGTACTAGTGTCTTGTCTCGTTGATAATTGGTCAAACTCACTTGTCTATTCACACATCTGTTTCGTTGGATTTTCTAGTCGTAGCCACCGCTGCGCCGTCGAAAATTCGCCTTACAGATGCGCGAATATCCTGCGCGATTTTATCAGATATCAACGAGACAAGACACTAGAATTCGTTTCTCAGTTTATTTGCATAATAGAATATAAATTCCATAATCGTCGGACAACCCTTTTCGGAGGAGATTCTGGCGGTATAATACATTAACAGATCGTCGGGATCAGACATTCGCCATGTGCGGTTGATTGCGTTCTGCATTGCACGCTGAATGCTTGCGTCGCTTTTTTTATACTTCTCACCGAGTATCCGATAAAGGTTTGTGTCGGTCTGCTGAATGGTCAAAAGGATGGCGTCTGTCAGGTATTTGTAGCCTACAACCTTTGGACTGATGCCGACTAAGTTTAATTCATGCTGGATGCGTTCAAGCATTCGTTTCTCTCGTTGTATGGATGACTCCGAAGATACGGGATGCGCGGAAAAAATGTGGTGGGAGGTAAGTTCGCGTATCTGAAGAAGATGTTCGATGACGCGCTGCGCAGAGTAATCATTTTGGAATTTTGTAAAAATAAAATCTGCCCCGGCCTCTCTGGCAGCCTTATGGACAATTTTGCTGGGATTATTGGTTGTAATTAGGATATAAGGCGTTCTTTTTAAGCGCAGAAGCTTTAAATTTGCCAGAAAAAGCAGGCCGTCGCCGCCTCCGCGATGTAGTTCTAAATCAAGAATTACTGCATCGGGAAGGTCCTTTTTTACAGAGGCAATGGCATCGTCGGAGCTGTTTGTAATTCCCGTGAGCCTGATATGGTCAAGCGTATTTATATAGTTTTTCATATCCTCGCATTCTCTTGCATCATCTTCTACTAAAAGGATAGAAAAATCGTTATTCATATCGGAAATCTCCCTTCTCCGGCGCGGCGGCAGTCTGCCATAATTTATATTAGCTCTAAGATAGAATTATAGTATGAAAGGGAAAGAAAATCAACCGGAAACGACATTGATAGCTAAGAAATCGCAACAGTTCAGCCATGGCTGAACTGTTGCAGGAAATCTATTCTTTTGAAGAGCGTTTGCGAAATTCTTTTGGTGTCATTTTGAACCTCTTTTTAAACAGCCGGTTAAAATAAGAGAGATTGTCAAATCCTGCCTCAGAGGCAATATCTAGGATTGTGGAGTCGGAGGAGATGAGGAGCCTTGACGCCATGGTCAGCCGGTAATGGTTCAGATATTCAACAAAGGGCATACCCATCGTGTTCTTAAAAAATTTCATAAAATGGGACTGGCTGAGAGAGACAAGATTGGCCATATCCTCTATCGTTATTTTTTCCATATAGTTGTTTTCGATAAATTTGATAATAGACTTTATTCTTATGAGAGACTTTTGGTCTATCGGACGGCCTTCCGCTTCGGCGCACTTGGAGAAAAGCGTAAAAAACATAATATGGAGCTGACCCTTGACAAACAGCTGGTAAGCGTTTGGACATGTACGACAGATTTCGTCCGTGCCGTCAATGCAGGAGGAAATTTCATGGTAGAAAGGCATGTCCGGGGTCAGGTGAGAAGGAATTCGGATTGTGCCGTCTAAAAGGTCGTAAAAGTAATCGCTGCAGATATCTGCTTTTTGGGCAATCAGTATTTCCGGTTTAAAAAGAATCGTTTCGTATTCGGCTGAGGATGGCGAATACTGTTCCATGGAATGTATCTGCCCCGGAATGATAAAGAGAATACTTCCCGCACAGGCGTGGTAGTCGGTAAAGTCAATGTTTACGGTCATGCTTCCCTTTTTGACATAGACGATTTCCATTTCATCATGCCAGTGGGCCGGGACCGATGAGAAATCAAGGGGAATAGAACAAAGATAAGTAGTGTAGGGGAAAAGCTCGGAGCCGTGGGATTTTTGTTCGTGATAATTTTCATATTCAAGTATGTTCATAAAACGTTTCCTCCAAATGTAACATATGATAGTATTGTACTACTTTTTGCCGGAATATGACAAGAAAGAACAGGCAAAATATAAGATAATACGTGATACAAACAGTAATAGAACAACTTATCTGAACCGTTACTATGTATGAAATGTGAGCTGAGCGAAAATCGAGATGGAGGAAGAGAAAATGGATTTGAAAGAGATCGTAGCAAAAAAGTATGGCAGGGACATTGCGCAGTGTTCCGATGAGGAGTTGTATTTTGCGCTGCTTGATTTGGTGAAACAGGCAGCGGCGGGGAAGGAGCGTGGCAGCGAGAAGAAAAAACTGTATTATATATCCGCTGAGTTTCTGATAGGAAAGCTTCTCTCCAATAATCTGATCAATCTGGGAATTTATGAGGAGATAAAAGAGCTTCTTGCAGCGAACGGCAAAGATCTTGGCGTTATTGAGGAGATTGAGCCGGAGCCGTCTCTCGGAAACGGGGGACTTGGAAGACTTGCCGCGTGTTTTTTGGATTCTATTGCAACGCTTGGACTCAACGGCGACGGTGTGGGACTCAACTATCATTACGGTCTGTTTAAGCAGGTGTTTGAGAATAATCTGCAGAAAGAGACGACAAATCCGTGGATAGAATCTCAAAGCTGGCTGACGCCAACGGACACCTGTTATCAGATTTCATTCGGCGGCTTTCGTGTGACGTCGCGTCTGTACGACATTGATGTGATTGGTTATGAAAATCGTACCAATAAGCTGCATCTATTTGATCTGGAGACCGTTGATGAGGGCATTGTCGGAGAGGGGATTAATTTTAATAAAGAGGATATAGCAAAGAACCTGACTTTATTTTTATATCCGGATGACAGTGATGAGAAGGGACGCCTGCTGCGGGTGTACCAGCAGTATTTTATGGTGAGCAATGCTGCAAGGCTGATTCTTGATGAAGCCGTCCAAAGAGGCTGTACGCTGCACGATCTTTACGACTATGCAGTGATACAGATTAATGATACGCATCCTTCCATGGTAATTCCGGAGCTGATCCGGCTTTTGATGGAGCGGGGGATTGGCATTGATGAGGCGATAGGAATTGTGTCAAAAACGTGTGCCTATACGAATCATACAATTTTAGCGGAGGCGTTGGAGAAATGGCCGCTGGCATATTTGGAGAAAGTGGTTCCGCAGCTGGTGCCGATAATTTATGAGCTGCATAATCGGATTGCGGCAAAGCATGAAGACGCGTCGTTATATATTATTGACGGCGAAAAGCGTGTGCATATGGCGCATATGGATATTCACTACGGATTCAGCGTAAACGGTGTGGCGTACCTTCATACGGAGATTCTAAAGAACACGGAGCTGCATAATTTTTACCGGATTTATCCGGAGAAATTTAATAATAAGACAAACGGGATTACGTTCCGCCGCTGGCTGCTTTACAGCAATCATCAGCTTACAGAGCTGTTGGAAGAAAAGATCGGAGCAGGATTTAAGAAGGATGCGATGGAGCTTGAAAAGCTTGGAGGGTTTGCGGATGACGATGCGGCACTTGAGCGTCTGCTTGCCGTAAAGGCCGAAAAGAAGCGGGAGCTCAAGGAATACTTGAAACGTACGCAGAATATTGAGCTTGATGAGAATGCCGTATTTGATATTCAGATTAAGCGTCTTCACGAATATAAGCGTCAGCAGATGAATGCGCTTTACGTGATTCGGAAATATTTTGAAATTAAGTCAGGAAAGAAACCGGTCAGACCGATTACGGTGATGTTCGGTGCAAAGGCGGCCCCGGCCTATACGATTGCAAAGGATATTATACATCTGATTCTATGCCTCAGGCAGCTGATTGACCATGACCCGCAGGTGAGTCCGTATTTAAAGGTTGTCATGGTAGAAAATTATAATGTCACGCTGGCGGAGAAAATGATTCCGGCAGCCGATATTCACGAACAGATTTCGCTTGCATCCAAGGAAGCGTCGGGTACTTCCAATATGAAATTTATGTTAAACGGCGCTGTCGCAATCGGTACGATGGACGGCGCGAACGTGGAAATTGCCGAGCTTGTGGGAGAGGATAATATTTATATTTTTGGAGAGAGTTCGGATCAGGTGATTGGTCGTTACCGGAGAGGCGATTATGTTTCGCGAAAATATTATGAGGAAAACGAGAAGCTAAAGCAGGCGGTGGATTTCATTGTCAGCGGTGAGATGATGGCTGTCGGGCGCAGGGAAAACCTTGAGAGGCTTTATCATGAATTGCTGAATAAAGACTGGTTTATGACGTTTCCGGACTGGGAGGCTTACTGCGTGAAAAAGGATGAGATGCTTTTGGATTATGAGGATCGAAAAGCATGGGCAAGGAAAATGCTTGTCAATATCAGCAAGGCAGGATTTTTCTCGTCGGACAGAACGATAGAGCAGTACAATAAAGATATTTGGAAATTGAATACTATTTGATAGGTCAAAGCGAAAATACCGTTTGCACAGAATAATGTTTTGTGCAAGCGGTATTTTTGAAATAAGGATTTAAATTGCTGAACTGTTTAAATACGCTTCCTGCTCCGGTGTCAGGGAATCAATCTCTTTGCCTAAGAATCGAAGCTTTCTGACTGCCACCTCGTTATCTACTTCCTTCGGAACAACGATCAGTTTTTCCGTCAATTCTTTTGCGTGCTCTACCAGGTATTTTGCGGACAGAGCCTGGATTGCAAAGCTCATATCCATGATCTCGGCAGGATGTCCGTCCCCGCATGCAAGGTTCACAAGGCGTCCCTCGCCCAGAACATAGATCCAGC
Source organism: uncultured Roseburia sp. (assembly GCA_947564465.1). Lineage (GTDB taxonomy): Bacteria > Bacillota > Clostridia > Lachnospirales > Lachnospiraceae > Roseburia_C. The sequence continues at coordinate 7,415 of CANOCV010000064.1, read as the reverse complement.
GGTCTTTGTCAATCTGATAGCCGATAATATTTTGTCTTTGGTCGATGGTATCAAGAGCAATCTCACGAAGCCTCTTCATATCAATCTCTACATCGAAGTGACCTGCGTTGCAGAGAATGGCACCGTTTTTCATTGCCTTAAAATCCTCCTCGGTAATGACATGTGCGCAGCCGGTGACGGTGATGAAGAAATCGCCGATTTTGGCGGCTTCATGCATCGGCATCACGTCAAATCCATCCATTACGGCTTCAATCGCTTTGATCGGGTCTACCTCGGTCACAATTACGCGTGCGCCCAGGCCCTTAGCGCGCATGGCAACGCCTTTGCCGCACCAGCCATAGCCCGCGACAACTACAAATTTGCCTGCAACGATCAGGTTTGTCGTGCGGTTGATACCGTCAAAAACAGATTGGCCGGTCCCGTAGCGGTTGTCAAATAAATGCTTGCAGTCGGCATTGTTGACCATAACCATCGGGAATTGTAACTGGCCCTGTTTGGCCATTGCCATAAGGCGGATGATTCCGGTCGTGGTTTCTTCGCAGCCGCCGATGACATAGGAAAGCTCGTCTTTCATCTTTGTGTGTAGCATATTGACAAGGTCGCCGCCGTCATCAATGATAATGTTACAGTGATTTTCCAAAACCTTTGTAATATGATGAAAATATTCTTCCTCAGTAGAGTTGTACCAGGCGAAAACATTTAAGCCCGCTGCGGCGAGTGCGGCAGCTACGTCATCCTGAGTGGAAAGCGGGTTGCTTCCTGTGATGAACATTTCGGCGCCTCCGGCAGCCAATACCTTGCACAGGTAAGCGGTTTTGGCTTCCAGATGGATGGAAAGTGCGATTCGGATGCCGGAGAAAGGCTGCTCTCTTGTGAAGTCTTCCTCTAAGCTCCTAAGCAGAGGGCAGTTTTTGCGTACCCAGTCAATTTTATGCTCACCGGATGGAGCAAGACCGATATCTTTAATTTCGTAGCTCATAAAATCCTCCTTTGGTGTGTTTATCATTATTAAAATACATTAGATTTTTATGTAATTCCGATAATAAATTTAACATATTTTTGTTTGCGATACAAGGGCGTTGTGCTTGACTCAGGCAAAACTTTGTTTTACAGGAGAGAAAAAGTTTGTTATACTAGACCGTGTCTGAGAATTCATATATATTTGTAGAATTAGGAGCGAGCAATGAAAAGGAAAATGATATCCGTGCTGCTGCTGGCGTTTCTTGTTTTTGCGGGCGGCTGTACCAATAAAGAAAAGGAAGAGAATCAGGAGGCATACCGTCAGATCGGAATTAACCGTATGAAGGAGGGCAAGTATGACGAGGCCGTAAAGGCGTTTCAAAGCGCGCTTGACCAGTCGCTTGCACGAATCGGCGAGCGTGAGCTTGATATCTGTTACTATAAGGCCGAGGCCCAGTATCTCGCAGGAGACGTTACGGATGCGGAAGCGACGTATACGGCATTGATTGAGTATGATAAGAAGGATGCGAACGCCTATTATCTGCGGGGAAGCATGTATCTGGCAGAGGGCAGGGGGCAGGAGGCATCCGAAGATTTTGCCGTGGCTGTGGATTGCCAAAAGAGTGATTACGGGCTGTATATCGGCATATATGAGCAGCTGGCAGCAGAGGGAGAGAGCGAGGCGGCGGAGGCATATCTGGAGCAGGCGTTAAAAATATCGGGAAAGTCGGCCGAGGATTATCTGCAGCGAGGGCGAATCTATCTGCTAAAGGGGGAGAACGATAAGGCCAAAGAAGCGCTTGAGACTGCGTTGGATAAGGAAAGCAGTGAAGCTCAGTTTTATCTGGGGCAGCTGTATACAGCGATAGGGGAAGAGGAAAAGGCGCAGAAAATGTATGAATCGTATGCCAAGGAGCATACGGACGATCCGAAGGCGCTTATTAACCTTGCGGATATTTCTCTGAATCAAAAGGAGTATGATAAGGCAGTCTCTTATCTGCGGACGGCAATTGAGAAGCAGGAGGGAACGAGCAGCCGGGATCTTCGGAAAAAGCTGATCGCGGCCTATGAATCTGCCGGCAATTTTGCGGATGCCAAAAAAGAGATGGAAAGCTATATGAAGGATTATCCGGACGATGAGAAGGCAGAGAGGGAGTATGAATTTTTGCAGACCAGATAAGGCTTGGTGCAGAGCGGGAAAAGACACGGAATGATGCCGTGTCTTTTTTCATATAGATGGAGTAAGAGTATCCCAAAAAGAGAGAATGCGGGAATGGAAAAGCGCTTGAGCAGTTTAAAGCGGGGGGAAGCGGGCAGGGTATGCCGGATTGAGACGAAGGAGAGCATAAAAAAACGCGTTTGTGATATAGGACTTGTGGAAGGGACGTATGTGGAATGTGTTGGCAGAAGTCCCACAAATGATCCGGCTGCTTACCGCATTCGAGGTGCGGTTGTTGCGATTCGTGAGGCGGATGGAAAGGATATCTGGGTAGAAAGCGGGAAAGACGAGCCTTTTGTCGTAGCGGTGGCGGGAAATCCGAATGTAGGAAAAAGTACGGTTTTTAATGCGCTGACAGGGATGAAGCAGCATACCGGAAACTGGACGGGAAAGACGGTGGAAAACGCATGGGGGATCTGCCGTTATGAGGGCAGGGAGCTGACGCTTGTGGATATTCCCGGAACGTATTCGCTGAATCCGCACTCGGGGGAAGAGGAGGAGGCGCTTGATTTTCTTTTAGGAGGCAGGGCGGACGCCGTGCTTGTTGTGTGTGATGCGACATGTCTGGAGAGAAATCTGGCGCTTGTTTTGCAGATTAAGGAGAAATGGTGCAATACGGTTGTTTTTATAAATCTGATGGATGAAGCAAAAAAGAAGGGTATAAAGGTTGATCTGGAGGCTCTGGAGAGGGAGCTTAAGCTGCCGGTTTTGGGAGTTTGCGCGCGCAAGAAGGAAAGCGCGGCGATAATGAAAAAGTTTTTGTTCCAAAAGGCGGATTCTTTTAGAATAAAGGGAGAGGAAAAGACGAAGCAGGCGGGGAGAGACAATATCGGAGCGTTCTTTGATCAGGCGGAAAAAATCGCAGAAAAAACAGTTACAAAATGTAGAAAAACGACGGATGAGAAGGATCGAAGGCTGGATTTTTTATTGACAGGGAAATGGACGGGGTATCCCATCATGTTTTTGCTGCTTGTTTTTATTTTATGGCTGACAATTGAGGGGGCGAATTTCCCGTCGGAGTTTTTGGCGAATGTGTTATTCGGATTGGAAAAAAAATTTTTTGTTTTTTTTCATTTTCTTCATGCGCCGACATGGGTAAGTGATTTTTTTATATGCGGTGTTTATCGTACTCTGGCCTGGGTAGTATCCGTTATGCTGCCTCCGATGGCTGTTTTTTTTCCGTTATTTACTCTGCTCGAAGATATCGGTTATCTTCCGAGGATTGCTTACAATCTGGATAGGCCGTTTCAGAAATGCCGGGCGTGCGGGAAAGGGGCGCTTACAATGTGTATGGGGCTGGGCTGTAATGCGGTAGGTGTCACGGGCTGTCGGATTATTGATACCAGGCGTGAGCAGTTGACGGCGATACTGACCAACAGCTTTATGCCCTGCAATGGAAGGTTTCCGCTGCTGCTTACAGTGATGACGCTTTTTTTGACCGGTGGGGAGAGGAAAGGAATTGCGGCGTTTTTTCTGGCGCTTGTGATATTTTTGGGAATCGGAATGACATTTCTGGTATCCTATCTGTTGTCAAGAACGCTGTTAAAAGGAATGCCCTCGGCATTTGTATTGGAGCTGCCGCCTTACCGTAAGCCCCAGCTTGCAAAGGTACTTGTGCGGTCTGTTTTTGACCGCACACTGTTTGTGTTAGGCAGGGCCGCGGCGGTTGCCGCGCCTGCGGGGGCGCTTATCTGGATTCTTGCAAACGTATCATTGGGGGGCAGCAGCCTTCTTGGAGCGATTGCGGGTTTTCTCGACTATCCGGCATCCCTGATTGGGCTTGACGGGGGGATTCTCCTTGCTTTTATTTTGGGATTTCCGGCAAATGAAATCGTACTGCCGATTGTCGTTATGGTATATCTTTCCAGTGGGAGTCTTGAGGGAATTGAAAGCCTTGAGGGATTAAGGCAGCTTTTGGAGGCAAACGGCTGGAGCGCGGCGACGGCGGTCTGTGTAATCTTGTTTTCTATGTTTCACTGGCCATGCTCCACGACGCTGCTCACCATAAAAAAAGAGACAGGAAGTGTAAAATATACCATATTATCCTGCCTGATTCCGACAGTTATCGGAATCCTGCTTTGTTATGCCGTGTCAAGGTGCAATATTTGGGGAAAACTGTGAAAAGAAATGATTGACATTCAGCCTAAAAAGGTACAAAATTGAAAGTAGCAAATAACAGAAGATGGGGGTACCAATATGGCATTCGGAAGTAAGAAAAAAAGCGCGGAATTTGTGAAATCTGTTGCGGAATTAAGGAACATGGATTATTCAAAGGCAGATCCGCAGCTGCGCGGCATTTACGAAAGATTAAGCAGTGGCAGGGAGAAGTTAGAAGGGGTGTTAGCAAAGAATCTAAATGCTGTTGTGCAGATAAGCTCGTTGGATCTATTGCTGGAGAATGAGACGGAACATATGATGGAGATATCGAATCTGATATCGGATGCGACCCATAATATTCATCAGGCTACGTCAAAGGCGACGGTAGTTGCGGGGGATGTTGCGAGAGCGCATGAAGGATTGACGAATACGATCGTGGAGGCATCCGGTGAAGCGGAGACTGTATATAACAAGATTCGTGACGAGCAGCAGGAGCTGACGGCAATCAAGAATTTGTCAACAGAGGCAATTGATTTATCTAAAAATATGGAAGAGGATATGAATGAGCTGTTAGATATCATCAACCATATGAATGAAGTAATTTCGGGAATTACGGCTATTTCCGAGCAGACCAATCTGCTTGCGTTGAATGCATCCATTGAGGCGGCAAGGGCAGGAGAGGCAGGAAGAGGCTTTGCGGTAGTCGCGGAGGAGATCAGGCAGCTTGCAGAGCAGACGAAGCAGCTGACCGGTAATATGGGTGATTTTGTAGAGGGTATCCGCAATGCGTCCCAGAAAAGCTCCGGCAGCGTGACGGGAACGACGGAAGCGTTAAGCGGCATCAACGATAAGATCAGTGCGGTATGGCAGCTGAACGAGGAGAACAAGGGAAGCGTAGGCAAGATTACGGATTCTATCAGTTCTCTGGCGGCAGTCAGTGAGGAAATCAGTAGCTCCACGGACGAGATGGAGTCACAGACGGCGAGGATTGATGAGCAGTGCAGCGATTTGAAGAATGATTCTACAAAGCTTTTGAGTATCAGCGAGAATTTGAAGAATGTTCTCCAGCCTGTTTCCGAGGTTGAAAGGGATCTGGATGATGCGGCAAAGGTATTGGGCGGACTCGGTAAGGACGCGTTCTACATGATTGATAACCGCCGGTTTATAGAGTATGTCCGCAATGCGGTGACGGCACATACGGACTGGCTGGATTCCTTTAAGGATATGGTAAGGCAGCATGAGGTGCGTCCGCTTCAGCTGGATGAGACAAAGTGCGGACTCGGGCATTTTTATAATGCGCTGGTTCCGCAGGACAAGGAGGTTTTGGCGGTATGGAACGATCTTGGCGCGAAGCACAAAAAGTTCCATGCATATGGTTCGGATGCAATCAACGCGATGTTCCACGGTGATTATGCAAGGGCAGAGAAGATCTGCGGCGAGGCGGAGAAGGATTCGAAGGAACTATTGGCGGATTTGAATCAGATTATTGATATTGTGGAACGCTTATCAAAGGAGCAGAAGAGCTTTTAAGAAATTTCATTGATTTTGGAGATATTACAGCTACGGTTCATGGCTCAGGAATGCGCATAAACCGCGCATTCCGTGAGAGCATGATTCAGGAGTGAGGGGATTTTTGTCATATCCCAATACATAGAAATGATATTTAGGGAGGTGGCAGATCTGTATAAAAATGAGGAAGTGGCGGAGCGTGTGATCCTGGTCGGTGTCAGCGAGCATGACGGGGATGACACAATGGATTCGTTAAACGAGCTTAAGGAGTTGGTGAAGACTGCCGGGGCGGATGCCGTTGCGACGGTTGTACAGAACCGGCAGATGATCCATCCTTTGACTTATGTGGGCACGGGAAAGGTGGAGGAGATTCGTCAGCTGCTTGCGGCATATGATGCCACAGGAATTGTCTGTGACGATGAACTTTCTCCTGCACAGCTTAAGAATCTGGAGGATATGCTTCATACCAAAATAATGGACCGAACGCTTATCATACTTGACATTTTTGCGTCCCGGGCATCTACAAGCGAGGGGAAGATACAGGTAGAGCTTGCACAGTTAAAGTATCGTCTGACCAGGCTTACAGGGCTGGGACGTTCGATGTCAAGGCTGGGAGGCGGAATCGGAACAAGAGGACCCGGTGAGAAGAAGCTTGAGATGGACAAGCGTTTTATCAAAGCAAGGATTGCACAGCTGAACCGGGAGTTGAAGGAAGTAGAGAAGCACCGTCAGGTTACGAGGGGACAGCGGGAGCGCAGCAGTGTGCCGGTGGCTGCAATTGTGGGATATACCAATGCAGGAAAATCGACGCTGCTGAATCGTCTTACCGATGCCGGTGTGATGGAGGAGGATAAGCTATTTGCTACTTTAGATCCGACGACGAGGCTGTTGGAGCTTTCAGGGCATCAACAGCTTCTTTTGACGGATACGGTAGGATTTATACGCAAGCTGCCGCATCATTTGATTGATGCGTTTCGCAGTACGCTGGAAGAGGCAAAGTATGCCGATTTCATACTTCATGTAGTGGATGTGTCTAATCCGCAGGTGGAGAAACAGATGCATATTGTCTATGAAACGCTTGAGAATCTTAAGATTACAAATGAGACAGTGATTACGCTGTTTAATAAACAGGACAGGCTTAAGGAGCAGGAACCTATGCGTGACGGACGCGCAGACCGAACGCTAAAGATATCCGCAAAAACAGGCGAGGGACTTGAAGATTTAAAAGAGCTTCTCCGTGATGTCCTTCGTGAAAATAAGCAGTGCGTTGAGCTTCTTCTGCCTTATAGGGAGAGTGGGACAGTAGATTTGATTCATAAAAAGGGCGAAGTGATTTCACAGGAATATAAGGCGGACGGAATCAGAATCAAGGCGTTTGTCCCGTCAGAGCTTGTTTCAAAGTTGTATGAAAAGAAGATTACATTGAAAGTTTGTCTCGAAGAGGGAGGAAACCGTGACGGATTATGAACGGGCTGTCGCTTGGTGGCAGGGCAGAGAGATTGAGACGCATGCAGAGCTTGCAGAGGCGTTGAACGGGCACAGTATTGCCTTTGCGTACCATTCCGGGAGGATAGAGAACGATAGAATCACATACTATGACACGCGGGAGATTTTTGAACATGACGGTGTG
>CANOCV010000063.1 GCA_947564465.1 uncultured Roseburia sp. | reverse complement strand
GCCCGCCGCAGGCGGAGAATCCGGCAGAGCCGGATTCTTTGTTCTATCATAGGAAGTCCTTGTTGATGTGAAGTGTTAAAGTCTATGACTTTCCTATGATAGAAAAGCTTATGCGAAGCAAAGCGCGCAATCCCCGGGGATTGAGGGGCAGGGTGAGTAAGAGCGCAGTAAGGAGGAGACAAAGATGATTCAGGTGAACGGAGAACTTATAGAGGCAGTAAACGGCATGACACTTGCGTCCTATCTTGAGCAAAACGGTTACAAGAAGGAGCGAATTGCAGTGGAGTGCAATGGTGAGATTGTACCGAAGGCGGAATATGAGAGCAGGATATTGCAGGATGGGGATGTCCTTGAGGTGGTGAGCTTTGTGGGAGGGGGCTGAGTGATGCAGGAGGAGAAGAGAATTCCGACCAGGCAGGAGATGCGGGAGGCGTTGGAGAACCGCCATACGAAGGAGCGTCAGGATAAGATTGGCAGGGCAAGGGTTGCGGTCTGCGGTCTTGGAGGGCTCGGCTCGAATATTGCGATAGCGCTGGCAAGGTGCGGGATCGGCGGTCTGCATCTGATTGATTTTGACTGTGTGGATGTAACGAATTTAAACAGGCAGCAGTACCGGGCGGATCAGGTCGGTCAAAAAAAGACGGAGGCGCTGAAGGAAAATCTGCTCGCCATCCATCCGTATCTTACGGTAAAGACGGATTGTGTGAAAATGACGGAAGGAAATATCGGCGAACTGTTAAAGGAGGAAGCTTATATCTGTGAGGCATTTGACGTGCCGGAGGAAAAGGCGATGCTGACCAATTATGTGCTGGCGCATTTTCCGGAAAAATATCTGGTTGGAGCTTCCGGGATGGCGGGATTTGGAGACAGCAACGCTATATTAACAAGAAAAGTCATGAGACATTATTATCTGTGCGGAGACGGAATAAAGGATGCCGCAAGGTGCGGCGGGCTAATGGCGCCGCGCGTTATGCTCTGCGGGGCGCATCAGGCAAATAAAATATTGGAATTGATTTTGACAGGAGAATAGGGAATGGAAAGAGATATATTTGTTTTAGGCGGGAAAGAATTTACATCGAGATTTATTTTGGGTTCGGGAAAATATTCTATGGAGCTTATCAAGGCAGCGGTGGAAAATGCGGGCGCGGAAATTATCACGCTTGCTGTCCGCAGAACGAACACGAAGAAGAACGAAAATATTTTAGATTACATACCGGAGCACGTGACGCTGCTGCCGAATACCTCCGGCGCGAGAACGGCTGACGAGGCGGTACGGATTGCGCGGATGGCAAGAGAAATCGGCTGCGGAAATTTTGTGAAGGTAGAGATAATGAAGGACAGCAAGTATCTGCTGCCGGATAATCTTGAAACGGTAAAGGCTACGGAAATGCTTGTAAAAGAAGGGTTCGTTGTGTTGCCGTATATGTATCCTGATCTGTATACGGCAAGGGCGCTTGTCGATGCGGGGGCGGCGGCGGTGATGCCGCTTGCATCGCCAATCGGTTCCAATAAGGGACTTGCTACCAGGGAATTTATTCAGATTATCATTGATGAAATTGATCTGCCCGTAATTGTGGATGCGGGAATCGGAAAGCCGTCTCAGGCCTGCGAGGCAATGGAGATGGGGGCGGCGGCAATTATGGCAAATACGGCAATTGCGACAGCGGGAGATATTCCGGCGATGGCGGGGGCGTTTAAGCATGCGATTGAAGCAGGGCGGGCAGCTTATCTGTCAGGGCTTGGAAGAGTGTTAGAGCGCGGCGCTTCCGCCTCGGATCCGCTGACAGGATTTTTAAGAGATTAGAGGTGGGAAAAATGGAAAACAGTTTCTTTGTGGATTCGGATAAATTGGGAGAGGCGGCTTTGAAAAAAAAGCATCGTCTGGAGCGGGAGCCGGGAAGCCGCAGCAATCATATGGAATACATGGAGGGGATGGAGCGGATTTCTTCGGATATCATGGACAAGGTGCTGTCTGAAATGCACGGCTATGACTATGAGCGCTATACAGGGGAAGACGTATGGCGCGCACTGCAGCATGAGGTCTGCAGTATAGAGGATTTTAAGGCGCTGCTTTCACCGGCTGCTCTGCCATATTTGGAGGAGCTGGCAAAGCGTGCCAAAATTGAGACGGGAAAACATTTCGGCAATACGGTTTATATTTTTACGCCGCTTTATATAGCCAATTACTGTGAAAATTACTGTGTATACTGCGGCTTTAATTGCTATAACGATATCGCAAGGAAGAAGCTGACAGAAGAAGAAATCGAAAAAGAGATGAAAGTCATTGCCGATTCCGGAATTGAAGAAATTCTGATGCTGACGGGAGAGAGCAGAAGCATGAGTGACGTTCGCTATATCGGGGAGGCATGTAAGCTGGCAGCGAAATATTTCAGGAATGTGGGTCTTGAGATTTATCCGGTGAACAGCGACGAATATCGTTATCTTCATGAGTGCGGTGCGGATTATGTGACGGTATTTCAGGAAACGTATGATTCGGACAAATATGAGACGCTGCATCTTCTGGGGCATAAGAGAGTCTTTCCGTATCGTTTTGATGCGCAGGAGAGGGCTATTTTAGGCGGAATGCGAGGGGTGGGCATCTCTGCGCTTTTAGGACTTGCGGATTTTAGAAAGGACGCGCTTGCTTCCGCGCTCCACGTCTATTATTTGCAGCGGAAATATCCGCATGTGGAATATTCGCTTTCCTGCCCGAGACTGCGTCCGATTATCAACAACGATCACATAAATCCGATGGATGTGCATGAAAGGCAGCTCTGTCAGATATTATGCGCATACCGGATATTTCTGCCTTATGTAGGTATTACGGTTTCTTCCAGGGAGCAGCAGCATTTCCGCGACGGAATCGTAAAGATTGCGGCGACAAAGGTTTCGGCGGGAGTTTCGACGGGAATCGGAGATCATGAGAGCAAATATACGGGAACCGAGGAGGAGGGAACCGGGGATGAGCAGTTTGAAATATCGGATGCGAGAAGCTTAGGTGAGATGTATCAGGATATTTCGGGAGAGGGACTGCAGCCGGTTTTAAACGATTATGTCTATGTGTAAGGTGATTTGTGTTACGAACCGAAAGCTGGCGGGGGAGAGCTTTGTTTCTCGGATAGAAAAGGCTGTGAAGGCCGGAGTCGGTGCGGTGATTCTTAGGGAGAAGGATTTGAGTGAAGAGAAATATGAGGAGCTTGCAGGCAAAATCAAGCCGATTTGCGACAGCGGTCGGGTTCCGCTTGTCCTGCATACATATCCGTCAGCGGCGAGGCGTCTTGGAGTTATGCGCCTGCATCTCTCTTTCAACGCATTTATGGAACTAAGTGGGGAAGAAAAGAAAGATTTTGAGAAAATTGGCGTGTCCGTGCACTCTCTGCAGGAGGCGAAGGCAGCAGAGGAAAAAGGGGCGGCATATGTGATTGCGGGACATATTTTTGCGACAGACTGCAAAAAGGGGGTACCGCCAAGAGGTCTGGATTATCTGAAAGAAATCTGTCAGGGTGTAAAAATTCCCGTGTATGCAATCGGCGGAATCACTTCCGAAAATGCGAAGCAGTGCATAGATGCGGGGGCGGCGGGGGTTTGTATGATGTCGTCTTTGATGCGGGCGGATGATAAATAATTTTATAGGCTTTGTGTTACGCGTTTTATAAAAAGAATGAAGATTTGGGAGAAGGGCTGCAAAGGCAGAACACAAAAGAAAGTGAGAAAAATTATGGGTATTCTAAGCGCAGAAAGAGAAGTTGAAAAATGGGATGTATTGGAAATTGCGGTATCCGGGAAATCCGATAAAAATCCGTTTGTGGATTATGGGATTACAGGGGTATTTGCAGGAAAAAATGAGACGGTAACCGTGGACGGATTTTATGACGGCGGCGGAGTATATAAAGTACGCTTTATGCCGTCCTTTGAGGGGGATTATACTTTTCGCATTACAGGAACATTTTCTGATGAGGAGTTTGAGGGGGAATTTCGGGTGACGCCTGCGGGTAAGGAAAATCACGGCCCGGTACGTGTGGCAAACACTTATCATTTTGCATATGAGGACGGTACGCCCTATTACTCCATAGGGACGACATGTTATGTGTGGGAGCTGCAGTCGGACGAGCGGATAGCACAGACGCTGCAGTCATTGAAGGACAGTGCATTTAACAAAATACGTTTCTGTATTTTTCCGAAGCATTACGATTATAACCTTGGAGAACCGCGCTCTTATCCGTATGAGGGAGAGCCGATGGATTCCCGTGTTCTTACAAGAGATAATTTTATGCGGTATACGGGTGGGAGCGAAGGAAATAAATGGGATTTTCATAGGTTTAATCCCGAGCATTTCCGGCATATTGAAGAATGTATATGGAAGCTGCGTGATATGGGGATAGAGGCTGATTTGATTGTGATGCATCCGTATGACCGATGGGGATTTTCACAGATGACGGCGGAGCAGGATGATTTGTACTGGCATTACGTGATAGCCAGATTTGCGGCATACAGAAACGTGTGGTGGTCGCTTGCAAACGAGTACGATCTGTTTGAGCATAAGACAATTGCTGACTGGGAGAGATACGCTGCGATTATCTGTGAAAAAGATCCGTATCGTCATCTGCGCTCTATCCATAATTGCATTACATTTTATGACCACAGCCGTCCGTGGGTAACGCACTGCAGTATTCAGCGGCAGGATCTCTACAAGTCGGCGGAGCTGGTGAATGAGTGGAGAGAGAAGTACCAAAAACCGATTGTCCTGGATGAGATTGCCTATGAGGGAAATATAGAGCATGGCTGGGGAAATATCACGGCTGAGGAGATGACAAGGCGTTTCTGGGAGGCGGCGTGCAGGGGAGGATATCCGGGGCACGGGGAAACATATCTCAATGAGGAGGATATTCTCTGGTGGTCGCACGGCGGCGTACTTCGGGGAGAAAGCCATAAGAGATTTCAATTTCTGCATGATATTATGTGTCAGACGCCGGGGATAGGGTTAAAACCGTATGCGGGCAGCAGGTTTGATGAGGTGTGCGCCGTACCGGAGGAGGCGGCACAGCAGATAAAGCAGGTAAAAGATTATTATCTGTTTTATTACAGCTTTATGCGTCCGTCTTTTCGGGAATTTTATTTTGATGAGGAGACCGAATTTGAGGTGAGAGTGATTGATACATGGAATATGACGATAGAAGATAGGGGCAGACGCCGGGGAAGATTTAAGGTAGAGCTGCCGGGCAGACAGTACATGGCAGTTCAGTTAAAGAAAGCCTGAAGAACAAATCCCCGCTTATCCGATGATCAGATAAGCGGGGGATTTTTATGATCTGCTCGTATTCATATTCATGCCCTTTGTGCTGGTAATGCCCATTCGCTGCGCATTTTCAAGAGTCTTATACACTTTGATGGTAGGGGCGAGCCATACCTGACCGGTTCCGCGGTAGACATTGACAAGTCCTTCGCCGCTGACGGCCGAGCCGATTAAGGTTTTTGCGCTTCGCTCCACCGTAAAGTCAAGCGTGCTGGAACGGAGAACGGCAAAGTTGCCGTCTACTTTTAAAACGTCATTGTCCATGTCAATGATATCGATTTCCGCCATCGGTACAATGGATTCTAAAATAATGATTCCCGGTCCCGTAAGCTGCTGCTGGAACATGGTCTCGCCTCCTGCAACGGCGGAGGAAAGGTTTCTCTGTGAAACCGTTTTCACGGTAACGCTGCCCTGCGCACAGTAAAACATGCCGTCGTCGACGATGACGGACTCGTTTGGCGCCAGTTCCAATACGAGGAAATGACGGAATGACGGTTCAAGAACCAGCAGGCCGCTCCCGGTGTATTCCGGCTGTGCCATTTGTTCGCCCGTAACGGCGCCTCGAACCATGCGTCCGAGCGCGTTTCCGAGTGTGACGCCGCTTACCATTTGAATATTTCCCTGGAAGTAGCTCATCGCGCCCTTTTCAATCGTTACTTTTTCGTTATTTAAATAGAGGGCAATCTGACGTACGCGGATATTTTGCTTTTCCATAAAATATACCTGCTGTGCCATAGAAGAGTTGGAGATACCAAGAAGCTTTTCGTATTCCAATACTTCAACTTTTAAGCCGCCGCTTGCGTATTCCTCAATAATTTTGACATTTTCTCTTGTTCCTGTTGCTGTTTTCATATGTAAATAGCCTCCTTAAATTATATAGGATTATCATGAATGCCAAATACTTCCGCCAAAAGAAGAATCCTTATTGCCCAGTTGGAATGAGTTTTACATTCATTCATGCGTTCCCTTGTAATGCTGCCTGAAACGAGTGAGGGAAAGGACGGATTCCAGTTTAAGATAGACTTAGCATCCTCGAAATCTTTTTGAGATACTTTATAGTTGTCGTTGACTGCTTCGATTTGATTCGGGTGAATCACGGTCTTTCCGGTAAAGCCGCAGAGCCGGTCTTCCTTTAATTCCTGCTTTAGGCCGCTAAGCCAGCCGGGTCCGCTGTAATATTCCCAAACCGGACCGGAAATTACATAGTCCATACCGAAAACCGTAATGATATCTGCAAAGATGTTGGAAATCGGTTTGATGTTATGGATTGACTCATCGCTGTTTCGCCGGAAGCCGAACATGTGGCATAGATCGTTGCCTCCGACTCTGACATTCAAAACGAGCTCCTCCGCGCAGTCAAGCTTTTCCTTCAGACCGTAGAGAATAGGAACTCTGTTTTCCAGATGGATGATTGCCGGACTTTCCATGATCGGCATCATATAAATTTTCTGGTCGGCGTATCTGTTGACGGAAGATACGGCTTCTATGTAAGGGTCCGCATTCTTCAATGAAAATTTAGGAAGAATGAAGCCGGTGATCAGCGAGCGTGAATCGCCGAAGCGTTCAAACAAATCCGGGATTTGTCCGTGATGCCTTACGCGAATAAATATTTTGGGAAGAAAAAAATTTTTGTGTTCTTTTTCTAAAAAAAGTGTGTTTATCGTTTGCACTAAAATTTCTTCCGCGTCCTTAACGCAATTGTCACGGATTGTGTCTTCAAGGCAAAGCGCAAGTGAAAAATGCCTGCCAAATTTTTCGTTTACCAATGATGAGACGATGCTCTTATTGTTTGCAGGACAATATAAAAGGGCGCCAACGCTATAATATATTTTTGAGTTTTTCATATACAGCACTCCTTTGCAATCTTTGTCATTATAACATTATTCGCTGTAAATTGATAGATATTTTTTGTGGAGTATGGTAAAATATGTGACGGGGAAGCTTGTCTGAACTGTTATTAAAAAATTATAAATCAGATTGCTGCTCACAGAGTGAACAAGAGTATTACAGAAGGGTGATTGTATGGATTTTATAATAGAGCCTCTTATAGGGGCGGTAATAGGCTGCTTTACAAATTATATTGCATTAAAGATGCTTTTTCGTCCCTATGAGCCTAAGAAATTGTTTGGGAAAATCCTGCCGTTTACACCGGGTCTTATTCCGAAACGGAGGGCGCAGATTGCAAGGGCGATTGGAGATGTGGTGGAAAGGGATCTGTTAGACGGAAAGGCTGTCGCGGCGGCGCTGTGCGGCGAGGAGATTACGGGAAAAGTCGTGGATTTTTTGATGGAATTTTCGGTGGAGCTTGAGGATGAAGGAAATGCGGTTTCGGCGGATATATTTGTGGATTCTGAGCAAAAAAATTCTCCCAGCCAGTTCGTGGCGGAGGCCGTTTCCCGCCTGAACATAAAAGAGCCTGTTTCCGAGGAATTGTATCGGTATATGAATGAAAAGATTTCCGGGAATATAATGGCAAGGTTTATCAGCGACAGCCTGATGCGTGAGCTTGCGGATAGTCTTGCGGACAAGCTGCAAAGTTATTTGAGTGAGGACGGAAAGCAGGTCATTTCAAAGGCTGCGGATGATGAAATCAGGAAGCTGTCGGGGATGAGCGTGGAAGAGATTCTTGTTAAATACGGTGCGGATACTATGAAGATCAGAGGAAAAATAGCTGACAGCTACCAGGAGCTTGTAGAAAAGAAGAGCGGGAGCATGTTAGAGGCAGTTCGGATATCTGCGATCGTGGAGGACAAGATCAATGCGATGAATATGCGTGAGCTGGAGGATATGATTTTTGCGGTTATGAAAAGGGAGCTGAACGCAATCGTATATTTGGGCGCGTTTATCGGGTTGCTGCTTGGGATGTTGAATTTAGTAATATAGGTGAGTAAAATGAACGGTGGAAATTTTAAGGTCAGGTACAATGTGATGAATATTTCATCTATGGAAGCGTTTGCGAAGGTCAAGGGCAGAGTGAATCAGGATTGCAAGGATGTATATTTTATACGCGCTGTCGGGATGAACGCTACATATGTGAAGGATATCGAGCAGATGGATCTGTTTTTGACGAAGCAGTCGTCTTTGGGAACCGGAAGATATTATAGAGCCTCGGCGCTGCCGAATCTTGCCAAGATGAGAGATCAGGATTATTATCTGAAGTCTTATGATGCCTGGATGGGCTGCGGGAGGAAAGCCGTCGTTACGAAGATCACGGAGACAAAAGAGGGATTGGGAGAAATTCTTGGACAGGCGTGTAATTGCGCGCTTGAACTATTTCGTAAAACTGCGGCGAACGCAAGCGTTTCTATGGAGAAGAATTTTGTGGTAAAGCTTTTGTTCTGGTTTGATATGCTGGTGAAGGAATTTGTGGGGGACTGGAGCTTACATGATTCCATAAAGCTTGTATTTTCCAATATTACTAAAAAACAGGAATATCTTTTCTGTTATCTTCTGACGCAGATCGGATTTGACGTGCTTTTGCTGCAGCAGAAGGCGGATATTGACGAGGAGTTAAAGAAGCTTGGACTTTCCGGTGAGACGGCGCTTGGAGCGTTTGGAGATTGTGAAATTCCTGAGTATGATGCGGCTAAGTACAGTGCCTCTACGGTCACTGCAGATCAGGCTTTGGGATATAATCAGGCGCAAAACCGCATTCAAAATTGTGCTCCGCCGTCGCAGGGCGCGGATGTGACAACATCGCGCAAGGTTGTAAATGTAAGACGCGCCGACAGGGACGCGAGGACGAGGGAACAGTTAAAGAGAGAGCGGACAATTGTAACGCCTGCGCGTGCGTCCGGAATGCCGTCGGGTGTCCGTAATGCAGGCGCGTCTACGTCCGGAGTATCGCCGGTTATCCGCAATGCAGGTTTCCCTATACCGCAAGGAGAAAGGCGGGAAATGGGATTTGAGGAGCTTGCGCTTCTCGCGGCCTCCGTTGTCATGATAGCCATTCACGATGATAAGGGCGATGTGATGGGGACCGGTTCCGGGATTATGGTAGGACAGAAGGGATATATTCTGACGAACAATCACGTTGCATCCAGAGGAAGATTTTATTCGGTGAGGATTGAAGATGACGAGGAGATTTACCAGACCGATGAGATGATAAAGTATAATCAGAATCTTGATCTGGCGGTAATCAGAATCGGGAGAAGCTTGGATCCGCTTCCGGTATATCAGGGAGGAACGAAGCTTGCAAGGGGACAGAAGGTTGTCGCAATCGGAAGTCCGCTGGGACTTTTCAACTCTGTTTCCGACGGGATTATATCCGGCTTTCGAAAGCTTGACGATGTGGATATGATACAGTTCACGGCGCCGATTTCGCATGGAAGCTCGGGCGGCGCGCTGCTGAACATGTACGGGGAAGTGATCGGAATCAGTACGGCCGGATTTGACGACGGACAAAACATTAATCTGGCGGTCGGGTATGAGTATATCAATCAATTTATCCGGGGATTTGTGTGAAAGATGTTGTACTGTAATATGATGGATTTCTATATGAATAAGTTGTCTATGGTATGGACAAAGCAAGGAGAGTGAATATGGCACTTATGAAATGTCCGGAATGTGGTAGAGAGGTATCTGATAGGACAATGAGATGTTCTTATTGTGGAGTTGATATACAAGAAATTGAAACATGCAATGCGAAGAATAAAAAGAATACTATTTTTAAGAAGATAGTTTTAGTTGTTATATGTCTTATAGTATTATTTGTTTGTATAAATATTGCCAGAGGATATCTTAAAATGGAACAGTTTGAAGGGTATGTAGATGAATTTGTTCATGATTGGGATAGAATGGTAGAGGCATCCCGAGAAGAACCAAAGGATTTGTTACTGCTTGATAGTTATGAAAAAGTATTATGTATTGATATGAAACATATTTCTCAATCATATGTGGATTTTGATGACAAAACAAGGGTAAATGATTATTTGGAAAAACATACATTTAAGGATATGTATGAATATGTTATGGAATTGATTAAAGACAATCCATGGGAAATTAGTATTGATCAAGAGTTTATTGATTTTTATTCAAATATGAAAAGATAGCTTATTATACATGGCGCAGCGATTTGAGCAAAACTGAAGTTTTATACTAAAAACAATTTGTTGAGTATACAAAAGAGGGCTATGCTGCTGCGTTTACAATTACCGTCACAGAGCCACATAAGCGTTGGGAATTTGATATGGAAAATGATAATATGAGAGGTCACTGGATTGGTATTTTCACTCGGAGAGAGGACGGAAAAAACAGCAGGCTCAATTTGTATCCGATTTAGAAAAAGCATTGTTGAAATAAATTCTGATATGTGGATCGTTTATTTACGAAACGTTTCAATGGAATAAGGAGATTTAAGTTGAAGAACAAAAGAAGTATAATATATGTCCTGCTTTTTGCAGTGATGCTTGTATTTACGTCATGTGAAGGAAGCGCCGAATTGGTCGGGACAGGGGAGCGGCAGGAAAGGGCCGCGGAGAGTGGTGCAGAGTCCGCTCTTCAGATCCATTATATTGACGTGGGACAGGGGGACGCCACTTTGATTTTGTGCGACGGACATGCAATGCTGATTGATGCCGGAAATAACGATAAGGGGACAACGGTGCAGTCGTATTTGACGTATCAGAAGGTAGACACGCTGGATTATGTGATTGGAACGCATCCCGATGCGGACCATATCGGCGGTCTGGACGTAATTATCACAAAATTTGACTGTCAGACAATTCTGCTGACAGATGAAAAGAAAGATACCGCGACGTACCGTGATGTTGTAGATGCGATGAAATACAAATCTTATCAGCGCACTGCGCCAAAAGTGGGGGACGTCTATCAGCTTGGAGATGCCGAATTTACAATTGTAGGCCCAAGAAATGTTGGAGAGGCGTCAAACGACAATTCTATTGCGCTTGTGCTGACACACGGAGAGAACCGTTTCTATTTTGAGGGAGACGCAGAAGAGGAAGAAGAGGCGGAGATTATAGAAAGCGGGATAGAGCTGTCGGCAGATGTCTATAAGGTCGGACATCATGGAAGTAAAACGTCGACGACGGATGAAATGTTAGAAGCGGTAAGCCCGAAATATGCGGTAATCAGTGTGGGAGAAAACAGCTACGGGCATCCGAGCGCAGAGGTTTTAAATAAGCTGCGGGCTGCGGGCATAGAGGTATACCGGACAGACGAGCAGGGCGCGATTGTTGCTGTTTCCGATGGAAAAAGTATCACATTCAATACCTCGCCCGATGAGTCCTGGCAGGCGGGCGAGCCGGCGGGAGCGGGAGATGAAGAAGAAACGGTACATATTACAAAGACAGGGAAAAAGTATCACAGAGCCGGATGTGCGTCGCTGGGAGAGAGTGATTTAAAGGTGACATTGGAGGAGGCAAAAGCGCAGGGGCTTACGCCTTGTGCAAAATGTGACCCGCCGGAGTAGACGGAAGGAACAGAGGATTGTGATAGAAAGGATTATTAAAATATGGCGGAAATTGCAATTATGGCGGACATACATAGTAACTATGAGGCGTTTTTGACATGTATCAATGAGACAAGAAAAAGAGGGATTGAGAACTACATATTTTTGGGAGATTACCTTGGAGATATGGCGTATCCTCAAAAAGTTTTGAGCTTATTGAAAGAATTGCAGCGGGAATATAATTGTACATTTATCAGGGGAAACAAAGAAGATTATTGGATTAACCATCGAGCAAATCCGAATGAAATCTGGGAATATGGACATACCGGAACAGGAATGCTTTGTTATAATTACGAAAATCTAACGGATGAAGATATTGACTTATTTGCGCAGATGCCAATATCGAAAGTAATGCATTATGACGGTTTTTCGGATTTTACAGTATGTCATGGTTCGCCGTTTAAAGTGAATCAGAGTATGAGGCCGGATTATGAGTATATCGATGAATTAACTGAAAAATTATCGACCAAGCTGACAATCTGCGGCCATTTTCATATTCAGACTGATTATACAAGAAACGGAAAAAGGGTATTGAATCCGGGAGCAGTCGGAGTACCCCTGCATAGCTTTGGAAAAGCACAATTTATGATTTTAAGCGGCCGAGAGGGATTATGGGAAACGGAATTTCTTTCTGTATCATATAAAACAGAACGGACCATTCGGGAGATGGAGGAAGAGGAGCTGGACAAAAAGGCGCCGGGCTGGTATAAAATCACAAAGCACCTTCTGAATACCGGAGAAAATTCCCATGCGTCCGTATTGGCAAGAGCGGCGGAGTTGTATAAACAGGAAACCGGCATTTCGGCATGGCAAAACATTCCCGAAAAATATTGGTCGATGGCAATTGCAGAATTGAAGTAAAGCGGTTTGATTTTTTACTGAAATTGGCAGAACGATGTGAATGCCCGGAAAGAATCGGCAGAGGAGGTATTGGTGGATGGGGAGATTGAGGTGTCAGAAATGATTGAGGAGCAAAACAAGGCTGCCGACTAAGCCGGCAGCCTTGTTTTGTCTATGAGGAATAACTTCTTAAGAAAGAAGATTCAAAATATTTTTGTTGTAGCTCGGACTCTTGTAAGTGTAGTACGCGTCGGGATTCCCGTTGTACGTTACGTCTAAGGTCTGTTTTTCAGAGGACTTTGCAGCAGAGGCCGTGGATTGTGAGGCCGTATCAGTGGAAGCTGTCGCCTGCTCTTTTGTATCTTCACTTTCCGCTGTCGAGAGGGCATTGCTGATTCCTTTAATAAATAAATTGATAAATTTCAGATAGTCTTCATAAGAAAATATCTTGTTCATCGCTTCTTTAAGTTCCGGAGAGGAGAGCTTTTTTAAAAGAGAAGCCGTCAGCGCCATCGTATCCAAAGGATCCATGCTTCCGGAAACAACGGTTCCGTCCGGCAGAGTAACGCCTTCGTTCATATATGCGGTAATCTTTGCGACGTAATTCTGTGTTTCGTCAAAAGGCGGGATGCCGCCGTACTTGTCTACATTGTTGCTCCCGGCATTGTATGCGGCGAGAGCAAGCGATACGTTGCCGTCATATTTTTCTAAAAGCTGGCTGATATATTTCGCGCCTGCCATAATGTTTTGTTCCGGATCGTAGGCATTTTCGCAGCCAAGGCTTGCAGCTGTGGCAGGCATTAACTGCATAATGCCCATTGCGCCTGACTTAGAGGTTGCGTTTGCCTGGAAATTGGATTCCTGTTTTGCCATCGCGGTAAGCAGGGTGTAGGATACGCCGTATGTTTCCGCGGCCTTCTGAAAGATGGAGGCAAGGGTATTGCCGTTTTGTGCATCGTCCAAATAATCAGAAAAGTCTGTGGAAGCTTCCGTGGCATTGGCGGAAGCAGCGGCCTGCTTTATAGTTTCGTCCGGTGTTAAAACTGCTGTAATGTACATGAATTCCTCCAAAATATGTAAATGTAAAATGTTTTCTGTTGAAAGGGGTAAGACATACCCATGCTCAAGTATAACACGAAAAAGAAAAAAGGGGAATGGGTAAAAGAAAAAAACTTGTTTTTTGACGAAGCGTGTAGTAGAGTAAGTTTGTGTTATCGGGTACAATGTGAACGGTAACAAATTTGTTGTTTGATATTGAGGAGGAATTTCTGATGAATCGGAAAAGAAACGGATATGCGGCAGCGTTTCGGGCGGCATTTCCGTATACGATACCGGTTTTGACCGGATATTTGTTTATCGGCATTGCATTTGGCGTCATGTTTCAGGAAAAGGGATACAATTTTTTGTGGGCGATTCTTATGAGCGTAATGGTATATGCCGGTTCGGGGCAGTATCTTGCGGTCAATTTTTTTGTGCCGGGCGTCAATTTTTTGCAGGTTATTTTTTTGGAATTTATGGTAAATATACGGCACATTTTTTATGGGCTTTCCCTGTTGGAGCGTTTTCGCGGTATGGGGAAAAAGAAATTGTATATGATGTTTTCGCTGACGGACGAGACGTATTCGCTGTTTTTTATTACGAAGGTTCCGCCGGAGGTGGACGAGCACAAGTTTTTGTTTGCCATTGCGATGCTTGACCAGTCTTATTGGGTTTTGGGCTCGGCAATCGGGGCGCTTGCCGGTTCTCTGATTCCGTTTGATGCCCAAGGGATTGATTTTGCCATGACAGCGTTGTTTGTCGTAATTTACATAGAACAGTGGATGAGTGCGAAAAACCACCTTCCGGCAATTGCGGGAGCGGTGGCGGCGTTTGTCTGTCTGCTGGTATTTGGGAGTGATAATTTTATTCTACCGGCAATGATTTGCATTATGGTGATGCTGTTGTCCGGCAGGCGGGTAATGGAGCCGCAGGGAGAAAGGAGGGTGTCGGAACATGCCGATTAGTGTTCAGATGTCGCTTGCGATTATCGTGGCGGTAGGCATTGTCACGTTTATAACACGGGCAATTCCGTTTGTTATTTTCCGTGGGGGAAAGGAGATCCCGGAGACCGTCAAATATTTGGGTAGAGTTTTGCCGCCGGCAGTGATTGGCATGCTGGTTGTATATTGCTTAAAGGAAGTCAACGCCGCAGTGTATCCCTTTGGGCTGCCGGAGCTGATTGCAATTCTTGCGGTTATTGTGCTCCATGTATGGAAACGGAACAATCTTTTAAGTATTGGCGTGGGGACGGTGCTCTACATGTTTTTGATTCAGGCAGTGTTTGTGACACCATAGAATTTTTCGGGCGGAGAATCCGGCAGAGCCGGATTCTTTATTCTATCATAGGATTCGGGTCTCAAAAGGTTGTGAACAAGAAGAACGCTGGCAATTTGCACAAATACATGCGAAAA
>CANOCV010000062.1 GCA_947564465.1 uncultured Roseburia sp. | reverse complement strand
GAGCCGGGGCAAAAGACTTTTCGAAACGCCTTTTCGGTATATTCAATTACTTTTCCGATTGCCTGAACCGGATGATACAGCCAATGCGGATCTCCCAACAACAGATCCAGCAAAAATCCGGCGCACAACATTAATACTCTTTCTTCCAACCGCTTTCTCCCTGCAATTTGTAACAGTTCAGACAAGCTTCCCTGTTACTGTAATTTCCTAATGTTTATCGCTTTCAATCCTTACGATATTTTCAAAATACACTTTTCCGTTCTTCCGCACCGCATCCATGGAAAATCCGCTTCCGCATTCCACCTGCCACTCAAAGTAATCTCTGTGCGGCTTGGAAAAATAATCCAACAGCGCCATAATGGTGCCTCCATGCACCACAAGCGCCGTATCTTCTTCGGGCTCTTCCTCCAAAATTTCCTCCATTGCACATACACAGCGCGCACAAAAAGCTCGTTTGCTCTCTCCCCCCGGAAAAGGACACTCTCCAAAGGAGTCAATAAAACGCTGATAATGCGCATTTCCCTTCAAATCCTGATAATTTTTATATTCAAATTCGCCGAAGTCACACTCTGCAAATCCGCAAACCACTCTTTTTTTCTTCTTCGGATATAAAATATCCGCCGTCTCGAGACATCTTATCATCGGACTGACATAAATATTTTCTGCCGCCGGCACTTCCTTTTTCACAAGCCGCTGCCTTGACTCTTCCAAAAGGCCCTCGTCGGTGGAACCGACATATCTCGACTCCAAATTCCCCCTTGTCGCACCGTGGCGAATCATATACAGCTTCATTTTATCCTGCTTCCTATTCCACAGACAACACGGATTACCTGATCGGCTTCTTTTGCAAAATAGCAATTCACCCTGCCGGATTTTTCACGGTACTCCCGTTCAAATACATCAACCGGGACAAGACCGCAGCCGATCTCATCGCTGATAATCACAAGCTCGCCTTTTTCGGAGCTTAACATTCTTTTTGCCTCCTGCATAGGATCAAGTCCCGCGCGCAGCTGTTCTCTCACACGCAGATGGTATTGATTTACCACCGTACAGTCCTCCTTAAAATGCTCCCTCGCATAATCTGTCTTTCCCTGATAGGCTCCTCCTATAATAAATACCATAAAAATTCCTGCTTCCTCACATAATTTTTGACACGACTGCAGCTGAAATTAAAACCACAAGCTCACACACCTGTAAAAAATAGCCCGCAAGATCTCCGGTAATCCCGCCAAAAAGCTTATACGCCATGCCTCTGTAATAGCCAAAACATATAAGGCCTGCCAAAATGCAGACGCCCCCGGCGAACGGTGAAATAAATACAAATGCCAAGACCACCGTGACAAGCTCCGCACCCAATATCCACTTTACCGTTTTTTGGGCGGCATCCGCGGCGGCTCTTACCATCCCGTCGCGCTTCGCCTTCCGGAAGGTCACAACGGAGAGAGCGCTTAAAATCCTTGAATAAACATAACCGACGGCAACGCATGAAATCCCTGTTTCCGTCACCTCTGTCAGCGCGCCAAAGCAGAGCAGAAAATACACGCCCCCGTAAATAATCGCAAACGCCCCCGTATGAGGATCTTTTACAATCCGAAGACGCTCCTCCGTCGAGCGATAAGAGCTTTTGGCGTCTATGGTATCTAAAAAACCGTCCATATGGATTCCGCCGCTGACCAAAACCGGAAGCACCGTCAAAACCGCCGCCGTCGCCGCTTTTCCAACGCCCGCCGCTCTTAATCCGTAAAAACAGCCCGCGCTAAGCAGTCCAAGCACCGCACCCACAAGCGGAAAAAAGCACATACTATATCTCATGCTTTTCTCATTCCACTCCACCCTTGGCACGGGTATTTTCGAGTAGGTAGAAAATGCAATTACCAATGACCTCCACATTCTAAACTTCCTTTCTGCAAGTCAACGCCGGGAACCGTTACCGGTATTCCGCAGACAACCTCCGTAACGCAGTCCGCTTCTTTTGCCAACCCTCTGTTGATTGCGCCAAGCATCCCCAAATACCGTTCCGTCTCCTCCGGCAATTTTGTGCCCTCCGAAAAAACTTCGTTTGTTACGACAATGACGCAGCCAATCTTCCTTCCCAAATCCAAAAGCGGAGAGAGAATCGCTTCCCGCATCTCTTCTTCCTCCTCCGCTCCCTTTGACCTGATATGCCCCTCCTCCCGATACATCTCGTTTGCCAACAGATTTGACATGCACTCCACTAATATCACATCATGGTCCCTGGCCTCTATCCGACGGATTCCGCAGTAGCATTCAATCGTGGAAAACCCTTTCTCGCGGCGCATATTCCGATGTCTTTTTATCCTTGCCTCACACTCTGCGTCTATCTCTCCCGAAGACCGGTACGGACACATTGTAGCGACATAGAAAAGCTTTCCGCACGAAAACTGCGTCTTATGCATGTGCACGGCAAGATTTTCCGCATACTCCGACTTTCCGCTGCCGCTTCCCCCTGTTATCAAATAAAGCATATCTCTTTCTACTCCTGCGCCGTAAACCTGGTATACGGCTCTATCTCATATTCCGTAAAGGTTCCCATATTCTTATAAACCTCCAGCGCCATATCCAAAAGAGGAAAAAGCGCTACCGCTCCGGTTCCCTCGCCCAGGCACATTCTTCCATGCAAAATCGCCTCTCCCCCCAGCTCCTTTAACGCCAATCTCCCCGTAACCTCCTCCGATACGTGGGACGCCAACACGAAATCCGCCACACGCGGATCTATTCTGGCCGCGGTAAGCGCCGCCACTGAGGAAATCGCTCCGTCAATGACAATCGGTATCCCATGTATCACGCCTCCCAAAAAGGCTCCGACCATTCCGGCAATCTCATAGCCTCCGGCCTCGGCAAGGATATCCGTCGGATCGGATAAATTTTTTTCCCGAATCCGTTTTGCGGCTTCCCCGACGACCTGTCGCTTTCTTTTTATCCCCTCCAATGAGAGACCGGCTCCCTTTCCGGTGACTTCCTCCGCCGTTAAATCCAAAAATACTGCCGCAAGCACGCTGGTACACGTCGTATTTCCGATTCCCATCTCCCCGGTAGCAACTATACGGTATCCCATAGTCTTTAATTCCCCGACAAGCTTCTTACCGGCTTCAACTGCCCGCATACACTGTTCCTTTGTCATCGCGGACTCCCGATAGAGATTTCGCGTCCCTCTTGCCACTTTTCTGTCCACAACCGCACCGCACTTTAAATCCTTTGTGGGATACGGCGGCGTATCCATTCCCATGTCTATCGTAAACACATCCGCTCCTGCGGACCCTGCCATATAATTTACGGTGGAACATCCCCTTGCAAAATTTTCACTGACTATTTTTGTAACCTCGCTTCCGGTCTGCGTTACCCCCTCTCTCACCACGCCGTGATCGCCGCAAAATACAAGAAGCGCCCGCCTCCCAAGATCATACGGCCTTTCATCCATCGCAATCCGACATAACTTCACCACGTAATCCTCCAAAAGCCCCAAACTGTCAATCGGCTTTGCGACCGCGTCCCAGTGTGCCTTCGCACGCCTGCCCGCCTGATAGCGCGCGCACGATAAAAGGAACTGATAAATCATGTCCGGGTTACTGTAATAGTAGAAATGTAAAAATCCCGCCGCCAAATGATTGTTATGTATCATAGCCGGATAACCGTTTTCCGTTTTCTTTCCGAGAGGCTTTTGAGCCAGAAAATCCTCTCCGTTATGGCTGCATTCCCAATAGTGGAACTCATGTCCCCGGATACTTTTTCCCTTCTCCCCCAAAACTCCGGAAGTAAGACTCTTTGCCTGAACATATCCAAATCTGCGCAGACCCTTGGTGCCAAACGCGCTTCCCGCAAGCACGCCCGCCATTTTTCTTTTCACGCCGTCGCTTCCCACAAGCTCTTGCTGCAGATACAAAAAACCGCCGCACTCCGCCAGAGTGGGAAGCTTATTTTGACATGCCAGCTTCACGGACTCCCTCATAGAAGCGGCGTCCTCCAGCTCCTTTGCATAATTTTCCGGGTAGCCGCCTCCAAGAAGAAGCCCGTCAATATCATCCGGAAGCTTCTTGTCATGTAGCGGGGAAAATTCCACAAGCTCGGCGCCCATTTTCTCAAGCAGCTCTAAATTTTCCGCATAATAGAACGAAAAGGCCTCGTCCCTCGCCACCGCAATCTTAACCTTTCGCGGAAGATGAGGCAAAACCGGTTCCTGCTCCGAGATAGGCTCCGCCTCCCCCGCCGCCTCAAGTATTGCCTTTAGATCTATGGTCTTCTCCGCCTCATCCGCGACAGCTTGTATCCACTGACGAAAATCGGCCATCTCCTCCGGCGCAATCAGCCCCAAGTGTCTGGAAGGCACTTGTACACTCTCACACTTCGGCATATAACCGAACACCTTTACCTTGCATTCCTTCTCAATCAGCTCGCTTAAGCGTCCATAATAGCCGGGCGATACACGGTTTAAAATAACGCCCCGGATATTGCTGTCCGCCCGGTAGTCCATAATTCCCTTAACAACGGCCGCAAGAGAAACGCTCGCACCCTTTCCGTCCACAATAAGTATCACCGGCGTTCTCGTAACCTTTGCCACTTCATAGCTGCTCGCCCGCTCACTCTGTCCGCCCAGGCCGTCATAGTAACCCATCACGCCCTCTAACACCGTGATATCCGCCTCTTTTGCACGCCTGGCAAGAAGATATCTCGTAAGGCTCTCATCCGTAAAAAAGGTATCCAGATTCCCCGACGTAACCCCGAGAACTTTACGGTGAAACATCGGATCAATATAATCCGGTCCGCATTTAAAGGACGCAACCTTTAACTTCTTTCTTTTTAACAGCTCAATCATCGCACACGTTATCGTCGTCTTGCCGTTTCCGCTTCCCACCGCCGCAAACATAAGACGCGGCATTTTATCTTTCCCCATGCTTTCCTCCAAATGAAACAATATAGACAGGATTCTGCGCCGACATCAAATGATATCCGCCAAGCGGCCTGCTCTTCGCCGTATTGACCTGCACTACCTCCATGTCCGAATATACGTCAAATTCTCTGTTTATCTCTTCAATCTGCGCTATTGTTTCCAGCGTAACCGCATTTAACACAAACCGCGCATTTTCATTCTTTTCCCGCACCCGCCGGATAATCTCTATCAAATTTCCGCCGCTTCCCCCTATAAAAACATGCGTCGGCGCCGCAAGAGTCCTAAATGCCTCCGGCGCCGTGCCTTCTATAACCTCTAAATTCTCTGTCCGAAACTTATTTTTATTCTGCAAAATAAGAGATACCGCCACGGGGTTCTTTTCAATGGCGTAGACATACCCGTCATCACGGGAAAGCGCCGCTTCCACGGAAACCGACCCTGTCCCGGCTCCGATATCGTAAAGCACAAAGCCGCCGGACAGTTTAAGCTTTGAAAGCGAAATCACGCGAATCTCCTGTTTTGTCATCGGAACCCTGTCCCTGAAAAAGTTTTCGTCCGAAATCCCCCACCCGGCTCGCACCGGCTCGCAACCCGGATTTTCGAACAGCGCAAGAGAAAGCGAATCGAACTTCTCCTTTAAAAGCTCTGCCGGAGTACCGCTCACAACTCTCTCCGTCGGATAGGAGAGCCATTCTCCCACCGTTATCCTCACATCGTCCATGTGAAAATCCAAAAGCTTCTTACAGGTCTGCGTTATCGTATCGCTCTTTCCAATCAGCGTACATACTCTTCTCTCATGGCGGATAAGAGGGATTAAATTCCGGTCCTGTCCGTGACAGCTCACCAAATGCACTTCATCCCAACCGATTCCGAGCTTGTTCAAAAAATAAATCGGAGAGG
This sequence comes from uncultured Roseburia sp., assembly GCA_947564465.1. Classification (GTDB taxonomy): domain Bacteria; phylum Bacillota; class Clostridia; order Lachnospirales; family Lachnospiraceae; genus Roseburia_C. Next base: position 9,659 of record CANOCV010000062.1, on the reverse strand, counting down.
CAATGCCCGAAACCGGGATAACCTGAAAGCCTTCTTCCGCTAAAGCTTCCCTCATGCCCCGCGCTCCGGAATAAAAGCCGATATCCCCGGAATACAAAACGGCTGCCGAATAAACTTGGGGATGCTCCTTTAAATACGCGAGAATCTCATCCTTTCGGTAACTATTGTAATACGGCTTGTTTTCATGAATATAAGGCTCAAGAATCCGCTTTGCCCCGATTAACACATCACAATTTTCAATACATTCCTGTGCCTCTCTGCAAATAAGCTTCCTACTCCCCGGTCCCATTCCGATTAGGTATACCTTGCGAACCTGCCGGGTGGCCTTATCAGGGCGCTTCCGCTCCCTGTCTATTTTGTAATAATCCTCCAAAAACCTGATTGTTTCCGACAGTGTCAGCGCATCGCTTCTCTCTTCTGGCCGGCGAATCACGACAAGCCTTGCATTTGCCCGCAGGGCGGCCTCACATTTCTCCCGATAACCGCCGCATTCCCCGGAACTCTTTGTCACCATCCACTCCGCATTTAACTGCTTTAACATCCAGTAATTTAACTCTTCGCAAAAAGGCCCCTGCATTCCGATTACATTTTTTCCCTCAAACCCCAAACTGCTGCATTTTTCCATCACCTGAACCGTCGGAAGCACCCTTGCGATACACCTGCTTTTATAATCCCGGATAGCGGTATACTTTTCCAGATCCCTGCTCCCGGTCGTAATCAAAATCTTTCCGGTCGTGTGATCTAAAAAATCTGCCGCCTCCTCTGCACTATCCACATACACGACCTCTTCTTGCGCGGAAAAATCCCCTATTTCTTCCCGCAGCAAACGCCTATAAGGAACGCCTGTCTCCTCACATGCCTTGCAGATATTTTCCGTAGCCAAAGCGGCGTAGGGATGTGTGGCGTCCACACAGAAATCCGGCAAAAGCCCGCTTAAAAAGACTTTCATCTCGTCCTTATCCATCCGTCCGCAATGCACCCGGATATTCGGACGCTTCGGCAAAAGTCCGGCACCGTACTCCGTCGCCACAGAAATATGAATTTGTAACTCACTGTCCAAAAAAAACTCTGCAAGCTGCCGCCCCTCCGCAGTTCCCCCGAAAATAACGATACAAGACATGGTCTCTCCTACTCTTTCTACATTATAGAAAATAAGCTGCCCTCTAACCGCAATAGAGGACAGCCCGTAACTTAAAATTACTTTTGTTCCGAAGCTGCAATCATCGAACAAACCACAGTTCTATATCCTCGCGGTGTCACCATCTGTTTCCCGATACGCTTTGTCATTGAATTTCCGATAAATACGGTGGTAAACATATCCGCCTCAACCTCTTTCAGTTCACGAAGCGTCATGATTTCAAAGCTTTCGCCGTCCCTTGCTATATTCCTTACATACCCGCAGACAGTATCCGGCCTCTGATATTCGCCAACCAGCTCACATGCTCTTCTCAAATAATCCTTCCGACTGCGGCTGGAAGGATTATACAGACAGATTACAAAATCCGACATCGCCGCACACTTCAGTCTGTTCTCTATTTTCTCCCAGGGTGTGAGAAGATCACTTAAACTAATCACCGAAAAATCATGTCCCAAAGGCGCGCCCAAAACGGCGGCTCCGGACAGAGCGGCGGTCACTCCCGCAATCACCTCGATCTCCACATTCGGGAAGTCTTTCTTTAATTCTATCAGGATTCCCGCCATTCCATACACGCCGGCATCTCCGCTGCACACAAGGGCGGTCTTTTTTCCCTCCATAGCCGACTGAAACGCCAGACGGCATCTCTCCTGCTCCTGTCTCATTCCTGTTACAATATATTCCTTCCGTGAAAAACCGGGAAGCTTTCTTACCAGATCAACATATACCGTGTATCCGGCTATCACATCACAGCTCTCTAAAACCTCTCTGGCTTCTATTGTCATTTTTTTGTATTCTCCCGGCCCGATTCCCACAACATATAATTGTCTCAAAAGCTGATACTTCCTTTCTTCACTGCAACTGCTACCGTCACACCGTCATATATCCTTTTTCCGACAAGAAGCTCCCCATTCCCCGCCGCTAATATGGCGCTCCGTTCACAGACATTCGATACCCCTGTCACCTGTTCCACAAAAGCGGAATCCGTAAATCTCCCGCAAACCCGCCTTAGCTCCTCTGCCGTGTAAGTAAAAAACGGAATCTCCATTTTATTGCACCATTCTATCAATCCCTGTTCATGCATTTTCAAATCAATGCTTGCCGCCGCAAATATAGATTCGTATCTTATATTTTCTTCCGTCAGACAGGAGTCAACCGCCGCTCTTATTTTTTCCTCCGACGTATTTTTTCTGCATCCGATTCCCAGCGCAAGTGTCCTGGGTACAAGCTGCAATGTCCTCTGAAACGGAAAAGACAGAATATTGCGGTATGAAATCAAAATGCCGACAGATTTTTCCAAATCCCCTTCACAAATTCCTTCCGGCGTCTCATTCGCCAACGGGATATCGGAACAGATTCCGACCCTTGCTCCATTCAAAATATTGACTGAAACTTTTTTTGCCATATCCCAATCCGTAACAACGAGACCGTTTCTTCTGGCAAAATCATCTACCGCAAATTTTCCCTCCACATCTGTCGCCGTAGTGATCACCGGAAGCGCACGTAACATTCCGGCAATCCGTTCGGCCAGCTCGTTGGCGCCGCCCGCATGGCCGGACAACAGAGAAATACAGAATTTTCCCTGCTCGTCAACGACAAGAACTGCCGGATCTAAGGACTTGTGACGAAGAAACGGAGCGATTGTGCGAACCGCAATCCCGGCCGCGCAAAAAAAGACGATTGCATCCGCCCGTTTATCCTTTGTGCCAAACCATTCTTCAACACAATCCTTTAGGCTCTCTTTCTCCGAAATATCAGGAAGGCTGCTGCACTTTACCTTGCAGATAAATATAGTATCCTCCTGAAGCGCCTTCCACTTCCTTTCCAGCCGCTGCATCACCTGAAACGCAGGAAGGCTGCAGGCAATCATAAGAACCGTCATTGTTCTCTCCCTCTTCGAAATTCCGTCGTGAACGCAGCGTCATACAATTTTGACTTGGCATACTCGTCTCCCAAAACCCTTCCGACAATAATCAGGGCCGTCTTTTTGATTCCCTCCCGCTCCATCTCCTCCGGTAAATGCTCTAAGGTCGTGCGCAGTATCTTCTCTTCGGGCCAGGTCGCCTTATATACCACCGCCGCAGGTGTATTTGGACCATACCCGCCTAAAATCAGCTCATCCCTCACCTTATCCGCAAGCCCTGAGGACAAGAACAGAATCATCGTAGACTGATGCGCCGCAAGCTCCCTTAATTCTTCTCTCTCCGGCACGCCGGTTCTGCCCTGCGCACGGGAAATAATAATACTCTGGGATACCTCCGGCAAGGTGTACTCTGCCTTAAGCGAAGCCGCCGCCCCCGACATCGAACTGACGCCGGGACAAATGTCAAAGTCAATCCGCCTCTCCTTCAGCTCGTCAATCTGCTCCCGTATGGCGCCGTAAATCGAAGGATCACCGGTATGCAGCCGAACCGTCATTTTCCCGTTTCGCTCCGCCTCCTCCATAACCTTAATAACTTCCTCCAAATTCATATAGGCGCTGTTATATACCTCGCAGGACTCCTTCGCGTATTCCAGCAAGGCCGGATTGACAAGCGAACCCGCATAAATAATTACATCCGCTTCTTTTAGATAATGAAGTCCCCGAACCGTAATCAGATCCGGGGCACCCGGTCCTGCACCCACAAAATGTACCATCTCTTCTATCCCTTCTGCGCTCTCTCCGCCAGCAGCTCCTTCGCATCCGCTGTCTGACCCAGCAAACCGAACTTTTCCGAAAACAAAATAACGCCGAATTTCATTTTGTCTCCCACTCGATTTCCGACATGCTTCTCTATCTTCTGACAGATACTTTTCATCACCGCATCCTTTAACTGCCACTCTTCCAAATATGCGAGTATTTCCTCTGTACCGATACAGGACATAATCGTTTCCGCCATTTCCCGGCTCCCGCCGCACAGACAGGTATGCAGGGCCAATATCTCACATCTCGCATCGGCGGTTTTCGAGTGCGTATTCATGATATTGGCGGCAAGCTTTACCAGCTTCCCGATATTTCCCACGAGAAGCAGCTTCTCCATACCGTAGGAGACGGCAAGGTCCAGCGTATCTCCGATATAATTACTGCACTTAATGCTTTCCCGAAGATCCAAATGCAGACACTTTTCGGCAAAAGTCTGCCCGTAATTCCCCGGTGTTACAAGCAGGCTTTTTTCCCCTTGTACAGACAACTGGCGTATCTGTGTCTCTATGGTATCAATAATCGCCCTTTCACTCATAGGCTCTAAGATACCGCTGGTTCCCAAAACGGAAATGCCGCCGATAATTCCAAGCTTTGGATTAAACGTTTTTTCTGCCAGAGCTTCTCCCTCCGGCACGCTGACCGTAATCAAAAGCGGGTCTTTGTATTCCGCCAGATCACATATTTCTCCGACTGCCTGAAAAATCATACTTCTCGGAACCACATTGATAGCCGCCTGTCCGATTTTCTGTTCCAGTCCTTCCCTTGTCACTCGTCCGACGCCTATACCCCCATCTAAAATCAGATTGGGATACCGCTCATCCAAAAACACATTTTCACGTCGGCCGCAGCGCCTTGATAATGTGACACAGACCCTGCAATGATTCGTCACATCGGGATCGTCTCCGCTCTCTTTTACGACTGTATAAGTTGCCTCATCCTCAGTTCTGTCGGACAGGCTGACAGGAACCCTCACGGTAATCCCCTTCGGCGTATATATATCTACGCTTTCCTGGCGGATTCCAAGCAAAAGCAGGGACGCCGCCGCCTTTGCCGCAGCCGCGGCACATGTGCCCGTAGTGATGCCGCTTTTTAGATTTTTCTGGTTTTTTCTTACAAATCGTTCCATTTTTCTTTTATAATAATTGTTGTAAAATAACCCGCACTTTCATCCAAATCACGGATATTTTGATATATCACTTCATGTTCCATTCCGCAGTTTGTAACCGCATAGGCTTTTATTTTACCCGCTTCTTCCAAGTCCACAAGCTCCCTCTTTACCTGTGAAATCTTTCCGCCGGATTTCATCAGAATCCGCGTTCCGCCATTCAACTTTTCGTCATCCTGTCCGTAACAGCCGGGCAGGATGTGAATATGCTCCTTTTTTAGGGCCAGAGGAATGCCAAGCGCGGATGCCGCCGCACAAAAAGAAGGCACGCCGCTCACCAGCCGGACACAATACCCAAGCTTTGCCATCCTCTCATGAATCTCCATATATGTTCCATAAACGGACGGATCGCCCAGATTCAAAAATGCAACTGTTTTTCCCAGCTTCAGCTCTCTCGATAAAAGATCACATCCTTTATTATAGGAAGAATCTAATATCTCTTTGTCTGTTGTCATCGGAATAGGAACTGCAGCAACCGGCTTTTTTTCAATTTCCGGCACTGCCTTGCACGCAATTTGAAATGCAGTACAATGATTCTTATCCCGCGCCGGAATCCCGATAACATCACATGTCTTCAAAACTCTTGCCGCTTTTATCGTCACCAATTCCGGATCTCCCGGACCCACTCCGACCCCGTATAAAATTCCCGCCATCTTCTCTCTCCGCCGCGCTTTCTCCACTTATTCCATTAATTTTCTTAACTTATCCACATAGATCTTTCGAAATTGTGGATATTCACCCAGCCCTTTTACAATCGCTTCGACCTGATAACCTGCCTCCCTTAATATCGCTGTAAAGGAATCTTCCTCACCTGCCATATCATTTCTCGCATGGTCGCCCGCAACCACCATAAAGGGATGTACAATTACTTTACCAGTTTTCCCCGCATTCTGCAAATATTTCAGTACACTTTCAATATCCGGCTCCGCCTCCACGGATGCAATATGTACATTTGTAAGGCCCGCCGCCTCAAACGCCTCGTTCATCTGGATATAACGTACATTAGACCCATCGCTTGTTCCATGCCCCATTAAAATATATTCATATTCCTGCTCAAATTTCAAAATAGAGCGCAGACATGGAATCAACCTCTTACAATCCTCCTTTTCATCAAGGATTGAAGAAGCAATCTTTAATTCCTCAAAATACTCTTCATAACTTTTAAGTATTCCCATCATTTTTTGATATTCTATTCCGGGAATCATATGGGTAGGAACCACATACAGGCGCCTGACATCGCTGTCAAGCGCCCTCCTTACTGCTTCCTCTACCGTATCGATTTTTACACCGCAGGAATAAAGCTTCTGAATAATCATTCCGCTTGTAAAAGCCTGATATACAAAAATCCCAGCGCTTTCCTCCAGCTCTCTTTTGATACTCTCCAAACTGTTTTCTCTGGCATCCTGATAGCTGGTGCCAAAACTAACAAGAAGAACTGCTTTTTTCATGTTTTTTACGCTCCACAAATCTGCCCATAATAAACGCGACAATACCTACGCCGATCCCTGTCTGCACGCAAAACAGCAGGCTCTCAACCTCTCCCGGTATCTCGCCGTTTAAGGCAGTCTCAAAAACAGGTGTGAACCACGGCTCATATTCTCCGGTCAGCTCTTCCACCTTCTGGCTTCCGGCATCATCCGAACCTCCAAACTCCGCTCCCTTTAAGGCAAACAGCGGAATAACAACAATCGCAATTACCAGAACCATCAAAACAACCGCAATTTTTCCTTCTCTCTTCATTCTTCTTCCTCCTTCTATACCGATTTCTCAAAACCGATAGCCTTTAACTCCGGTTTGGCATAATTTTCCAACGCCATCATAATCAATACCGTCAATAGTCCTTCTACAACTGCGAGCGGCAGCTGGGTCGGTACAAACACTCCAAAAAACTCCGCTGCGGAGGATACGATAGAACCTCCCTCATTCTGGTATGTAAGCGCTAACTGGATACTCGTTACACAATAGGTAAACAAATCACCAAGCATAGCCGCCAAAAATACACCGACGTTTTTGTTTACTCTGCACTTTTTGCAAAGCGCATAGACTCCGAAGGACACAAACGGTCCCGCAATCGCCATAGAAAATGTATTAGCGCCTAACGTTGTCAATCCTCCATGCGCCAGCAGAATCGCCTGAAATATCAAAACAATAATTCCGAGAATGCTGACCGTACACGGCCCGAACAGAATCGCTCCCAGTCCGGTTCCGGTCATATGTGAACAGCTTCCGGTTACAGACGGAATCTTAAGCGCGGATATTACAAAAATATACGCGCCCGCCATTGCTAATATCGTAATTGTTTTCTGATTTTCTGTAAATATCTTTTTGATAGAATAAAATCCCTTTACCAAAAACGGAATACAGACAATCCCCCAGGCGATGCAAAACGCCGGCGGCAGATATCCCTCCATAATGTGCATTGCACTGACTGTCGGACATACCGCAAAAACCAATGCAAACATAATACTGAATTTTAATACCCTTTTTTGTGTTTTTGTCATTGTTATGACTCTCCTTCCTTTTTTACTTTTATATGAGCAATTTCCTTTGCTACCTGATTTGAGGTAACCGGATAACGACTGTCAAACGCCACAAGTCCGGCTGCCCGCAACGCCTCCCATATAACTAACATTTCCGGCTGTTTTAGGTGGGCGCGCTCCATAATCTTCTCTCTATGAAAAATATCAACCGGGGTTCCGTCAGCAATCAACTCTCCGTCCGAAAACACAAGAATTCTGTCCGCATACCGATATGCAAAGTCCACATCATGAGTCGCTATCAGCAGAGTTTTTCCGTCGTCATGGAGACGATTTAATATCCTCTCTACATTATCCGCATTCACCGGATCTAAAGCCGCCATAGGTTCGTCGAAAATCAAAAGCTCCGGCTCCATCGCTAAAATATCGGCAATGCTGACCCTCTTTTTCTCCCCGCCGCTCAAATAATGAGGCGGACGATCCTTCAGCTTATCCAAATCCATATAAGAAACGGCATCCCTTACTCTTTTTTCTACCTCTTCCCTGCCAAGCTCCATATTCATCGGACCAAAGGAAATCTCAGCCTTTACCGTGGCAGCAATAATCTGGCTGTCCGCATCCTGAAACACGAATCCTACCCTCTTTCTCAACTCCTTCAAATCCTTTTTTCCGATTTGTTTTCCTTCCAGATAAATCTGTCCCTGCTCAGGATGCAGTACGCCGTTTAAATTCAGGAAAAACGTAGATTTTCCGGCCCCGTTCGAACCCATAACCGCTACCCTTTCTCCACGCCGGATATTTACGTTAATATCTTTTAAAACTGCCTTATCATCATATGAAAAATACAAGTTCTTTACCGTCAATAACGATCGTTCCATCTTTTCCTCCAATTTGTAACAGTTCGGACAAGCGAATCTGTTACTTCAATCTATCATTTACAAACATACCAAAGGAATATCAAAATTGTAAAATAACACGCACAGCCGCCAATCTGCCATGGCCTAATCTGCTTCTCATCTGCCAAAAATTCAATCTTTCCGTCATATCCTCTGGACAATAGCGCGTCGTAATAAGCATTTGCCTTCTTAAGTGAGATCAGAAACAGGTTTCCGACAACCCCCGCAAAGGTCCGAAACGACTGCCGAAAGGATTGATAACCAAGTCTTGCCTTAGCTGCCGTTTGCATTTTTTCGGCCACATCAAACAAAATAAATATGTATCGGTAAATTAAACTCATTAATTCTATAAAAAGTCTTGGCAGATGCAGCTTTCTCATCACATCAATAATCTCATGCATTGGCGTAGAAAACGCCATCATGTAAAGCGCACTCATACCGGCTATTCCCTTTAAAAAAACCTTCGCGGCCAGCGCCACGCTTGATCTTGTCAAACACAGATAGAAAAAATGCAGTGAAATATTCCATTCTCCCACAGGACTTCCTGCAAACTGCACCGCAATTGCAATGCCGCTGCAGATCATAAACGCAAGCGGAACCGTCATAAAATGCAAATATATGCGTGCCGGTGTCTTTCCGACACCGAGCGTAAGAATCCCAAAGAACATTATTACAAAAAGAGAAACTGCCGTCTTATCCAGCGCAATGACCAGGCACAGCGTTCCCATTGCAAGCAATACCTTAAATCCCGCATTCCAATTATTTATATTTGACCGATAAGCATAATAATCTATCTGCATAATTCTCCTTTGCCATACGGCATTTTGGGCAACAAAAAAGTCTGTCCATATCGCCGCGTTTCCGATTCCGTTTTCGGTACCGCTGCGGTCAACAGACAAACTTGTATTCTTGATTGTATCAAAAATAAGCTTTTTTCAAAGCCTATTTATAAGCGCCTGTCTACCGCAGTCCTTATAATCCGCGCATCCATTCCATCGTATCACAATGGCTGCGCCTAACAAAAAGGCAGGTCTTCTGACTTCGCATCAACGCATTCTTCGTCTTCCCATTTTCACAGTGACTGCCTCTCGGCAAGAAAAATGCTCCGCTTACACAGCGACGGGATCGTCCGGGATTCACACCCGGTTCCCTATTATCCCAAACCACAGTAAATACCGCATTGGGCACCTTTTTATTCTGAATTTTCTGAAATGAGTATAACACTATGTGTCGAAAACTGCAACAAGATCTTTCCTATGATAGAACAAAGAATCCGGCTCTGCCGGATTCCCCGCCTGCGGCG
>CANOCV010000061.1 GCA_947564465.1 uncultured Roseburia sp. | reverse complement strand
AATTCTTCTGCCCGGAACGTTTGGAGCAGCATTTGCATGTATTTGTGCAAACTGCAATAAAAACTTTTTTCACAACCTTTTAACACCCGAATCCTATGATATAAAAATAGCGGCGGTCTTATCCCCATAGGATAAGCCGCCGTCATTTTAAACATAATTATCTATTATACATCTGAAATTCATATAACCGGAGTGTCCCTACTCCATTATCCGGTGTAAAAACTTTGATAAATACATAGCGGGCAGTCTGCTTTCCGATTTCAAAGGATGCCACTGCACTGTTATTCGAACTCTGATAATCCACAGAGGTCCAATTCTCCCCGTCATTTGAGGTTAAAACCTCCCACTCTGTTGCATTCGCATAGCCTTCCTTGCTCTGCGTATTGTAAATCGTATATGTATCAAAAGTCTTTTGCTCTCCTAAATCTATCTTTATCCAATGCTGCACCCCATTTAACTTATATTCCGGGTGATTTACCGACGAATCCTTTGTCGCACACCACTTCGTCGAAAGATCCCCATCTATAAGCTTTGACGCACTTTCTCCCTCATTTGTAAATCCGGAGCTCTCAATTATAGTCGCACCGCTGCATAAATTTGTTCCGTCAGTTACAGCCGTCCCCAACTGTGACGCCGTTTTATCTCCATGTATCTTTTCACCAATCATCGGATACTGAGGATTCGCCACGCCTGCCACATTCTCTGTCACCCAGTTATCCTCATAATTGGCAAACCCTTCAAATTTCCAGGTTCCCTGCTGTAATTCCTCAACATATCTGAGACGAAGCGATTCTATACAATCATAACCCGTGATCTCTTTTACCTTCTGATTAAACGGTGACGACGTATCCCTTGGATCATCATTGTATTCGGATCCCGTCTTATTATTTTTAATCAAAGTATTGAGACTGTCGATCAATCCATATGTGATATTTCCGTCTGCATCTTTTCTTGTCGGATATCTCGCATCCATATAGGCAAAGAACCACTTATTATTTCCGTATTTCTGATACCCCCAATCCTGCAAAGATGCGTCTGACGCCTCATATACCTGTACATAATTCGGATTGGACCAGTGGAAATAGCGGAATCCACCATAATTCGCCATATTTTCTATCCACCACGATGCATCATCATAATTGAGCAGACCGCCGTACTGCTGTACGGAATGTGTAATTTCATGCGAAAAGAAACCGATATCTTTCGGGTTTGCGTTTGCATACGTTGTGGAGACGCACACGGTCGTTCCCTGGCAATATGCCACACCGTCATAAGTGCTGTCAGCTTTAAACGTAATCGTTTTCGGTTCCGTGCCCGTTCCCCAACGCTTATATAACCGCGGATAACTGTTATAGAACAGCTTCACCAATTCATCTACGTATCCCGGTGTGGTCACTAAGTCCCAATCCCCTGTAAACAAAATATTGTATTCACTTTGACTCGTCGCCGCACCATTCAGGCTAATCTCCGAAATCTGAATCAGCGTACCGGATCCGGCCGTGATATCCAGTTTATAATACTGGTATGTGCGGACCTTATCTACCGTATATGTATAGGACTTATAATTTTCATCTGCCATTCCGCCGTCGTTTACACGGTCAATCTTATCCCAATTCTCACCGTCATTCGAACCGTATAAACTCCACGCTTTCGGGTTTCTTCCCGGATATTTTTCATTATCGTTTGCGGTCGTTAATGTATAGCTGTATAACGTCGTAGGCTGTGTCATTTTCCAGACAATACTGCCTGGGATATCTGAATTGGAACAAAGCTTTGTTTCCACATTCCCGTCAAAAAGATTAGCCGGCACTTCATTATTCATCCCTGATATCGTCGTCTTATCATTAATAACCGAATCAAAGTATGTACTCAGACCTTCTCCTAAATCACCCGACATTTTAGAAACATCGCCAGACATTGATATTTCTGCAAACTGCAGACCAAAATAATAAGCCCCTTCTATACGCTTATTACTTTCAACCTGAAGAAGATAATATTGGAAGCTTTCCTGTACATCTGTCTCAAACGTATATGACTTACTATTTTCTGCTCCGATTCCGCTCTCTGCTACCGTATCAATCTGTGTCCATGTTGTCGCATTATTGGAACCATATAAATGCCACTGCACCGGATTTCTATAATCATAAGATGCACTGTCATTTGCCGTTGTCAACGTATATCTTTTCAGCACCACAGGACGCTTCATCTGCCATGCAATTCGGACATTATTCGCATTTGGCGCCTCGTTTGTAAAAAATTTGGTATTCGGGTTTCCGTCAAACAAGTTTGCACTAACCTCTTGTCCCTCCCCAAGTGTGGACGATCTTGTTTCGTCAATCCTGTCAAAATAATCATCCAATACAATATTTTGCGGTGCCGGTTCCTCCACGATCTCCTCGTCCTGATTTTCACTTGGCGTCTCGCTTGGTGTCTCACTCGGAGCTTCGCTCGGCGTCTCGCTTGGCGTCTCGCTCGGTGTTTCACTTGGCGTCTCGCTTGGTGTCTCACTTGGTGTCTCGCTCGGTGTTTCACTTGGAACCTCGCTCGGTGTCTCGCTTGGCGTCTCACTCGGTGTTTCACTTGGCGTCTCGCTCGGTGTCTCGCTTGGCATCTCACTCGGTGTTTCACTTGGCGTCTCGCTCGGTGTCTCGCTTGGCGTCTCACTCGGAACTTCACTCGGTGTTTCGCTTGGAACCTCGCTCGGTGTCTCGCTTGGCGTCTCACTTGGCGTTTCACTCGGTGTTTCACTTGGTTTCTCGCTCGGTGTTTCGCTCGGCTTCTCACTTGGCGTTTCACTCGGTGTTTCACTTGGTTTCTCGCTCGGTGTTTCACTCGGCGTCTCACTCGGTGTTTCACTTGGTTTCTCGCTCGGTGTATTGCCTGAAGTTCCACCCCCAGAAGTATCCGGCTTGACTGTCGGAACCGGTACCAGTTTGCTTACCCGCACCTTAATCGTATATTTCTTATTCTTGTAGATAGCCCTAACCTTAGCCGTCCCGTTCTTCTTTCCTTTGATAGAAACTGTCCTGCGATATTTTCCGGACCTCTTAATGGAAACAACCTTTTTACCTGAGACAATCTGCCACTTCACCCTGCTCTTTACATTCTTCAGCGTAACCTTAGTCCTTTTGCCCACATAAACGGAAACCTTCTTTTTACTCAATGCCACCTTCTTTGATGCCGCCTGCACATCTCCCAACGGCATCGCCGACATCGTCACAATAATCGCCAGCAAAAATGCTGCCACCCTCTTTAATACCTTTCTGCTTCTCTCCATTTTTCCTCCTCCATAATAAAATTAACCCCATCATCAGAGTCCGCGTATTGCCTGCACGGCCTCCCTCACATTTTTCACCCCAATCAAACGTATTCCGGAAGCTGATGAAAGCGTTTCCAAACATACCTGCGGCAAAATGCACACCTCAAATCCAAGCTTTTTTGCCTCCTGGATCCTCTGCTCCGCCATACTGACCGCACGCACTTCACCGCTCAATCCCACTTCCCCAAAACAAATTGTTTTCTCGTCAATCGCAATTTCCTTATGACTGGAAACTATCGCAAGCACAATCCCAAGATCAATCGCAGGCTCGTTCATGCGGATTCCGCCCGCAATATTGACATAGGCATCACAGGCTGATAAAGACATGCCAAGACGCTTTTCCAAGACAGCCATTAAAAGATTGACGCGATTGAAATCTGTTCCCGCGGCCGTTCTCCTTGGAATCCCAAAATTACTGTGACAGACAAGTGCCTGAATTTCCAATAGAATCGGTCTTGTCCCCTCCATCGAACACGCGACCACGGAACCGGAAGCCCCCTCCGGTTTACCGCTTAGCATAAATTCGGACGGGTTTTCTACTTCCCGCAGCCCCTCGCTGCGCATTTCAAAAACTCCGATTTCATTTGTAGAACCAAAGCGGTTTTTAACACCCCTTAAAATCCGATATGACGCATGGCGGTCGCCCTCAAAATAAAGCACCGTATCTACCATATGCTCCAAAACTCTCGGTCCTGCCACAACCCCTTCCTTCGTCACATGCCCCACAATAAAAACCGTAATCCCCATCCCCTTTGCAATCTGCATCAAAACCCCGGTAGACTCCCTGACCTGCGAAACGCTTCCCGGCGCCGAGGATACATTCTCACTATACATTGTCTGTATAGAATCTATAATTACAACTGCCGGTCTTTCTCTTCGTATCACCTCCTGAATAATCTCCAAATTTGTCTCACAAAGTAACAAAAGGGAATCGGTAAATTCGCCAATACGCTTTGCACGTATTTTTATCTGCTGCAAAGATTCCTCTCCCGAAATATACAAAACCTGAAATTTCTGTTTCGATAAATTCCGGCATACCTGCAGCAGAAGCGTAGATTTCCCGATTCCCGGATCGCCCCCGACCAAAACAAGCGAGCCCTTTACGATACCTCCGCCTAATACACGGTTGAGCTCCGGCATATCGGTTGAAATTCTTTCCTCTTCCTTTAATTGAATCGCAGACAGCTTCGTTACATTGGCATCTATCTTTTTCGCCTTGGCAGATATGCTTCTCTCTATTTTTTCCTCCACAAAGCTGTTCCACTCCCGACATCCCGGACACTGCCCCATCCATTTTGACGACTCATATCCGCAGGACTGACAAAAATAAACCGTCTTTTTTTCTTTCGCCATTCTTCTCTTCCATTTTTATAACTTGACAACCTGAACTTTGACCGAACGTCCCGGATTCAGTTCGACACTCAACGTAAGCTTCCCCCCAAGGTTCGTCTTCATCTGTCCGACACTGTTATCATCCACCAAAATCTTATATTCCGTTGCCTCCTGCAGGCCCAGTGTGATCTCCGCATCCTCCGGTCCTTCCACAAAAAATTCAACACCGGTCTCCGTCTCCTTCATGCCTGATACGGCAGTTCCCGGAACGGACTCATATATAAACATACCATTCTTCTCCAGCTTGGTAATCTCCTTAAACGTCTTTACCTTGTAGAGGTCACCGCCATGCTCAAATTTATCTTTTTTTGATTTCACAGCCAATGAATAATCCCCAAAACTGATTGTGCCGTCATCCTCTGAACGAAGTAATTCGCTTATTACAGCCATCTTCCTTATCCTCCTAACTCTTCCTGAACGTATACTGTCAGGGAGCTTCCTGTTATCGTTTGATCTCTGCCAACACCCGTCGGCCATCGTTTTGTATTTTTATTATATAATACTTATCCTTTTTTTTCTAGCCATTTCTTGCAATAACAAATGTTTTTATTTCCTGTTTCACAAGCTTGATTTCCACCGTGTCTCCCCGCGTTATTTTGCCCGACAAAATTTCTTCTGCAAGCAAATCCTCTATTTTATTCTGTATCATCCGGCGCAACGGTCTTGCACCATATTTCGGTTCATACGCTTCCTTCGCAATATAAGCCTTTACACTACCCTTAATGTTTAAGGTAATATTCATCTGCTCTTTACAGCGTTCTGTCAGCTTACGTACAAGCAGCGAGACAATCTTTTTCATATCCTCCTCATTCAGCATACGGAATACAATCGTCTCATCTATGCGGTTTAAGAACTCCGGTTTGAAAATACGCTTCACTTCCTCCATAACACCGCTTTTCATATGTTCATAGTTTTGCTTCTCATCCTCCTGCGAAGCAAATCCAAGCTTTTTAGGCTCTACGATAGACTTTGCCCCGGCGTTTGAAGTCATAATGATAATCGTATTTTTAAAATTCACTTTCCGCCCCTGCGCATCCGTAATCCTTCCGTCATCCAGCACCTGAAGCAGAATATTAAATACATCGGGATGCGCTTTCTCAATCTCGTCAAACAATATCACAGAATACGGGTTGCGCCGCACCTTTTCGCTGAGCTGTCCGCCCTCCTCATACCCTACATATCCCGGCGGAGACCCTATCATCTTTGATACGCTGTGTTTCTCCATATACTCCGACATATCTACGCGTATCATTGCCTGCTCGTCGCCGAACACGGCTTCCGCCAAAGCCTTCGTAATTTCTGTCTTCCCAACTCCCGTAGGACCTAAAAACAAAAAAGAACCAATCGGACGATTCGGATCTTTCAAGCCGACGCGTCCTCTGCGCACTGCCTTGGCAACCGCACTTACCGCTTCTTCCTGGCCAATCACTCGCTTATGCAGAGTCTTCTCCAAACGATTCAAGCGGGCCGCTTCCCCCTCCGCCAGCTTCTTTACCGGGATTTTGGTCCATCCTGCTACGACCTCCGCAATCTCATTCTCTCCGACCGTCAGCTTCTTTTTCTCCGCATCCTTATGATATTTTTTAATCATCTTTTCATATTTGGCTTCCGCCTGCTCTTTGGCTGCTTTCACCTCTTTCGCACGGGAAATGCTTCCCGACTTGAGCGCCTCCTCAAATTCCTTTTCACATTTGCGGAGAGTATCTTCCATCTCCTTAATATTCTCCGGCATTTTAAAGCCGTCAAGCCGAACCCTTGACGCCGCCTCATCCATCAAGTCAATTGCCTTATCCGGCAGAAAACGGTCATTGATGTAACGGACTGACATGTGTACTGCCGCCTCTATGCCCTCATCCGAAATTGCCACACGGTGATGCTCCTCATATTCCTTGCGCAGCCCCTGCAAAATAAGCACCGCCTGCTCTTCCGTCGGCTCCTCCACATTCACCGGCTGAAAACGCCGCTCCAGTGCAGCGTCCTTTTCCACATATTTACGGTATTCTTCAATCGTTGTCGCACCGATAAGCTGAATTTCCCCTCTTGCAAGGGAAGGCTTAAGAATATTCGAGGCATCAATAGCGCCCTCTGCACCGCCCGCTCCGATAATTGTGTGAAGCTCGTCAATAAAAAGCAGGACATTGCCCGCCTGAATCACTTCCCGAATCACCTTCTTAATGCGCTCTTCAAACTCTCCTCTGTATTTTGAACCGGCCACCATTCCCGATAAATCAAGTGTCACCACCCGCTTATTCAGCACGGTCTCCGGCACAAGCCCCTTTACAATCCGTTGCGCAAGCCCTTCCGCTATTGCTGTCTTTCCGACTCCCGGCTCACCGATCAGACACGGATTATTCTTTGTTCTCCTGCTCAAAATCTGGATGACGCGGGCAATCTCCTCTTCCCTGCCAATGACAGGATCCAAAACATTATCGGCTGCAAGCTCAGTCAAATCCCTTGAATACAGATCCAGTGTCGGAGTCGCTTCCGGCGATGCCTTTTTTCCGGAACGCATCGCCATAAACTCATCCTTCATCATGCTCTGGTCCTCGCCCATCGCCGCCAGCGTCTCCGAATATACTTTCTGAATATTTACGCCCAATGTGTTCATCAAACGTACTGCCGCACAGTCTGTCTCCTTTAACAGGGCCAAAAGCAGGTGCTCTGTTCCCACCTCTCCGTTCTTAAAACGTTCCGCCTCATTTTCGGCCACCTCCAGCACATGTCCCATACGCGGAGAGTATCCTCTCTTATCCATAACGGCGACCCCGGCAGACGGTGCAATCAAATCCTCTATCAGCTCTAAAAGCTTCGTCTCCTCAAGCCCCGCTTCCGCCAAAACACAGGCTGCAACCCCCATTCCCTCTTTCAATAATCCGACCAGGAGATGCTCTGTGCCAATATAATTGTGATGCATCATCTTAGCAATTTTGCCTGTCAGCTCAAGTACCTTTTTTGCCTTCTTGGTATATTCCCTATGCATTCTATGCCTCCTGCCAATATATCTTATAAATCGTTCAGATCCAGGATCTCCAATTCTTCATCTATGGAAGATCTCCCGTCCATATCTTCTGTCAGCTCATTTTCCTCTTCATCATAATACTCGTCTTCCTCTTCCGAAGCGTCAAATATATCTTCCCTTCTTCCGAAACGCTTTTTCTTTTTTCTTTTTTCTCTCTTCTCGGTCGCAAATTCCGGCTCATCCTCAAAATTCAAAAAGTCATCGTCGTCGTCAAAGAGTAAATCCTCCTCCTGCTGCGATTTCTTCTCTTTTTTCTCTTTTTTCTTTTTCCCCTTCTTTTCTCGCTCTTCCTGAAATACCTCCTCTGCTTCCTCCTCTTTAGGCCTTCTTCCTCTTCCAAAAAGCAAAAGGTTCACTATAATAATAAGAAGAACCGCAACTGCAAGAATCAGCCCTGTAATAAATTTCGTATCCTTACTTTTCAGATTCGTATATTTCTCACTCAGATCATTGTATGACGTTTGGAGAAACCGGTACTCATCCATTTCCTCCGGATTCGTCTCCCGCGGCGCCTGTGCCCTGTACCTCTGGTAGGTACCCTCTACACTGTCATACTGATACCAGCCCGAAACGCCCTCACTGTTTATGCCATATACAAGATAATAGTCAGCCGCATCTTCCGCGGTGCTCTGGTATGCCGTCGGCACACCCTTTCCGTTAATGGCAAGGGATGCCTCCACAAAATCTTCTCCCAAGGATGTGTCAAAGGACTGGCGCAGCAAAATAAGTGCATGCTCTCCCGCCGTAAGCCTTATCAACGGATACACACTGCTGCTTTCCGTCTCATATACGAAAAAATCGCCTTTTCCTTCCGCATCTGTCATATACAAAAGCGTCACCGAGCCCTTATTGTAAGAGAAAGCCTTTTGCTCCTGCCCCTCATAAGCAACGGTAGTCTCCGAAAAATCCGGCGGCACCATATCTCCCGGTATCTCGGAGGAAACCGTATATCCGTCGGCACCTGTCACAGCCGGCGTACTCCCATCCGCACCGGCTCCATCCTGGCCCGTCGGCTCATCTGTCCCTGTCCCATCCTGGCCTGACGGCTCGTCTGTCCCTGTTCCACCCTGGCCCGACGGTTCGTCTGTCCCTGTTCCATCCTGGCCCGACGGTTCATCGCTTCCTGTTTGGTCCTGACCCGACGGCGTCGTTACAGACGGCTCCGACGCTCCCGATGCTCCTCTTGTAATTGTAATCGTATAGGTTGCAAGATTGCCGTTCTCCGCAGCCACCACAATTTTAACCGTGTTGGCGCCTTCCTTCAGAGAAACCGTTCCCGTTCCCGACTGAATACTTGCCGCCGCATTCGACGTTGCCGCCGTAACCTCTACACTGGAGGTATCCGCGCTCACTGTCGCCGTATAATCCACCACATTGTAAACAAAGGACGGTGAGAGCGTCCCCTCCGAAAGCTTTAACGAAGCCAGCGAATTATCCGCTGACTCCGCTTTTACAATCATGCCTGTCTGCCAAAAACATAAGATAGTAAGTGCCGCCATTACGATTATTTTTATGTGTTTTTTTAATTTATACATTATTTTCTCCTTAAGTATACAGCTCCGATTTAACATTCTCATTATAGGTAACTCTGGAGAAAGCGTCAACATAAATTACAGAAATTTCAGCAATTCTTAATTTTCCTGTAATAGTTTAAACAGGCAAAATCACTGCATTTTCCCGTTTTTATACCTGGACAAACTGCGAATTGTACAAATCTGCATAAAACCCTTCCCTCGCCAGAAGCTCTTCATGATTTCCCTGTTCTACAATATCACCGTCCTTCATAACAAGAATCAAATCTGCATCCCTGATTGTAGAAAGACGATGCGCAATCACAAAGCTGGTTCTTCCGCGCATCAGATTATCCATTGCTTTTTGAATCCGCATTTCGGTACGCGTATCGACGGACGATGTGGCCTCATCCAAAATCAAAACCTTATTATCGGCAAGTATTGCCCTTGCAATCGTAAGAAGCTGCTTCTGCCCCTGCGATACATTGCTGGCGTCCTCGTTTAATTCCATTTCATATCCTCCCGGCAGCGTCTGGATAAAATGATGGGCATGTGCCGCTTTTGCCGCTGCTATAACCTCCTCATCCGTCGCTTCCAGCCTTCCGTAGCGAATATTTTCCATAATTGTGCCTTTAAACAACCAGGTTTCCTGCAGCACCATTCCAAAGGCATCCCTTAAATTCCTGCGGTTGTATTCCCTGATATCATGACCGTCTAACTGAATACTCCCCTCATTTACGTCATAAAAACGCATCAACAGCTTTACCATTGTCGTCTTTCCGGCTCCTGTCGGCCCTACGATAGCAATTTTTTGCCCCGGCTTCACCTCAGCGGAAAAATCATTGATAATAATCTGTTCGGGATCATATCCAAAATGCACATGAGAAAAGGTTACTGCTCCTTTTACCTCCGTAAGCGCAGCCGCATCGGACACATACTGCTCCTCTTCCTCCTCGCCAAGAAATTCAAACACACGCTCCGAAGCCGCCGTCATAGACTGTACCTGATTGATCACCTGCGCGATCTGCTGAATCGGCTGGGTAAAGTTCTTGACATACTGGATAAACGCCTGAATATCCCCGATACCGATTGTCCCACGAATCGCAAGCATTCCCCCGCTGATTGCCACACCCGCATATCCGATATTTCCCACAAACACCATAATCGGATGCATCAGCCCCGATAAAAACTGGGATTTCCATGCCGACTCATAGAGTACATTGTTCGTTTGACAGAAGGTATCAATCGTCTCTCTTTCCTTATTAAATGCCTTTATTACAAGATGCCCGCCGTAGGTCTCTTCTACCTGCCCGTTAATATGCCCCAAATACTCCTGCTGCGTGCGAAAATGCTTCTGCGAAAACTTAATCACAAAAGATACTAAAAATGCCGATATCGGAAGAATCACGAGCGCAATCAACGTCATCAGAGGAGAAATAGACAGCATCATGACAAGTACGCCAACCATCGTCGCCACAGATGTAATAATCTGTGTGATGCTTTGGTTTAATCCCTGTCCGAGCGTATCCACGTCATTCGTAATCCTCGACAGCACTTCCCCATAAGTTCGGCTCTCGAAATATTTCATTGGCATACGGTTGATTTTCTCCGAAATCTCCTTTCGCATCCGATAGCAGACCTTCTGCGTTACATTGCTCATAATCCAGCCCTGAAAAAAGCTGAAAACGGTGCTCACAAGATACAACCCCAGCGTTATAATAAGAATTTTCCCAATATAGCCAAAATCAATTCCGCCCGTTCCCGCAATTTTTTCCATCAGGCCCTCAGCCAATGCAGTCGTCGCCTTTCCCATAATCTTTGGTCCCAACACAGAAAATACCGTAGACACCGCCGCAAATATCATAACTATTATAATCGCAATCTTATACTTCCCTACATACTCGACCAGCTTTCGGAAAGACCCTTTAAAATCCTTTGCCTTTTCTCCCGGCGCCATCGGTCCGTGTCCCATGCCTCTTCTTTTTGGCGCAGCCTTCATGTCTTCTCTACTCATGGTCCTCCTCCTTTCTGACGGTGCCAGACAGCTCCTGTTCCGATAGCTGTGATCTGGCAATCTGCCCATAAACCTCACATGCATTAAGCAGCTCATCATGCGTTCCCTTGCCTACAATCTTACCATCATCCAGCACAAGAATCTCATCCGCATGCAAAATCGTGCTGATTCTCTGTGCCACAATAATTACCGCCGAATCCTTCACCTTTTGCAGAAGCGCCGCTCTAAGCGCCGCGTCCGTCTTCATGTCAAGCGCGGAAAAACTGTCGTCAAATACAAACAGCTTTGGCTGCTTTACAATCGCTCTCGCAATTGCTAGACGCTGCTTTTGTCCGCCCGAAACATTGCTGCCACCCTGTGCTATGGTACTCTCGTACATATCGTGCTTCTCTTCAATAAAATCCGCTGCCTGCGCAATCACGGCCGCCTCCCTGATTTGCGCATCCGTCGCCTCCTTGTTTCCAAATCTCAGATTCGAAGCAATTGTGCCTGAAAACAGCACGCCTTTTTGCGGTACAAACCCGATGGTTTTTCTAAGCTCTTCCAACGATATATCTCTGATATCTTCCCCGTCCAGCGTTATCTTCCCATCTGTCACATCATAAAAACGCGGAATCAAATTGACCAATGTGGATTTTCCGCAGCCGGTGCTTCCTATGATTGCCGTTACCTTTCCCGGTTCCGCCGTAAAATCAATATCTGTCAGAGCATTTTCATTTGCACCCGGATACCTGAAATTCACATGAGAAAATTTGAGCACACCGCGGTGGGAACCGGAATGTTTCGGCGTTTTGCTCTCTGCCACAGAAACTTTTGTCAAGAGCACCTCATCGATACGGTCTGCCGCAACACCTGCACGCGGCAGCATAATGGACATCATCGTAAGCATCAGAAATGCCATTACAATCTGCATTGCATACGTGATAAACGCAGTCATTGCCCCCACCTGAAGGCTGCCGTCGTCAATATGATGTGCGGACACCCATACAATCAACAGAATCACTCCGTACATAATCATCATCATCCCCGGCATCATAAAGGTCATAACGCGGTTCGTAAATAACTGGGTCTTTGTCAGCTCCTTATTTGCCTTATCGAAGCGCTTCTCTTCCGTCTCCTCTCTTCCAAATGCCCGAATTACGCTTAACCCTGTCAAAATCTCTCTGGATACAAGGTTCAGGGCATCCACAAGCTTTTGCATCGCCTTAAACTTCGGCATCGCAATTCCTACAAGCAAAAAGACAAAGCCCATAATCAAAACAACGGCAAGCGCAATAATCCACTCCATACCCGCTCCCGTCTCAAAGACCTTGATAATACCGCCAATTCCGATAATCGGCGCATATAATATCATCCGGAGCATAATCGCCGTTACCATCTGTATCTGCTGAATATCATTCGTGCTTCTCGTAATCAGGGAGGCCGTTGAAAAATGATCTATCTCGGCGCCGGAAAATCCTACGACCTTTCCAAAAATCTTGCCCCTCAAATCCCGTCCGACACCTGCGCCCACCTTTGACGCAAAAAAACCTGTCAGAACTGCCGCGACAAGCATCAGAAGCGCAAGCACAAACATTCTCCCGCCGACTTTCCACAGATACGCAGTCTGTATTTTATCGACATCCACGCCTGCCTCCACATCGCAGGCGCGCGCATAGGCCGCACCCATAGCAAAAAAGGTGGCGTTCCCGGCAGAAGCTATCGTCTCCTCAAGCTTTCCCCTCATCATCTGCACTGCCTCACCCGCGCTCAAATCACCGTTCGATAACTCCTCTGACATATTTTCGAAATTCGTCTTATCCATATTTTTGATCTGATATGTAAAAACAATCGGTATGAGAAGCGCTTCGTCCAGCTCGTCTAATTCTTCGTCTGTTTTTTCAATCAGACAATAATTGTCCCCGTCCTCCTCATAACAGCTTTCCCATAGTTCCAGTTCCTCCTCGGTCATAAACATTATTGCCCGCCCGTATTCCTCCGCCGTTATCCTCTCAGGCAAAATATGCTCGATCCCTCCGTTTTGTATCCCCACATCAATAATGTCTGATGTATACTGCGGCAGCGACAAATCGCAATACGCCTGCACAATTAAAAGCAGCACAATTGCAAGTATCATATGCCAGTACGGAATCATATTTCTAAATATCTTCTTCATTCTTTAACCTGACCTTTCCTCTTTCTCATAATATTTTCCAAACACGCTCTAACAAAATGTGCTTTGAGTGGAACAATGTACCATACAAAATTACACACAATTTTCACATTTCACATATAACATAGTGTTGTTTATATTAATTATAGATAATATCACTTGGTGTATACAACATCAACAGCGTTTTTCTAAAGAATTTATAAATTCTTGACAGTTCAGACAAGCTACCGGATACAAACCGAAAAAGGAAATGGAGGAACAAACAACATGAAACATAATCTGCATCCGTTCAAACGAATCTTTTGTATTTTACTTTCACTCACGCTTTTTGCAAGTGCGGATACCCTTACATATGCCGAATCGACTTTCGCGGAAACCGTTTCTGATACGGAAGCTGTCATCCATTCGGCTTCTGCCGACACGGAAGCTTTCGACGATTTGGATTCTACTGATACAATAGCTTCCGGCAGTTCGGATTCTTCTGATACGGAAGCTTCCGGCAGTTCGGATTCTTCTGATACGGAAGCTCCCGGCAGTTCGGATTCTACTGATACGGAAGCTTCCGGCAGTTCGGATTCTACTGATACGGAAGCTCCCGACAATTCGGATTCTACTGATACGGAAGCTCCCGGCAGTTCGGATTCTTCAGACACGGAAACTTCCGGCGATAAGCCATCCGCCCCACAGACGGTTACGTTAACGTCTGCGGTTGCCGGAAATTATGCATCTATCCTGTTAAAATGGAACCCGATTTCCGGCGCAAGCGGCTACATTATCGAACGTCAGGCCGAAAACGAATCCTCTTTCAGGGAAATTGCCACCGTCACAGACGGCACTGCCTACACGGACACGAAAGATGTTGCCGCCGGATGTACATATACCTATCGTATTTACGCATTTATCACCTACATAACAGAGGATAATCAAACCGCCAGTGTAAACGGCGCATATTCAAATACGCTGTCCGCAAGACCGGTATTTACAAACGGCGTTACCTCTTTTCGCGCCGAATCGAACGGTTATGAAAGCGTGATTCTAAACTGGAATCCGACGGACGGCGCAAGCGGCTACAACATTTACCGCTCTACAAAATCCTCCTCGGGATTTACGAAAATCGCAACCGTCAACGCACCCGCTTCTTCCTATGTCAGCGGCAGTTTGACAACCGGAAAAAAATATTACTACCGGATTGAAGCTTTTCGGACGATTGGAGCTTTTACAAGTACAGCGTCGATTTCTGCGAGCGTAAATGCAACACCGATTCCCGGACAGGCAGTCCTGACGGCTTCGCTGCGCAGCTATACGTCCGCACTGCTCAAATGGAAGAAAGTCAGCGGTGCGAACGGTTATGAAATATACCGCAGCCGTTCCAAAAACGGCACCTACAAAAAAATTGCCACGATTTCTAAAAATACAACAACATACGCAGACAAAAACCTGAATACCGGCAGTACCTATTACTACAAAATCAAGGCCTACCGAAATGTGAAGGGCAAAAAGGTATGGGGAAAGCTCTCCTTGCGCGCTTCTGTAAAGATTACCTTGAAAGCCCCAGTGCTTCGTTCTACTGTGGTCAAAAACTACAAATCTCTGACACTGCGTTGGAAAAAAGTCAGCGGCGCCGACGGCTATCTTATTTACAGAAGCACCAGCAAAAACGGCTCCTACAAAAAAATTGCCACCGTCACAGGCGGTTCGACTCTTACCTATACAAATACCGGACTTTCCACCGGTAAAACCTACTACTATAAAATACAAGCTTATCAACGCAGCGGAAAGAAAACCATAAACGGAAATTACTCCGCCGTAATCTCCAAGGCTACTTCGCTAAAAAAGGTGAGCGGCGTAACCGCAACACCGCAGCATTCTAACAAAATCAAACTGGAATGGAAAAAGGTAAGCGGCGCCACCTCCTACAATATTTACCGTAGCGCCTCGAAAAACGGCACTTACACACAAATTAAAAGCGGCGTAAAATCTACAAGCTATACCGACAATAACCTGACGGAAGGCAAACGCTATTACTACAAAATCTGCGCAAAAAAAGGATCTGTCACGGGCAGCCGTTCCTCTTACGCGTCTGCAGTATCCTCTGCATTGAAGCTGAGCCAGACCTCCGTCACCGTTCAGAAACGTTTTTCTGTCACCCGAACGTTTGAGTAAACGCGAACGGGCGACGTCCGTTTTTCTGTTCAAACT
>CANOCV010000060.1 GCA_947564465.1 uncultured Roseburia sp. | reverse complement strand
TCTCATTTTTCAGCATACGCTTGATTTTGTCGCTCATGGTTTCCTTGCTGGTCTTACTGAAATGAACCCTCACAATGTAGGTAGTCCGGCCAATCTTCTTCACCAGTGTGGGAGCGTCCTTAGCCCAGCATCATAAACTTAAGAATCTCTGCTGCACATTTAGATCATTTTATAAAATATCTTTTTTATAGCAGATTATGTTAAAAGAAAATGCCCATAATTTCCCCTTAAAAGGAGTATGGGCATTTCAAAAACTATTCTTTTGATTATTTTTATATTTATTGGAGATGTTTTTTCTTCGTTCTTTGCCAGGCACTTCCCTTATTGGCAGAACATAACGTTCCATTTCTTCCTGTAATTCTTCCAGTTTTTTTAGGCGTTTCTTTTCTTCCGGTTCCAGAAGAATCTTCAGCATTGCCTCTTTGAAAAGTCCGATCGCCATATTTTCATTCGTGTGCATGGGATATTTACTGTCGTTTTCCCGTCCCGTCACTGCGGCCTCTTCATCTGCACTGTTGCGGATGTCCTGGACCATGTTATACACTAAAACCTGCGCCCAAAAATCCTGGTACACATACACGGATGCCTTCCCTGTTACGCTCTCAAATTTCATTTTATTTTTTAATGTATGGTATTTCTTTTCAATCTCCTATCTCTGGTAATATAGATCTGCCAAATTTTCTGTGGTGACCGTATCCGGAAGATCTGTCACCAGTGCAAGCTCATTTCCAGAGGTAAGCGTTGTTCTTGAGATCCTTACCGTCGTTTTTCCTTTCTTTTTCATATGTTCATACCGTTCTGGGTGTTTTTTTCGTATTTTTTGCAGACGGGCAAAGGAATGTTTTAGAATGACATTATCATCTGCTGACTGCATCTGTTTACGCTCATCTTTATAATCATTAGATGAAAGACGGATCAAATAATGAATTCCTTCCGTTTCCAGAAAATCAATAAACTCTATGGAGGGATAACCATGGTCAAAAACTGCGAGAACTGGCTGCCGGATCCCCATTTCCCTTAAATGTTTTAAGTTTCGTTTTGCCAGCTCGTTTTCACTAACGGATATATGTTCTATTTTAATGTCCAGATAAAAATGATTCAAAATTTCATACATTCCGCTTACCAACGCCCGTACCTGGCCCGTTTTGAAATGCTGGTTGCCACTGTTTCCAAATGTTTCTCTGAGTTGTCAAGATTATGACACCATTGATCAAAAATGTCATAAGGGATATCAACTCCAATTTTAATTGATTATCTTTAATTCCGTAAAGCTTTACCTCCACAAACAGAACTGATTACCTTTTTCTGATCTTTTCAATTCCATGCTCAATTGTTGCCCCACTTATGGCAGCCAGCACTAAAAAAAGTCCGGTGGAAGACCGGGAAAGTATCATCCAGATAAAACTTACTATTAATTCAATGATTCCAACAATAAGCAGTATATATTTTTTCACACGAAATCCCTCCCATAAATTTTGTTTTCTTGTGTTACAAATTAGACTTCTGGCAAAACCTAATTGCAAGAAGCTGCCTTTCCTCTCATTTTATAAATAGCCCCGTTTCTTTGCCTCTTTCATCAAATGAGACTGGATATTGGGATATGTCCACATCTTTGGCAGTTCACCCATTATCGCAATTTTCTCAATATCAAATTCCAGAGCACCTGTTCTTCCTCTCGTGCGAGTGCGCATAAGCTTTTATATCATAGGAAATCGTTATAATTTAACACATTAATGCAACAAGGTCTTTCCTATGATATGAAAAACCGACTGCAAACGCAATCGGTTTCAAATACCAAATATAGTTCTCTCCCATCAGGACGAAAACCGCGCCAAAAACTGCCTGGTCCGCTCTTCCTTCGGATTCTCAATGACCTCTCTCGGATCTCCCTCTTCTATAATATAGCCGCCGTCCATAAAAATCACGCGATCCGCCACATCTCTCGCGAACGCCATCTCATGCGTCACAATCACCATGGTCATTTTCTCTTCGGCAAGCTGACGAATTACCTTTAAAATCTCACCGGTAAGCTCCGGGTCCAATGCCGAAGTCGGCTCGTCAAAAAAGAGGATTGACGGATTGAGCGCAAGCGCCCTCGCAATCGCCACACGCTGCTGCTGTCCTCCTGATAACTGACACGGATAATAGTCCGCCTTGTCGCCAAGTCCCATCTTGACAAGCAGCTCCTTCGCCTTGGCATAGACCTCCTCTTTCTGGCGCTTCTGAATGTGTATCGGAGCATCCGTCAGATTCTTCATCACGCTGTAATGCGGAAACAGATTAAAATTCTGAAATACAAGTCCAAAGTACCCCTGTATTTTTTTCAGCTGCTTCGCCGGCGCATAACACGCCCTGCCCGCCTCATCACTCGTGACCGCCGCTTCCCCTAAATAAGTGAGGCTGCCGCCGTCCATCGTCTCAAGCATCGTAGCACAGCGCAGGAGCGTAGATTTTCCGGAGCCGCTCGGCCCGATAATCGCAACTACCTCTCCCTCCTTTACGGAGAGCGAAATATCATGGAGGACGTCAAGATTCTCAAAGCTCTTTTTCAAATTAGAAATTTCCAGTAAATTCATAATTCTTCCTCCGTTTATTTATAGTAGCTCAAACGCTTTTCAAGCTGTCCCATAATCATCGCGACAACCAGATTGAAGATATAATAAAAAATTCCCGCCACAAACAACGGCATAACGCTTGTCTCCCTTGCGGAAATCTGTTTTGCAATGGTAAACATTTCGGCATAAGCAAGCACAAACGAAAGCGACGTATCCTTGACCAGCGTGATTACTTCATTTGTCACCGGCGGAAGCACACGCTTTACCATCTGCGGAAAAATGATCTTAAAAAAGGTCTGAACCTTCGAATAGCCCAGCACCTTTGCCGCCTCATACTGGCCTGCCGGTATCGACTCTATGCCCGAACGATAGATTTCTGCAAAGTAAGCCGCGTAATTTACGGAAAATCCGATAATTGTCGCGGCAAACACACTGTAACCCGACAGGCTGATGCCAAACACATAGTACGGCCCGAAGTAGACCACAAGAAGCTGAAGCATGAGGGGAGTTCCCCTCATAACAGATATGTACAGCTTCATCAGCCACTGAAGAGGCTTAAATTTTGCCATTCTTCCAAATGCCACCGCCAGACCAAGGGGCATAGAAAATAATAATGTCAGCAGAAATATGGATATGGTCGATATCATACCTGACATCAGCTGCTGCATAACGGTTGAAAATGACATTTTATTTTATCCTTCCTACTTTCCGAGACAGATCATATCGGTCAAATCATATTTCTCTGCGATTTCCGCGAATTTGCCGTCCTCTGCCATTTCATTCAGCGTCTTTTGAACCTTATCGCAAAGCTCTGTATTTCCAAGCTTAAAACCGATCGCATATTTCTCGGAAGAAACCTGTTCCTCATCCGGCAGCATCTTAAATTTATCTCCGCGCGATTCAATCTGGTATTTTGCAACACCGATATCAAGCACGACTGCATCCACTGCGCCCGCCTCAAGATTCATAAATGCTGTATTGTAATCCGCCACCTGCTGCAACTCCTTAAAGCTTTCCGCAAGCTCCTTGTTCTTTTCTTCCGCCTCGTCGCCCGTAAGCGCTGCAAGTCCTGAGGAATCCGCCTGCACGGATACAACTTTCCCTTCCAGGTCCGCAAGCTTTGTGATATCGGAATCGCTGCCAACGACTACGACAATACTGTTGTCAATGTACGGGGTAGAAAACGTATACTCCTTCTCACGTCCGTTCATTGTAAATCCGTTCCAGATACAGTCAATAGAGCCGGAATTTAACTCCATATCCTTAGAATCCCAGTTAATCGGTTTTTTCACCAGCTCCCATCCGTTGCGGTCGCACACCTCCTGCGCTACCTCAAGGTCAAACCCCGTATACTCTCCGTTCTCATCCATATAGCCGTACGGCGGGAACTCCGCGTCAAATCCGACTACAAACTGACCGTCGTTTGCACTGTCTGCCGTGGTATCCTCTTCCGGTGCATCCTGCGTATCCGTCTTTACCGTGCCCTTATCCGTATCGCCCTTTGTACTCTCATTTCCTTTTGCTCCGCAGCCCGCCGCCGAAACAGCCATTACCGCTGTCAAAAGCAGTGCAATTACTCTCTTTTTCATATGTTTTCCTCCTCAAAATGCAATTATTAATTCATACTTTTGTATACTACCATGATAAAACGGTAATGTAAACTGTTTTTCATGGAATATACTAACATTCCATCTGTACTTTCCGCACCAAATATGCTACCATTTGTTCAGATTTTTATCATGTTTCATATATAGAGAGGAGATTTTACCCATGCAGTCATTACCTAAGGACCCTGTGATTCTGCTCAGCTACCTGAACACACAGCTCCGCGATTTTTATCCCTCGCTGAAGGAATTTTGCGCGGCAAATAATGTGGAGGAGAAAGAGATTACACAGAAACTGTCCTCCATCAACTATACTTACGACTCTGTCCAAAATCAATTCATCTGATTCCCACAATGGAGGTTTTTATGTCTGTCTACGATGAATTAATGAATTTCAAGATCATACCGGACGCTTTTGATCACTGGGAGGAATACCGGAGCGTTCTCACAGGCTATATCCTCTCGTCCGCGCAGCCGGATACTTCCATCGCTATCTTCGGCGCCGGAAGATGCAATGATATTGATTTATCACTCTTCGTACAGCATTTTTCCGCCGTCACGCTTTTTGACGCGGATGAAAATGCAATGCGGGAGGCGCTGAAGCAATACAAGCTCACTGACTGCCCCAAAATAAAGGCAACAACCATGAACTTTACCGGAATCACTCCCGACGACTACCGCAGCTTTTCCGATGAACTCTCTTCGCTGCTGAACGTTTACGGGAACGCCACCGATATCCGCATATTGTCCGACTATGCCAGCTTTAAGTTAAAACGGCTTTACCGGAAATCAGCCGAACATATTCCAAACTTCGGAAAACGACGCTTCGACTATTCCATGGCATTCGGCGTACACAGCCAGCTTTACAATATGCCGGCCTGGATTTGGTCAGCCTTCTGCGCCAACTTAAATGCCAATGACCCCGCCGTTGAGAAGCAGATTATAATGGAAAATGAACGGCTTATTCCCCGTTTTAACGACGCTGTTTTGCGCGCAGCAAAAAAGCGCGCCTACTTTGGCTGCGAGCTTCTTAATTCCGCCACCGGCAGCGCGGTAGAAGGCGCAATCGAGTGCATCCGGGATTTAAAGAACCGCGGGATTGTGGCAAGACAATCCGTGATCGACTGGCCATTTGACACAAAACAGGGCATTGTCTATCAGATGTTGATTCAGGAAGTCGATCTGCCCTCGGCAACCTAAAATCCCCCTCTCTTTTAACAGATTCTTGGCAGTCCTTCCCCCTCAAGCACATCAAGAACGCGCCGTCCTCCAAGCGCCGTCTTTAAGACCAGTCTCCCGCTGTCTTTCTGTTCTTCTGCGCATTTTACCCGGCCGATAATCGCCGCATCCTCCCCGTACTTAGAAGATCGAATCAGCTCCAAGGCGCGCCCGGCATCCTTCTCATCTACAATGACCGCCATCTTCCCCTCATTTCCCATATAAAGAGGATCTAAGCCCAATAACCCGCAAAAATCGCGAACCTGCGGATGTATCGGCAGATGCTCCTCCTCAATTTCAAACAAAAGCCCGCTTCCTGCCGCAAGCTCCTTTAATACCGTGGCAAGTCCGCCTCTCGTCACATCCCGCATCGCATGAACGGCAATGTTTTCTTTCAGCAGCCTTTCTGTCATTTCACACAGCGGCGCGTTATCGCTTATAATACTATTCGAAATTTCCATCCGGCTGCTTAAAATCGCCGCATGGTGATCCCCAAGGCTTCCCGATACTAAGACCGCGTCTCCCGCTCTGCTGCTTGCGGCCGAAATGTCTACTCCGTCATCCACGAATCCGACGCCCGCGGTGTTGATAAACATTCCGCCGCTCCCCTCTACTACCTTCGTATCCCCCGCGACAACAGACACCCCTGCCTCTCTCGCCGTATTTGCCATAGAATGTACAATCCGTTTTAATAGCGCAATCTCTGTGCCCTCCTGCAAAATAAAACCGCAGGTGATATATTTTGGCGCTGCCCCCCGCATTAAAAGATCATTGACCGTACCGCAAATGCTAAGGCGTCCGATATCGCCGCCCGGAAACTCCAAAGGCTCCACCACAAAGCTGTCCGTCGTAACCGCGATTTTTTTATTTCCCAAAACAACGGCGCAGTCCTCCATCGCGTTCAAGATCTCGTTCGAAAATTCCCATGCAAATATCTCCCCAATCAGCTCGCTCGTCGCACGCCCCCCGCTGCCATGCTCCATCATAATTCTATCCATAGACTTCTCCTTCATTGAAACGCTAATCTCTGTTCAGATACCGTTGATAACAGCTACCCTCATAGGAAACCATGCAGGCCCCCTGAGGTGTTTTCGGCGTACATTCTCCGCCAAAAAGAGGACATGCGGCGCAGTCCATCTTTCCCGCCAAAACCGCATCGCAGCAGCAGCGCGGATTTAACTTATGATCCGCCATAAGTCCGGCGCTTCCGGCGTCAAAATAAGCGTACTTCTTCTTTAAGACAAGCGCGGAGCCCTCCACCTTTCCCATACCGCGCCAGACGGCGTCCTGTTTTTCAAAATATTGCGACAGCTTCTCCTTTGCCGTTCGGTTTCCGTCTGCGGTTACAACCGCGGGATAACAGTTTTTTACACCGACCTTCCCGCTCTCCGCCATACGCACAAGACCGTAAATCGCAATCAAAAGCTCCTTAGCCTCAAAGCCCGCCACGCAAAACGGAATCCCGTAAGTCCTTGCCGGAGGAAGAAAAATATCGCTCCCCGTCACCGCGCACACATGTCCCGGCGCCAAAAAGCCGTCAATCGCGGCCCCGCCCCGTAACAGCCAGTCGATAACGGGCGGCATCGTCTTTATGGAAGTCAAAAGCCGTATATTCCTTATCTCTTGCTTCTCGGCCTGCTCCATCAAAAGCGTATAGACCGGAGCCGTAGTTTCAAAGCCCACCGCCGCAAATACATACGTTACCGAAGGATTATCCCTTGCAAGCTTTATCGTATCCATCGGGGAATAGACCATTTTCACCGCCGCCCCGCTCCCCTTCGCCACGCTTAGACTCTCACGGCTTCCCGGCACGCGAAGGAGATCCCCGAACGTTACAACACATGTATCCTTTTTCTTTGCAAGCTCAATCAGACGGTCAATATAAGATGACGGGGTCACGCATACCGGGCAGCCGGGACCGCTGACAAGTCGGATTCTGTCCGAGAGCAGCCCTTTTATCCCAAATTTTGCAATCGCCGCCGTATGACTGCCGCAGACTTCCATCAGCGTGATACATTTCCCGTCATACTCCCTTAAATACCGTTTCATTTCCTCAATTGTCTTCATCGTCCGCTTCTCTCATCAATTCTATAATTTCTTCTGCTTCCCGCTGCCTTAAGGTCTGAATAATACAGCCCGCATGGACAAGCGCATAGTCGCCGCATTTTACATTCACAAGCCCCGTATAGGCATTGACACGATTTCCCGAAAAATCAACAACCGCCGTATTTTCCTCCACCGAAATCACCTTTCCCGGAATCGCTACACACATATCGTTTCGTCCTCCTTACTTTAATGTGGCCAGGTACGCCTGCCCAAGACAGAGCCCTCCGTCTCCGGGCGGAACCTGCTCATTTCGGTAAACCAAAAATCCCTCCCCCAAAAGAGCCTCCCATACCCTTTCCAGCAAAATCCTATTCTGAAATGTCCCTCCGCCAAGCGCAACGCTTGTCACGCCATGCTCACGCAGCCTGATACACATCTTCACCACAAAATCCGCAACCGCACAGATAAAACCTTTTGCAAGCTCTTCTTTTTTTACTCCCTGCAAAATGGCGCGAATCAAATCCGCAAACAATCCCCTGGTCTCTCCAAGCAGCTTATCCCCGGAACGGATAATCTCTATGGAAAGAGGATATTCCCTCTTGGCCTTTGCCGCCAAATACTCAAGCTCCATTGCAGCCTCCCCCTCGTAACCGTTATAATGGCAGATGTCAAGCAGCGCGCTCACCGCGTCAAACAGCCTTCCCATAGACGTCGATTTCACGACATTAATCCGATGTGAAACCGCCGCTTTCACAAAACAGTATTTCTCCTCATCCAACCAGGAAATCCCTGCCGGAAATTCGAGATCAAGCGAAACCAACGCCGCATACAAAACCGCATCCGCATTCCTTGCCCCCTCGTCGCCGCCAATCAAATACATCGGTTCTAAATGCGCCAGTCTCTCCGTCTTAGCCCTATTGCAGAGCAAAAATTCACTGCCCCAGACAGTGCCGTCCGCACCGTAGCCTGTGCCGTCAAACGCCACGCCCAAAACCTCACAGAGCCCGTGCTCCGCCATCACGGAGGCGATATGCGCATGGTGATGCTGCACGGCTATAAAGGGATGTCCCATCTCACGCACGGCCTTTGCGGAAAGATACGCCGGATGCATATCACAGACGGCTTGCCCCGGCCGAAATCCAAAGAGCCGCTTCATACGCTCCCTCTCTCTCCCGTAGCAATCCGATATTCTCTCCTCCAAAAGATCTCCGAAATGCTGGCTTAAATAGGCAAGGTTTCCGGCAGTATAACAAAAACACGCCTTCATATCCGCCCCTGCCGCAAACACCTGAAATGATTTCTCTTTCGTCCTGGAATCGCCAAGCCCCCTCATATGCACCGGCTCCGGCACAAACCCTCTGGCACGCCGAAAAACTTGACGCTTGTCATTTACAATGCGGACGATAGAATCGTCAAGCGGCGTCAAAATCCTTCTGTCATGCATCAGGATGCCAAGGCGCGCCGATTCCGCTTCGGCCTTCATACGGCACATCCACTCCTGCATTTTCGCATTTTCCGTAATAATGGGCTCACCGCCGGAATTGGCGCTTGTCATAATAAGCGCACCGCAGGCTTTTGTCAAAAGAATCTGCAAAGGATTGCAGGGAATCATCGCCCCGATATCGGGGCTGCCGCCGCAGACATTCGAAGCGAAATCCCCCTTTTTCCGCGTATTTCTCCTAAGCAATACAATCGGACGCGGAGGAGAATTCAATTCCCTCTCCTCCGCTTCACTCATATGACAATGCCGCCTGACTGCATCCGCATCCGCAAACATCACGGCAAACGGCTTTCTCTCCCGTCCCTTGAGTCTCCGAAGAACATCGACAGTCTCCTGCTCATACGGCGAACAGGCAAGATGAAATCCGCCGATATCCTTGACTGCAAGAATCCCGCCGGACTTTATCAGTGAAACCGCCTTTGCAAGCGCAGCGTCGTCTCCCCCCTCACGCTCTAATACGGCAAGCCCCCCTGAGATTTCCGCAAACAAAAGACGCGGCCCGCATTCCCTGCACGCAATTGTCTGTGCATGCCTGCGGATATTTCCCTGCTGCCCGTATTCTTTCTTGCACGCCTCACACATCTCAAAATCAGCCATCGTAATGGAACGCCTGTCATACGGAAGCTCCTCAATCACGGAATAGCGCGGTCCGCAGGAGGTACAGCTGATAAACGGATGACGAAAGCGCCTGTCATTTTCCTCTTTAAGCTGTCCGACGCACACAGGACAGGTAGGCAGATCCGGAGGAATATACGGCACTTCCCACGCATCTCCCTTTTCACTCTCCTCTATCCGAAAATCAAAAAAATCCGCATACGCAGCTTCTTCCCTTATGATTTCGTCCACCCTCGCCCCCTGCGGACGCTTATCTTCAAGTTCCCCAAAAAAGGCGGCAAGCGCATTCTCATCCCCGCTTACATATACGGTTACAATCCCGGCCGTATTTTTGACAAAGCCTGTCACCCTATGTTTTTCCGCCAGTTCAGCCACAAAGGGGCGGTATCCGATTCCCTGTACCAGCCCCTTTATCACAATCTTTTCTGTTCTCAAACTGTTCACCACTTAATAAAAATCAATCCCCGTAACTTCCACCTCATTTCCCGATTCGGTAGGATCACCCTCCACACCGCAGTCGGGACATTTGTAATCCAAGAGCTTCTTCTCAAATAGTTTCCCACATTTTGGACATTTTAACAGGGAACGCGTCACTTTTACGTCAAACTCCGCCCCCTCGCACGCCGTGCCGACCGCCGCCTCGTCAAAATAGTTTTTCACTACCTCCGGAGAATAGCCGGAGCTTTCGCCAAACGTCACATGCAAAGTCTTCACTTTTTTCATGCCGCTCTGCGCCGCCTTCGCGCTTGCTGTTTTTACCCATTCCACCGCTTTGTGATACTCATGCATAATCATTCCTCCTTCTTTACAGTCTCTGTGTGTTTTGATGAATCAGGCTTTGTGTAACCAGGCACAATGCTCAAACATTTTTTCGGGCATTTTTCCACACAATAGCCGCACTGAATACAGTCAAACCTCGCTATATTCCATTTTTTTGCCTCGCGGTCTACATGAATTGCCCCAGGCGGGCAGCTTCTCATGCATAAACCGCATAAAATACAATCTTCTATCCGAATTTCCACGTGCCCCCTTGTCCTTTCCGGATATTCCCTCGGAACATTCGGATAGGCGGTGGTCACCGGTTTGGAAAACAAATTTCTTAAAACTGTCTTTGTAAAACTCATAAACTGTGCCATTTTCCTATTCCTTTCTGCGCCTCACATTTCCACGGTATTCCGCTTACGAAAGCTCTCACCGGCATTTCGTAAGATGCATAGCAGCTTAGCGCTCCGTACAGCTGATACACGGATCAATCGTTAGGATCAACAGCGGGACATCCGCAAACTGCGCTCCCTGCAGTGTCTGTAACATCGCCGGAATATTCGCAAAGGTCGGAGTGCGCACACGCATACGGTCCAAAAACTTCGTCCCGTTTGCCCTCACATAATAGAACGCCTCTCCTCTCGGCTGTTCTAACCGCATAAAGTATTCCCCATCCGGATTGCCCTTTACCGGAACGGAAATCTCTCCTTCCGGTATCTTTTCGACTGCCTGCCTGATAATACCGATCGACTGGAATATCTCTCCGATACGCACCTGGCACCTCGCCAGACTGTCGCATTTATCACTTGTAATCACCTCGAAATCAATGTCAGAATACGCCGCATATCCCGTCTTTCTCATATCAACCTCAATTCCTGACGCGCGCATCATCGGCCCCACCGCACCGCGGCGGATCGCATCCTCTTTTGTAATGATTCCGACACCTTCAAGACGGCTTCTCACCGTATATTCGTTTAAAAATACCGTTGTCGTCTCCGAAAGCTCCTTCTCCATATCATTCAAAATAGAGACAAAGCTCTTTAACATATCCTCCGGCATATCCTTTAACACGCCGCCGATTTTATTGACCGAAAAAATCACACGTCCCCCCGTCGATATCTCAAACATATCGAGAATCTTTTCGCGCAGACGCCAGGACTGCATAAAGAGCGCTTCAAACCCAAATGCGTCCGCGAGAAGTCCAAGCCATAAAAGATGGCTGTGCAGTCTCGACATTTCGCTCCAAATCGTCCTAAGATAGTCGGCGCGTCTCGGAACCTCCACGTTCATAATCTTTTCCACCGCACTGCAATACCCCATGCCGTGCATAAAAGAACAGATTCCGCAGATACGCTCCGTCACATATACCATTTCGTTAAAATCTTTTTTCTTTACCAGGCTTTCCAGACCCCTGTGCACATAACCGATCGACGGAACAGCCTCAATGACCGTCTCATCCTCCATTACAAGATCAAGATGAATCGGCTCCGGCAGAACCGGATGCTGGGGGCCAAAAGGAACTACGCTTCTCTTCGCCATTTTACTTGCCCTCCTTTTCCATAAACGGTGTCTCGGCATCAATCCGGTACAGCTTATCATGATAATCTACCTTGATATGCTCCACGCCAAGCCCAAACAGCTCTCTCATCTCATTCTCGTAAAGAATTGCCGATTTATATACCCTGGAAATACTCGCCACCGTCTCGTCCTTTCCCACAATCAGCCTGTAATTCGTCAGCTCATATCCCTTTGCAAAGGAATAGCTGACTTCATAATGTCCGTCGCGGAACGCACAGCAAATCTGCGCCAAACGCCAGTCGTCGTTTTTCTTTTCCATAATCACCGGAAGCAATTCCACCTGCTCTATTTTGACTACGTTATTACCGATATCTTCCATTCTTTTTCTTCTCCTCTTCCTCGTGCTTTTTCTGAAACAGCGCAACGGCTTTCACTACGCCGTCAATAATTGATTCCGGCCTCGCCGCACATCCCGGCACGTAAATATCTACCGGAATCACCGTATCTACGCCGCCCTTAATATTATAACACTCTTTAAAAATCCCTCCGGTACACGCACAGGTCCCCACGGCAAGCACAACCTTAGGATCGGGCATCTGGGAATAAATCTGTTTTACCACATCCTCATTCTGACTGTTAATGCCCCCGGTCACCAGAAAAATATCCGCATGCATCGGATTTCCCGTATTTACAACGCCGAAGCGCTCCACATCATAGACAGGCGTCGTACACGCCAACACCTCAATATCGCAGCCGTTACAGCTTGAACCGTCATAGTGGAGAAGCCACGGCGATTTATGCATCGTTTTCATCTTATTTCCTCCTTGCCAACTTCTAAATCAATTCCAATATGAAAAGGTTCAAGCCCCCGGTCACCAGTGTCACGCCCCATGCCAGCTTAAGCATAAGCTGCCACTTTACGCGGGCCGATGTATTATCGATCAGTATTTCTATAAAATAGACCACCAAAACCGCTAAGACCGCCACCAAATAACTCCACGGGTTCGAGGTGACAAAAAACAGCCCTACCACACCCAGCAAAAATACATTTTCATACCACTCCGCAACTGTTGTGGTCGCATACTCAATTCCTACCATCTCTGTCGTCACACCCTTTACAACCTCCTGATGGGCGTGATGCGTTGTGCTAAGGTCAAACGGCGACTTGCGAAATTTTATTGTAAGCACAAAGGCAAATCCCACAAAAAATCCCGGTGCATACGCGATTGCGGGAATGTCGGTTTTAATGACATCCATCACACGGAAGGTTCCCGTCGCAAGGTAAAACCCTACCGCTGTCAAAAGAACCATCGGCTCATACGACATCATCTGTACCATCTCACGGTGTGAACCGATGGTGCTAAACGGCGAATGTGTCGATGTAGACGCCAGTATCAAAAACATTGCAGCCGTCGACAGCGAAAAGAAACACAACAGCATGTCGCAGCCGCCGAAAAACAAAGCTCCGGAAAGCATCACAAAAAACAGGTACGACATAACCATCAAAAGCTGAAATTTATTAACCGAGAGAAGCTGCTTTTTGGACAGCTTCATAACATCATAAAAGGGCTGTAAAATACCCGGGCCTCTTCTCCCCTGCATTCTTGCCGAGATCTTGCGGTCCATTCCGTCAAGCAGACCCCCGATAAAAGGAGCAAAGACCGCATACACTACCATCATCCCTATTCTCCCCCACAATGCTTCTACCATCAGAACGCACCTCCTATAATGACACACATAAACACAACAAGAATCAGCGTTCCAAACGCCACGGACGGACGGAATATTTTCTTTTCCCCGAACCACTCGGTCATATACCAGTTTGATACCGTAAGCTCCTTTTCTTCTCCCGCGGAATCAATAAAATTCTTGTTATCTCCGACATTTGCCCCGCCCATATAAACAATCACAGGCTTATCCTTAACCTTTTTGGTCAGCAAATAATTGATACACGGCACAACAAAAATCGCACAGATCATGATTACCATGATCGCAATGTTGCCGTCCGTAATCACCGGGCTGGAAACCCCGTACATATCCACCATCAGCGGTTCAATCACATGCCTCGACAAAAACGGGAACCCGACGCACAAAAGAATCAACAGCACGGCATGAAAATACATGGATATATATTCATTGAGCTGCGTCAAATCCTTTCCGCGCTTCTCATGCAGTCCCAGAATCTTTGCAAACCACTTTGTCCAGTAGAACATCGTCGTGGAGCTTCCGAACACGATAAAGAGAACCATCAGTGTACTTGGCGCGTTGACAAACGCCTTTAACGCCGCCCATTTTGACACAAGCATTCCAAACGGAGCCAAAAACATGCCGGCAATTCCCACCATCAGTATAAACGCCAGCTTCGGAAACCGCACCGCAAGCCCCTGCATATCTTCAATATCCCTGCTTCCCGTCGTATTCTCAATCGCACCGACGCACTGAAACAGCATGGATTTTGAAACCGCATGAAAGATAATCAAGAAAATAGCGGCCCAGGCCGTCTCCTCAAATCCGACGCCGGCACATGCCGTAATCAGACCCAGGTTGGAAATCGTGGAGTAGGCAAGCACCTTCTTGCCGTCGCTCTGGGAAATCGCAAGAAGCGACGCCGCAAAAAAAGTAAATCCGCCGATAATATAAACCATCTGCCCTACATAATTGCCGTTCATGGCAATCGAAAGGCGAAGCAGCATATATACGCCCGCCTTTACCATCGTAGCGCTGTGCAGCAGTGCGGAAGACGGCGTCGGCGCCACCATTGCCCCAAGAAGCCACCCGGAAAACGGAAACTGCGCGGACTTCGTCAATGCCGCAAACGCAAACATTCCGACCGGAATCAACACGCCCGCATTTCTTCCGTTCTCAATAATATCATATAAATTCAGCGTCCCCTCCATATAGATCGCATAGACAATCGCAACGGCAATCGCAAGACCGCCAAGCAGATTCATCCACAGCGCACGGAAGGAATTGTCAATGGCTTCCTTCGTCCCCGTATACCCGATCAAAAGGAACGAGCAGACGCTTGTAATCTCCCAGAAAAAATACAGCCAGATAATATTCATGGACGTAACAAGCCCGAACATTGCCCCGTAAAACAAAAAGATCATTGCAAAAAAGAATCTTCTGCGGTCCTTTACGTCCGTATGATGCTCCTGATACCCCCGCATATATCCAACGGCATAGACGCCGATTGCGACACCGATCACGCCAATAATCAATATCATAATAAAGCTTAGCCAGTCAAGCCTTATATGCTCCCCGGCGCTTACCTTCGGTCCAAAGCACTCCGCCCACGCGACAAGAAAAGTCTGCACGATAGACAAGAGGCTGATCACTGTCTTATGATGCTTTACGGAAAGCCAGACAATGATAAACATCAAAATAAAATCGCCTGCCAGTATCACCCTGTCAATAATTTCCGTTCCCGGCAGATCAAACACCATCGTCGTTCCGTCCGCAAACCAGCAAAAGGCAGTGGCTGCGGCTAAAACCGCAACTACGGCGCCACCGATATAAACCGCCAGCCCTCTTGCCTTCTCATTCGAGATGAGAGCCGGGAAAAGCGCCAGAATAAACGGCAGAAAAATTAATATAGCAACCAGATTCTCCATTTTATAAAAACCTCCTAAACATCCTCTGAGGGCACAAATAACCCCAATTATGTTATATCACTAAATTGTTAATTTGTTAACAACATTTTGTCGAAAAACGTAAATTTTTATTATTCGGCTATATTCAAAAGGCTCACCAGAACAAAAGTGCGCTTCGCGCACCCTCGCGGATTAACAGCTTTCAATGCGCAGCTTTTGTTCCGCGCACGGATTT
>CANOCV010000059.1 GCA_947564465.1 uncultured Roseburia sp. | reverse complement strand
CCTGGTACCCCTTAGGACAAATCCGCGCGCGGAAACAAAAGCTGCGCATTGAAAGCTGTTAATCCGCGAGGGTGTGCGAAGCGCACTTTTGTTCTGTCATAGGATTCGGGGGTCAAAAGGTTGTGAACAAGAAGAACGCTGGCAATTTGCACAAATACATGCGAAAAGCTGCGACTTGTTTCGGCAGTTAGAAATTCTTCTGCCAGGAACGTTTGGAGCAGCATTTGCATGTATTTGTGCAAACTGCCAATAAAAACTTTTTTCACAACCTTTTGGTACCCGAATCATCATAGGAAAGACCTTGTTGCTGTGAAGGTGAAGGTCTATGACTTTCCTATGATATAAAAAGCCCTCCGGGCAGGATTTCCCCTTAATGACTGAAAATAGCGTGAATTAACAAAATACTATATCTATGTTTTGATAAAAACTTTATATACAATATATTGTATTTGCCATTGACGCATCCGATATGGTCTGTTACAATGATCTAACAGTGTTTGATAAAGAAAGGATTGGGTGTCATGTTCAAAGTAGAAAAACGGGATGGAGAGATAGCGGATTTTAACCTGAATAAGATAAAGGATGCGATTGCAAAGGCTTTTGAGGCGACTGGGATGGAGTCGAGTGATGATATTTTAAGCCTTCTTGTGCTCCGGGTGACGGCGGATTTCCAGAGTAAATTAAAGGGCGGCAAAATACATGTGGAGGATATTCAGGACAGCGTGGAAACTGTTCTGGAGCAGACAGGTTATACGGAGGTTGCTAAAGCATATATTCTCTACCGCAAGCAGCGTGAGAAAATGCGGAATATGAAGTCTACCATCTTAGACTATAAAGAGGTCATCAACAGCTATGTTAAGGTAGAGGACTGGCGGGTGAAAGAAAACTCGACGGTGACATACTCTGTGGGTGGGCTGATTTTAAGCAATTCCGGTGCGGTTACTGCAAATTACTGGCTCTCTGAAATTTATGACGAGGAAATTGCACAGGCGCACCGCAACGCAGATATTCATATTCATGACTTGTCCATGCTGACCGGATATTGTGCAGGATGGTCCCTAAAGCAGCTGATACAGGAGGGCCTTGGAGGCATTACGGGGAAGATCACCTCGGCGCCTGCGAAGCATTTATCCGTGCTCTGTAACCAGATGGTCAATTTCCTCGGAATTATGCAGAATGAGTGGGCGGGAGCGCAGGCGTTTTCGTCGTTTGATACATACCTGGCGCCGTTTGTAAAGACAGATCATCTTTCCTACCGTGAGGTGAAAAAGTGTATAGAGTCCTTTGTATTCGGTGTAAATACGCCGAGCCGCTGGGGAACGCAGGCGCCGTTTTCTAATATTACGCTTGATTGGATCGTGCCTGATGATCTTGCGGAGCTGCCGGCAATCGTGGGCGGCAAGGAGATGGATTTTAAATATAAGGACTGTAAGGCGGAGATGGACATGGTGAATCGAGCCTTCTTGGAAACCATGATTGAGGGAGACGCCAATGGCAGGGGATTTCAGTATCCGATTCCGACCTATTCGATTACTCGCGATTTTGACTGGAGTGATACGGAGAATAACAGGCTGTTGTTTGAAATGACAGCCAAATACGGGACGCCTTATTTTTCAAACTATATCAACAGCGATATGCAGCCGAGCGATGTGCGTTCCATGTGCTGCCGTCTGCGTCTTGACCTTAGGGAGCTTCGCAAAAAATCGGGTGGGTATTTCGGTTCCGGAGAGAGTACAGGCTCCGTGGGTGTTGTGACTATAAATATGCCAAGGATCGCGTATCTTTCGACGGATGAGGCGGATTTTTATAAGAGGCTGGATAAGATGATGGACATTGCGGCGCGCTCCTTGAAAATTAAAAGAGGCGTTATCACAAAGCTTTTAGAGGAAGGGCTGTATCCATATACAAAGCGTTACCTTGGAAGTTTTGACAGCCATTTTTCCACGATCGGATTAATTGGTATGAATGAGGCCGGGTTGAATGCGGGATGGATTCGGAAGGATTTGACCGATGAAAAGGCGCTGCAATTTACAAAGGATGTCTTAAATCATATGCGCGAAAGACTTTCCGATTATCAGGAGCAATACGGGGATCTTTACAATCTGGAGGCGACGCCGGCAGAGTCCACGACTTATCGCCTTGCAAAGCATGACAGAACGGAA
The DNA here is from genome assembly GCA_947564465.1 of uncultured Roseburia sp. Taxonomy (GTDB): domain Bacteria; phylum Bacillota; class Clostridia; order Lachnospirales; family Lachnospiraceae; genus Roseburia_C. The sequence goes on along the minus strand of CANOCV010000059.1, from coordinate 13,696 downwards.
TTTCCGGACATTATCTGTGCGGGCGGCGAGGGGGACACGCCGTATTATACGAACAGTTCCCATCTTCCGGTAAATTATACGGCGGATATTTTTGATGCGCTTGATATACAGGATGAGCTTCAGACCTTATACACTTCCGGAACAGTGTTCCATGCGTTTCTTGGGGAAAAGCTTCCCGACTGGAGGGCGGCGGCCGCTCTTGTGCGCAAGATTGCCGAGAACTATAAGCTGCCGTATTACACGCTTTCTCCGACATATTCAATCTGTGGAGAGCACGGATATCTTGCGGGAGAGCATTTTGAATGCCCGATCTGCGGTGCAAAGGCAGAGGTGTATAGCCGCATTACAGGCTATTATCGTCCGGTACAGAATTGGAATGACGGCAAGCTGTCCGAGTATAAAAACCGCAAATTATATGAGATCGGAGATTTGAGCGCAAAAGAGGCGGCAAGCATGACAAAAGACGTTTCGACGGAGAAAGATAGACGTATCGCAGGGGAAGACGGCAGTTATCTCTTTACGACAAAGACATGCCCGAACTGTGCATCCGCAAAGGAGATTTTAAAGGAGGCGGGGGAATCTTACGTTCTGATTGACGCGGAGGAGAATATGTCTTTGGCGCAAAGGTACGGCGTGATGCAGGCGCCGACGCTTGTCATAGTGCGAGACGGAGCAGCTAAAAAGTATGTCAATGCGTCTAATATCAGAAAGTATGCGGCCGGTCGGTGATATTTATAGAAAAATTTTAAAGAGATGAGTTGACGGATCGGTTGATATATATCTTTAAAATGAATTTCTTACATCACTCGGAATGGAAGAACATCCACAGCGCGTCGATATGGAGCAGAGTTGTTTATATTCTGTGGAATGGCAACAGACAGCCGGAAAGCGGACCAATGTATTGGTCCGCTTTCCGGTGTCTGTTTTTTATATCATAGGAAAGACCTTGTTACTGTGAAATGCTAAAGCCTACAACTTTCCTATGATATAAAAGCTTATGCGCAGCTTCACATTAGAGGAAGATATTGCTATGTAACAGTCCTAAGGAATCCCCCAGGCAAGCCTGGTACCCCTTAGGACAAATCCGCGCGCGGAACAAAAGCTGCGCATTGAAAGTTGTTAATTCGCGAAGGTGTGCGAAGCACACTTTTGTTCTGTCATAGGAAAGACTTTTGAATAGATACAACGTCCAGTTCTTTTTCTAGTTGATGGTTGATTCCGAATCTTTTGTATGATAATATTGAATTGTATGAAAAATAATATAGAGAACAAAGAAACATAGAAGAAAAAGAGGGGGAAGACAATGACAATTCTGATAAAAAACGGCCGTGTCATTGACCCGGCAGCTAAGACGGATGAAGTATTGGATGTGTTGATTGAAGATGGCATCATTGTAAAAAAAGAGAAAAACAGCAAGGCGAAGGCAGACAAGAAGATAGATGCGAAGGGCTGCTTTGTCATGCCGGGATTTATTGATATGCATGTTCATTTAAGAGACCCTGGATTTACGGATAAAGAGACTGTGGAGACAGGAGCCCAGGCTGCGGCGCGAGGCGGTTATACGACGATTTTTGCGATGCCGAATACGAAACCGGTGGTCGATAATGCGGATGTGGTGAACTATGTACAAAAGAAGGCGAAAAGCCTTGCTCTTGTGAATGTGTTTCAGATTGGCGCGGTTACCAGAGAGCAGAAGGGCGAGGAGCTTGCCGATATAGAAGGTATGGTCGAAGCCGGAAGCCCTGCCATCAGCGAGGACGGGAAAACGGTCACGAATACGTTTCTTGCAAGGGAGGCTATGAAGGAGGCGGCACGTCTGAAGATTCCTGTGCTGGCTCATTGCGAGGATCCCGCTCTTGCGCGGAAAGGCGTTGTCAATGCGGATGAGATTACCGAGAAGATGGGGCTGAAGGGAATTGTGAATGCAGCGGAGAATACGATAATTGCGCGGGATATTGTGCTGGCGCAGGAGACAGGCGTACATCTGCATTTGTGTCACTGCTCGACAAAGGAGAGCGTTGCAATGGTCAGAAACGCCAAGGAGGAGAAAGTTTTGGTCACAGCGGAGGTATGTCCGCATCATTTTACGTTGACTTCGGAGGACATTAAAGAGGGAGATACGAATTATAAGATGAATCCGCCGCTGCGTACACGCGAGGATGTGGAGGCGCTGAAGCAGGGGTTGAAGGATGACATTATGGACGTGATTGCTACGGATCATGCGCCTCACACGGCAGATGATAAAAATACGTCTATGGTACGCGCACCGTTTGGGATTGTCGGTCTGGAGACTGCGGCGTCACTGACGTACACGGAGCTTGTAAAGGGCGGCTATCTGACACCAATGCAGATGGCAGAGAAGATGAGTTATAACCCTGCGAAAATTATGGGATTGAAGAAGGGCAGCCTGCGGGAAGGCAGAGAGGCGGATATTGTGATTTTTGATCCGGATGCCACGTATACAATAGATAAGGGAAAGTTCTGGTCCAAGTCAAAGAACACGCCGTTTGATGGAAGAGAGGTGACCGGCGAGGTGAAGATGACGCTTGTGGCCGGAGAGATCGTATATGACAGGGAAAATCAGACACCTCCTAAGAAGGCAGTTAAGGGAGCGGATAAGGATGATGTCTTTATTCCGGGAGCCAGATTAAAATAGAGAAGGGTATATGATATGATCAACAAGCTTATAGAGAAGATAAAAAAGACAAACGCTCCGATTGTGGTCGGATTAGATCCGATGCTTTCTTATATTCCAAAGCATATTCAGGAGAAGTCTTTTTCGGAATACGGAGAGACTTTAGAGGGGGCGGCAGACGCGGTCTGGCAGTTTAATAAGGCGATTATTGACTGCACATATGATTTGATTCCGGCGGTGAAGCCGCAGATTGCAATGTACGAACAGTTCGGAATAGAGGGACTGAAGGCATTTAAGAGGACCGTTGACTATTGCCATGAAAAGGATCTTGTGGTAATCGGGGACGTAAAGAGGGGAGATATCGGCTCCACTTCAGCTGCATATGCGACCGGACATCTCGGAAGCGTGCAGGTGGGAGCTAAGAAATATACGTTGTTTGATGAAGACTTCGCAACGGTGAATCCTTATTTGGGATCGGACGGGATCAAGCCGTTTGTGGAAGTCTGCAAAGAAGAAAAAAAGGGACTTTTTATCCTTGTGAAGACAAGTAATCCGTCGAGCGGGGAGTTTCAGGACCGTTTGATAGACGGCAGACCGTTGTATGAACATGTCGGTGAGATGGTAGCCCAATGGGGTGAGGATCATATGGGGGATTCATACAGCTATATTGGTGCGGTTGTGGGAGCAACCTATCCCGAGCTGGGGAAGGTTCTCCGTAAAATCATGCCGAAGACTTTTATTCTTGTGCCGGGATACGGCGCGCAGGGAGGAACCGGAGCGGATCTTGTGCACTATTTTAACGAGGATGGCTTGGGGGCGATTGTCAATTCTTCAAGAGGGATTATCGCTGCATACAAGCAGGAGAAATATGAGTCATTTACAGAGGAACATTTTGCGGATGCCTCAAGACAGGCAGTGCTTGACATGATTGCGGATATTGACGGTGCGTTAAAGACTGCAAAATAACGGACAGAGGATGTGCTTAAGGGAGGCACAGGAGGAAGAAAATGGCTGAGAAATTCAAAGAGAATGTAATTATCATCCGTCAGGAGGAGATTGCGGATGATATTTACAGTATGTGGATTCGGACGGAGAATATTGCGAGCTATGCCAAGGCAGGCCAGTTTGTTTCGGTTTACTGCCGTGACGGGAGCAGAATTTTGCCAAGGCCGATCAGCATATGTGAGATAGATAGGGCAGACGGGGCGATCCGTCTTGTATATAGAATTGCAGGGGAGGGAACAGAGGAATTTTCGGGACTTCATACAGGCGCGCAGCTTGAGGTCGTGGGGCCGCTTGGCAACGGATTCCCCAAAAAGAGCCAGAGAGCGTTTTTGATTGGAGGGGGAATCGGCATACCGCCGATGCTGCAGCTGGCGAAGGAGCTCAGATGCGAAAAAAAGATCGTACTGGGCTTTCGTGACGAACTGTTTTTGGTGGAAGATTTTAAGCGATACGGCGATATTTATATTGCGACGGAGGACGGAAGCTTTGGAACTTGCGGGAATGTGCTGGATGCCATAAGGGAAAACGGCCTGGAGGCGGATATTATTTATGGGTGCGGTCCGACGCCGATGCTTCGTGCGCTCAAAGCTTTTGCGATTGAAAAGAATGTGGAGTGCTGGATTTCTATGGAGGAGAGGATGGCGTGCGGAATCGGCGCCTGCCTTGCCTGTGTGTGTAATTCGAGTCAGAAGGACAGCCATACAAACGTGAAGAACAAAAGAATTTGCAAAGAAGGTCCGGTTTTCCGTGCCAGGGAGGTGGAGTTCTAATGAATACAAAGGTCAATATTGCAGGCGTGACATTCAGGAATCCGATCATGACGGCTTCGGGAACCTTTGGCTCCGGTGCAGAATACGGGGAATTTGTAGACTTAAACCGTCTGGGTGCGGTAGTCACCAAAGGAGTTGCAAGCGTGCCGTGGGAGGGGAATCCGACACCGAGAGTAGCGGAGGTATATGGCGGAATGCTGAACGCGGTCGGACTTCAGAATCCCGGCATTGATTTGTTTATTGAGCGGGATATCCCGTTTTTAAAGCACTACGATACGAAGATTATTGTGAATGTCTGCGGGCATACGGTGGAGGAATACTGCGAGGTGGTGGAGCGTCTTGCGGATCAGCCGGTGGATATGCTTGAGATCAATATCTCCTGCCCGAATGTAAAAGAGGGCGGTATTGCGTTCGGACAGGATGCGAGTGCAGTAGAGGCGGTCACAAAGGAAATAAAAAAACATGCGGCGCAGCCTGTGATTATGAAATTAAGCCCGAATGTTACGGACATCGGGGACATGGCAAAGGCGGCGGAAGCGGGAGGAGCGGATGCGCTGTCCTTAATCAACACGCTGACAGGGATGAAGATAGATGTCAAACGCAGGAAATTTGTGCTTGCGAATAAGACAGGCGGCCTATCCGGTCCGGCAATCCATCCGATTGCAGTGCGCATGGTATATCAGGCGGCGCAGGCGGTAAAGCTGCCAATTATCGGTATGGGCGGGGTTATGAACGCGGAGGATGCCTTGGAGCTGATTTTGGCCGGCGCGACGGCGGTATCTGTCGGCACCGCTAATTTCAAGAATCCGACGGCTACGACAGATATTATAAATGGAATTATGGAGTATATGGCAGCGCAGAGTATCAATGATATCCGTAACCTTATCGGCGCTGTGGAAGAATAAGGAGAAACAGGCGAATGGAAAGCTATAAGCAGGAATTTATACAATTTATGGTAGATTGTGAAGTGTTGAAGTTCGGGGATTTTACATTGAAGAGCGGCAGAAAATCCCCGTTTTTTATGAATGCGGGCGCCTATGTGACAGGTGCTCAGTTGGAGCGTCTCGGAGAGTATTACGCACGCGCGATTCACGATAATTTCGGAACGGATTTTGATGTGCTGTTCGGTCCGGCGTATAAGGGGATTCCGCTGTCAGTCGCAGCTACGATTGCGTTTGATAAGCTCTACGGTAAAGAGATCCGCTATTGTTCCAACAGAAAGGAAGCAAAGGATCACGGCGATGCCGGTATTTTGCTTGGCAGCAAAATAAAGGACGGCGATAAGATTGTAATTATTGAGGACGTGACGACCTCGGGCAAGTCTATTGCGGAAACGTTTCCGATTATTCAGGCGCAGGGAGACGTAGAGATTCTGGGGCTTATGGTTTCTTTGAACCGCATGGAAAAGGGACTGGAGACAGACAAGAGCGCGTTAGAGGAGATTGAGGAGAAATACGGATTTGCGGCGCGTGCGATTGTTTCTATGGAGGAAGTGACCGAATGTCTCTATAACAAACCGTGCAACGGCAAAGTGATTATTGACGATGCAATTAAGGCAAAAATTGATGCATATTATGAGCAATATGGTGTAAAATAGCCGAACGGATTGGGGAATAGGGCGTGAATCGGAAAACAAGAAAAATATTGCGCACTCTGGCATGGATTTTATTTGGAATATATTTGCTCTCTCTTTGCTATTTTTTGTTCTTTTCGGAGCTTATGGGAAGGACATATTTGGGAAGGACATACCATTATAATCTTGTGCCGTTAAAAGAGATCGGAAGATTTATGAGATACAGGGAGTCGTTGGGGTTTATGGCGGTGTTTTTAAATCTGGCTGGAAATGTAATCGTATTTATTCCGTACGGTATGTTTTTGCCCCTTTTGGCACACCGTTGCCGGAGCTTTTTCCATGTTGTACTTTTAAGCTTTGATTTTAGTCTTCTTGTGGAGTTGATTCAGCTTATATCGAAAGTGGGAAGCTTTGACGTAGACGATTTGTTATTAAATACAATTGGTGGTGCGATTGGCTATCTGTGCTATCTTTTGGCATACGCACTTCACAATCGCTTTTTTAGGAGAAAAACAGATGAAACATAGACATCGTGGCGGACATAACTATAAGTTTACGGAGAAAACGCATTCAGTGAGGGGGGTATTCGCAATTGTTCTTGCGTTGCTCTCTATCATAGCGTGTGCGTGCTTTATCTGGTATTCCTTCGATAAAGGAGGAGGTGCGGGTATATATATCGGAAGCGCCGGTTTTTTGGGATTTTTTACTGCGGTCATCTCGCTTGCCACGGCAATTTCAAGTGTGCGTGAACCGGAGACCTTTCGGGGGCTGCCATATACCTCACTTGGGATTTCTTTGGTATCCGTGGCAATTTGGATTGCACTCTATGTGGGAGGGATTTGATGGAACGGTTAAAGCGGCAGATATCATTTATTTTGGAGTTGGATAAGTTGAAGTCCATAGTGCGTCAGACGTATCTTGCGGACGGAAGCAGAAAAGAGGATGATGCGGAACATTCCTGGCATTTGGCATTGATGGCGTTTGTGCTTGCGGAGTACGCGAATGAGCCGGTGGATGTATTAAAGACCATGAAAATGGTAATGCTCCATGATGTAGTCGAGATCGACGCGGGAGACACGTATGCGTATGATACGGAAGGAAATTCGACAAAGCGGGCAAGAGAGCTTGCGGCGGCTGATCGGATTTTTTCGCTGCTTCCGGATGACCAGGCACAGGAGTACCGCAGTCTCTGGGATGAGTTTGAGGCAATGGAGACGACGGAGGCGAAGTTTGCGAACACGCTTGATAAAGTGCAGCCCGTTCTCTTGAATGACGCGTCCCGCGGAAGGTCATGGAAAGAGCACGGTGTCAAGGAATCCTGGGTATTGAATCGCAATAAGAGGACACATGAGGGCTCAGAGGAGCTCTGGAAGTATGTAAAAAACCTAATTGAAGAAAATATCGGTAAGGGAAATATCAAGGGAGATTAGGATGGGAGCAGGAATTGAGATAGACGGGGAAGAGATAAAGGAACGCCTTCTTCTTGTTATGGAACGGATTGCGCAGATTCCAGGGGAGCATATGGTAAGCGGGGCTTTGAGAGAGTATTTCAGGCGAACGGCGGATTTTGTTTTACAGACGTACGAGGTGCTGCAGGAAAAGGCGGAAGGGGAGTCCGCGAAGAAGACTATTGAGACGTGCAGACAGATCAATGAGAGATTATATGAAGACATCAGAGCAGAGCATTACGATAAGAGCTACGGGAATCCGGCGTATGCGGTGCTTGTTCTTGGAGAAGAGTACGGACGGCTTTTGTCTATGCTGTATGCCGAGCTTCGGGCACTGATTGCGTATGCGTATGAGGGCAGGTACTTAAATTATACGATTCTCTGCGAACTGTTCTCACAGGTATACGCCTGCTTTGAGGAGGGTGAAGAGGGAAATGCGCATGAGATTCGGGATGCGATTTACTGGTTCTTTCACGATTACAGTGAAATATTTTCCGAGCAGTCTGTCCGGGAAATGGTGGAACCCGAGAATAATTTCTTTACCGCGATTTTGATGGAATCGGATCTTGCGGATCTTCGATATCTTTATCGTTACGGAGAACCGATTGGCGAGAATGAGGTTCGGCTTGCACAGTATTTAAATGCACTTTCCGAAGAGGAGATACAGAAAATGGCGGACACCTATACGGAGGGATATAGAATCGGATTTCTTGCCACGGGCAAGGATATATCCATAAAGTCTACGGTGGGAATCAATTATCCGATTGGGATGGAGCGTATGGTCCGCGCGGCGGTCCGCAATTTTGAAAAAATCGGTTTAAGGCCTGTCATTTATCGTGACGCGGTATCTTCATTTACAGGCAGGGGAACTGCGAAACGGGGCTGTTATTCTACTGCGGTCAATAAGCAGTTTGACTATGACCATAAAAATGACAAAGCGCTTTATCTCGATAAGGCGTTTGTAGAGCGGCGGTTAGAGACGCTTAGGACGGCGTTCGAGCATTATAAGGCTCCGGCGAAACGTTACGGAGGCCCGGCAGTGATTGAGGTGTTTGGGGAAGAGGCATTTGCGCCGGTGGTCAAGCCGGAGACGTTCCGATACGACGAGAAGCAGAATCGGCTGAATGTATATTATGCGTCTGCAAGCGCTCAGATTACGAACCGGTATATTCCGGGGGAGGAGAGAAGCTTTACGATTATTGCGTTTCCGCTTCCGGCAATCGGGGATAAGTTTGAGGAAATATTTGAGGGAACCGTCAAGCTGAATACGCTTGATTATGTGCGCTACCGTGATATGCAGCAGAAAATCATTGATGTTTTGGATACGGGAGAAAAGGTGCATATCAAGGGAGCGGGAGGCAATCAAACGGATTTGACAGTGTCGCTTTGCACGCTTGATAATCCCGATAAAGAGACGATTTTTGAGAACTGTGTTGCGGATGTGAATATTCCGGTGGGAGAAGTATTTACGTCTCCGGTATTAAAGGGGACGAACGGTCTTTTGCATGTGTCAGAAGTATACCTGAATGAATTGAGATACATGGATTTAAAAATAACGTTTGCCGACGGAATGATTACGGACTATACATGCTCGAATTTTGATTCCGAGGAGGAAAACAGGAAATATATTTATGAGAATATACTAAAGTTTCATGATACGCTTCCGATGGGAGAATTTGCGATCGGAACAAATACCACCGCGTATAGGATGGCAAGAGAGTATGGCATTGCGGATAAACTGCCGATACTGATTGCGGAAAAAACGGGTCCGCATTTTGCGGTAGGCGATACGTGCTATTCCCACGAGGAGGATACGAGCACTTATAATCCTGACGGCAAGGAGATTGTGGCAAGAGAGAACGAGATTTCAGCTTTGAGGAAGGAAGATGCACAGAAGGCATATTTTAATTGCCATACGGATATCACGATACCGTATGATGAGCTGGATTCCATAACGGTAATACGCAGGGACGGCAGCAGAGAGGACGTAATATCGGGCGGCAGATTTATGGTACGCGGTACGGAAGAATTGAATGTGCCGCTAGATGAATAAATAAAACGCGAAGGAGAATTAAGAATGGCAAAAGTAGGAATTGTAATGGGGAGCGACTCGGATATGCCTGTGATGGCAAAGGCGGCAGATATTTTGGAGGAGCTTGGGATTGCGTATGAGATGACGATTATATCGGCGCACAGGGAACCGGATGTGTTTTTTGAGTATGCGAGGACGGCGGAGGAAAAAGGCTTCAAAGTGATTATCGCGGGAGCAGGCATGGCGGCGCATCTGCCGGGAATGTGCGCGGCAATTTTCCCGATGCCTGTCATAGGGATTCCGATGCATACGACTTCTCTGGGAGGCCGTGATTCGCTGTATTCTATTGTGCAGATGCCGACGGGGATTCCGGTTGCGACCGTAGCGATTAACGGCGGGGCAAATGCAGGGATTCTTGCGGCAAAAATTCTTGCGACATCGGATGACGCTCTGTTGGAGAGATTAAAAGGGTATTCAAAGAATTTAAAGGAGCAGGTTGTCGCGAAGGACAAAAAGCTTCAGGAAGTCGGATATAAGAATTATACGAAATAAACGGAGTCAGATAAAAGAAGCAGAGATTATTCCTCTGCTTCTTTTTGTTCGGGTTTTAAAATATATATTTTCTCAATACGGTTCTTATCCATCTTATCGACACGAAGAACCGTGCCGTCCGGGGCGGTGACCGATTCGCCTTCGTCCGGAACGTGATCCAATAGTCCGATCATATAGCCGCCAAGGGAATCATAGTCCTCGGATTCTAAGTGGATATCTAAGTCTTCGCAGACATCTTCCAGATTCATAGAGCCGAGAACAAGATATTCTCTCTCGTTGATGGCAAATACATCGTCTTCCTCATTATAATCGTATTCATCGTGAATTTCTCCGACAATTTCTTCCAGTAAATCTTCCAGTGTAATGAGTCCGGCGGTTGTGCCGTATTCGTTCAATACAATTGCAATGTTGATAGAAGATTCCTGCATCTGAGAGAACAGCTCGGCAGTATTCTTGTGTTCGTAAGTGAAGAACGGTTTGCGCATAATATCCCGAATGGAAAAGGCGTCCTGGTCCTCACACAAAAGCAGGTCTTTTACATTTAAGATACCGATCACATTATCATTCGATTCTTCATAGATCGGAAGCCTTGTATAGCGGGTGTCACGGTAAATCTCAATCAGCTCCTGATAGGTGGCGTCCACCGGAACAAATGTCATATCAATTCGGGGAATCATGATCTCCTTGGCTTCCGCATCGGTGAAATCAAATACGTTGTTAATCATTTCATGCTCTTCGGATTCGATGACACCGGATTCATGACTGACATCCATTATCGTCCGCAGTTCGTTCTCCGTTATCGTGCGGTTCCCGCCATTGGGATCGACGCGCATCAGACGAAGAAATGCAAGCGAGAGTGTATTCATAAGAAAAATCGCCGGGGTTAAAAGTTTCATGAACCATTCGATAACACCCGAATATAAAAGTGAAATTTTGTCTGCATGAATTGTAGCGATTGTTTTCGGAGAGATTTCCCCGAAAATCAAAATCAGTACGGTTAGTACCCCGGTAGCAATTCCGGCCCCCACGCTTCCGAAAATCTTGATGGCCAATGAGGTTGCAAGGGAGGAGGCGGAGAGGTTGACAATATTGTTGCCGATTAAGATCGCGCTTATCATTTTTCCTGAATTATCGGTAATGGCAAGTACACGCTTGGCTTGTTTGCTTCCCTCCTCCGCAAGGCTTCGCATACGAATCCGATTGACCGTGGTAAGAGCCGTCTCTGCGGAGGAAAAAAATGCGGAGAGCAACAGCAGGATTGCCAATACGACAATTTGAATTATATAGACTGTATCCAAATTAATTCCCTTCCAGACTTGAATAGTAATCGTTGAGAGCGTTCATATTCACTTCGGTGTAACTTGCCGGTTTGTTTGCTTCGTACTTGGCGTAAATTGACCATCCGGCCCATCCTACGATTAGAGCACAGACTACAATCACGGCAGAGCACCGCAGATAGTGCATGTATTTTTCTTTTTTCATGATTTTCTTGCGGTTCTTTTTCTGTTCTTTATAGAGGTCTACTTTTTGCTGACTCATGTCTAATCTCCTTGTAAATATATTTGCATCTGCCGTACTATGACGGCTGGCGCTGTTTGAAACTTATTATACTACATAATCGTGAATATTTGTTGAAAAATTTTATTTTTTACAATAAAATTATTCCAAATGGGAAACCGGATTATACGAAAGTGCCAGGAATACAGTATAGAAAGGAAGAATAATGAAAACATCAGGTATTATTTTTGATATGGACGGGACGCTATGGGATTCAAGCGAGGGCGTGGCAAAAGCGTGGAGCGAAGTGATTGCGAAGGAATATACGGATCAGATGACGCTTACGGCGGGGGATATGCAGCGCGTAATGGGAAAAACAATGGACGTAATTGCAGAAATTTTTTTCGGGGAGCTGCCGCAGGAAAGGCGGATGGAGCTTTTGAATAAATGCTGTCAGTGGGAAAACGAATATCTGCGCGTACACGGCGGCATTTTGTATCCCGATTTAAAAGAGACGTTGGAAAAGCTTCGTCAAAAATATTCTCTCTGCATCGTCAGCAATTGTCAGAGCGGATATATAGAAGCGTTTTTAGAGCATTACGGTTTTGGCGAATATATTGAGGATATAGAGTGCTTTGGAAATAACGGATTGCAAAAAGGAGAGAATATTCGAAACGTAGTGGAGAGAAACGGTCTTACAAAAGCCGTCTATGTCGGAGATATCGAGGGGGATTATCAGGCAAGCAAAGAGGCAGGCGTGAAGTTTATTCATGCAGCGTACGGTTTCGGGACGATCAAGGAGACGGTGCCTAAAATAAACGGACTAAAAGAGCTGCCGGAGGTTGTGGAAGGTATTTATCGGTAGTTTGCGCAAATATGTGCAAATTGCCGGCGTTCTTCCTGTTCATAGCCTTTTACACACGAATCTTTAGAGGAAAATACGGCGTAACAGGGCGGCTTGTCTGAACTGTTACAATATGGCAATAAAAAATTTGCACAGGTACTTGACAAACAATATTATATAATATATAGTATTGAACAAGAAATAGTAATATTCAAAAAACAATATTATATAATACAGGGGAAAAGGAGTGATTGCATGGTATTTAATACGGGGGCTGCTCTTTTGGACGCGGTAGTGCTTGCGGCTGTGTCGCGGGAAGAGGATGGCACCTACGGTTACAAGATAACGCAGGATGTAAGGAAAGCAATCGAGGTTTCGGAATCCACGCTTTACCCCGTCTTAAGACGGCTGCAAAAGGACGAATGCTTAGAGGCGTATAACGTGGAGTGTGGGGGAAGGAACAGGCGTTACTACAAGATAACCGAACAGGGCGAGAAACAGTTGAATCTATACAAACAGGAATGGAAATTATATTCTTCGAAAATATCGGCGATGTTTTCGGGAGAGGAGATAGTATGAATCGACAGGAGTTTATGAGACGGCTGGAGGAATTATTAGATGATATTTCCCCGGAAGAAAAGGAAGAGGCACTTGAATTTTACAGGAACTATTTTGAAGATGCCGGAGAAGAGAATGAGGAAAAGGTCATAAGAGAGCTGGAATCGCCGGAGAAGCTGGCGGCCTCAATCAAGGCGGGTCTGTCTATGGACGGCGGAGATATGGAATATACGGAGTCGGGAATTCTCGGTGCAGACAGAAAAAAAGGGGATATGCCGGCAAAGAGGGAGCCGTATGTAAAAGAGGAAAAAAAGCAGGATAAGGACTACTCGACAAGCCGCCAAAGCTATGAAAGAAGGCCGGAGGATCGGACGCTTCTTATAGTATTAATTGTCATTGTTGCGGCGGTGACAAGTCCGGTCTGGGGCGGAATTTTGCTTGGGATCGGCGGCTGCCTGCTTGGGATTCTCTGCGCATTGTTTGGATGCACCATAGGATTTCTCGTAGGAGGGATTGTCTGTATCGGATTTGGAATCGGGCAGATGGGAATCGGGGATGTCCCGGCCGGACTTTTGGTATTGGGGGTCGGCGCACTGCTTGTATCCATAGGGCTTTTGACATTAATTCTGTCCGTATTGTTTTGCGGAAAGACGATTCCGTGGCTTGTGCGCGGGATTGTTAATCTGGTGCAGAGTTTGTTTCGGGGACGAGGAAAGGAGCAGAGGGTATGAAGAGATTTACGAAGGTTTGTTTAAGTTTGTCAGGCGTATTGGCGATTGTGG
>CANOCV010000058.1 GCA_947564465.1 uncultured Roseburia sp. | reverse complement strand
ATATTCATGGTATCGACGCTGAAATATTAAGCCAGAACAAACAAAAATATATTACGATCACTTTGGAAGAACGGGAGAATGCGGAATTCGAAATCATACCAAATGCTTATAAAGCATTACTCACATATATGGCTACAAACGGAATCAAAGAAAAACGTGATCCTGATATTCTTTCCTGCTACGAACATGAATATTTTGATGATGAAGGCGTTAAGTTCATGGATATTTATATTGCAATCGAGTAAGCAGAGATACTCTGCGAAATACACTCCCTTCTTCTGCCCGACCATCTCATATCCTATCAAAAGCAACAGTACGACGGTCGGGCAATGTCCACAACTATTTTTACAATTACGTTTGGCTTCAGCTTTATATACAACGCCTTCTTTTCACTAATATTTTAATTTATCGACCCATTTGTTTACTGTTTTCTGTGAAGGTATATCATAAAAATTACGCCCCTTCATCCAGTTTGTCTTAGATGAAATAATCGCATTTTTCTTCAGATTCTTTGCGCTTTTTCCAAGGCCGCTGCTGATTGATGTAGAAAACGGTACGACGGTCTTCTTTTTGAGGCTCACGTTTTCCACAAGAGTATATACGATATGCGGCGCCTCTCCCCACCAGATCGGATAACCGATATATACAACATCCGCTTTCTTTACCGCTTTTTTGATTGCCTTTAAGTTGGAAATATTCGGGCGAACCGTACTTTTAGCCGGGGAAGACGCCGATTCATGCTCCTTTGTTACGCGGCTGTCGCTTTCGCCGTAATCCAGATCATCGTCCGTATACGGTTCTTCCGCTTTGATCTCTATCAGCTTTCCCTTTGTCTTTTTCGCAATCCTTTTTGCCGCTCCTTTCGTCGTCCCCGTTGCGGAAAAATAGAGCACCACGACATTTTTCTTTTTTCCGCTCTTGGCCTGTGCTTCAATCGTCCCTGTATCTGCAAGAGCAATTACCATAACAAACGCAAGCAGGAGCGATACCGCCCGTAATATTTTTTTACTGCATTTTTTCATAATGATTCACCATTCCTTTCAACTTATACTTACTTATACTTATTATAAAATAGTAATGCCGAAATCAGAAGTGTTAAAAAGTATATGCATTATAACCCAAAGGTTTAAATTTTCCGGCCAAATAATTTTTTCTGCCTCATGATATAATAAGCGATTCCTACAATATCCGCAAAAATCCAGCCGATCGGCACCGACCACCAGATTCCCCAACACCATTGGAACTGCAAAGCGCAGCATTGATTTCATAATTGATCCACGTGTCATATCTATGTGCATATTTTGTTTATTTCCTAATTCTTTTATTTTTGTAACTCAAATCCCTCTACCCACTCTTTGGCTCTCTCTTTTGTGACGCCGGAGGAGAACCTCGCGCCCAAAAGCCAAGCCCGGTGCAGGATGCGATGACCGTCTTTCCTGCAAATTCAATTAGCAAGTTTCCAGTCCGTTATTTCTGCTACTCTATCACCCTCCAGCACTCTTTGTCATAGCCAATTGTCATCTTCTTATCTGTGTACAAAATGCCGGCTGTCTTTCTGTAAGATTCCATTTTCAGGACAATTGTATATTCTTCTGTGTGACCGCTCACTACTTCGGTATGCCATGCAATATCTGACAATTCTGAAATATCCGCCGAAGGAGAAATATCCGTTACCGTATCCTCCTCTATCTCAAAAAAATCTACCAGAATATAATTATCATGTACGTTATTCACAAATTCCCTGTATATAATAACTTCATCTTCTCCATCATAATAATCTTCCCATGTAACGTCTGCAATTAATAACGGCCCGCCCGCATTACTGCCACAAGCGATAAAAACAGCTAATACGATAACAAATGCCGTTGAAAAGAACGTTTTAATATTTAATGATTTTCTTTCCGTAATCGTTTTCCTCGCTTTCCTATTTTTTAAATTACTCCTTAAAAATAGCAAAAACTTCCTCATACAACAGCCCGTTTTCTTCGGTAAAATCTATAAGCGTCTGGATGCCCTCTTTTGCCAGCTCTTCTTCGTTTTTTTCCTCTTTTGCGAGCCCTAAAACCTCCGTGGCAAACCGTGCAAGCTTCTTTTTGCCCGCCTTTAGAGCATGACCTTCAACATCTGTTTTCTTGCCCAGCTTGATAATACGGTTTTCGGCCATAGCCGCCTCCCACATCAGGTTGCTGCGCGCCGTATAATCAGCCGGATTTTGGCTAAATGCCCGCAGATCGCGAAGCACCCCCCGCATCAAAGCTTCCGCAATATCATCGGATACGTTTGGTTCATCCGGTTTGCTGAAATAGCTTTCCATAATATGACAAAGCGTATCAAATCCTCCGGAAATCATCTGCTCTGCCGGAACGCTTAAGGT
This sequence comes from uncultured Roseburia sp., assembly GCA_947564465.1. Lineage (GTDB taxonomy): Bacteria > Bacillota > Clostridia > Lachnospirales > Lachnospiraceae > Roseburia_C. The sequence continues at coordinate 13,490 of CANOCV010000058.1, read as the reverse complement.
GTAAGACGGATCCATCAGAGCAAGCTTGGGAGCACACTCCGGATAATCGCGCCATATTTTGATCTTTTGCTCTTCATTCGTAATGACTGCGCCGCCGTGCATTGCGCTTCCGCTTCCCGCCGCTGTCACAACCGCACATAGCGGCAGCGGTTCAAAATCAATGACTCCCGGCTTTTTCCAGAAACTCTCCCATAAATCCCTTCCATATCTGGCAGCCATGGAAACCGCCTTGCAGCAGTCCATGACACTGCCGCCGCCTACGGCAAGAATCACATCCACATTGTTTTCTTTAGCCAGTCTTGCGCCTTCCTGTACCTTTGCATAAGTGGGATTAGCCGGTATGCAGGAAAACTCTACAATCTCCTTTTCCCCGCTTTTCAAGACATTTATTATTTCGTCATAAACACCGTTTTGCTTAATCGAATTGCCGCCATAAGCAAGCATTACATTCTCTCTATATTTGTTTAAAAAACAAGCCAGATATTCTTTGACACACCCCTTACCGAAAATGACCTTCGTTCCATTTTCCAAAATAAAATTGTTCATATATATCAGACACCTCCTCATGCTTGTATTATAAACAAAACGAGACCTCCTCAGAAGTCTCGTTTTGTTATTCAGTATATACCAAAAGGTTTCGCCTGCAATCCTGCCCGGAAATCCTTTACCAGTTCTTCTTTTCCTTAGAACTGTCATGCCGGTGCTTTCTTTCCTCTACCATGTTCACGAACCACTCAACCATGTTCGGATCATAATGCGAGAAGAAGGCGCTGGTCTTCGTATCCAATGCTGCAATCATACTCATATCTTCATCCGTCAACTGAAAATCAAAAACATCCATATTCTGAATCATTCTTTCCTTGTGCGTAGACTTCGGAAGTACAATCACGCCTCTTTGAATATTCCAGCGAAGCATAACCTGTGCAGATGTTTTGCCATACTTTTCTCCGATATTTTTCAAAACCTCATTTTCAAAGAGCCCTCCGCGGCCTTCTCCAAACGGAGCCCAGGCTTCATGGGCAATATGATACTTGTTCATCCATGTGTTATCCTCCACGCGCTGATTTAAGACATGCGTCTCAATCTGGTTGACCATCGGTGGAATCCTTGTAAAAGAAGCCAAATCTACCAGTCTGTCCGGATAAAAATTAGAAACGCCGATTGCCTTAAGCCTGCCCTCGTCATATAAATCCTCTAAAGCTCTGTACGCCCCATAGTAATCATTAAACGGCTGATGAAGCAGCATCAGATCCAAATAGTCTGTCTGCAGCTTGCGCAACGACTCTTCTACGGATTTCCTGGTTTCTTCATATCCATAATGCTCCACCCATACTTTAGAGGTCAGGAAGATATCTTCTCTTGGAATCCCACTCTTTTTGACTGCCAATCCCACTTCCTCCTCATTAAAGTAAGACTGCGCCGTATCCAGACTGCGGTATCCCACTTCAAGCGCATCCGATACGCATCTCTCACACTCGTCTTTTGTCACCTGATAAACGCCGTATCCCAGAATCGGCATTTTCACACCGTTTGCCAATGTCACATATTCCATGATTGTTCCCTCCATCACTATCTCTTATTTCTGCTCATCTACCGGCGGCACCATCTCGGCATAAGATTTCAACATTTCCGGGGTACTTGTATAGTACCTCTTATTTTTGTTGAGCCCCGCTATTTCTGCCATTTCTGCATCATTTAGTTCAAAATCAAACAAATCAAAATTCGCCCGTATATGATCCGGATTCTTGGAACCCGGAATTACAACATTGCCATCCTGCATATGCCAGCGCAATATAATCTGGGCATTGCTCTTTGCGTATTTTCCGGCCAATTTAGAAAATACCTCTTCCTCAATCAGCGTCTTATCGCCATGTCCGAGAGGATACCACGCCTGAATCACGATATCCTCCTTCGCCAAAAACTCTTTTAATTCCTTCTCCTGGGAGTACGGATGCACTTCTGTCTGCAAAATCGCCGGCTTCACCTCACAGATTCCTAAAATCTCCTCGATCTGCTCCTTTGTAAAATTAGATAAGCCAATCGCTTTTACTTTTCCTTCTTTATATGCCTTCTCCATCAATTGATATCCGGCGACATAATTACCGGAAGGCTGATGAATCAGCAGCAGATCAATGTAATCCGTATCCAGTCTCTCTAAAGTTTTATCTACCGCATCGGCCTGTTCATAAAAAGACGGCCAAAGCTTCGTTTCCAAAAAAATATCTTCTCTGGCTATGCCCGATTTCTTTATAGCACGTCCCACTGCCTTCTCATTCACATAGGCATTGGCGGTGTCTATCAGACGATAGCCCGACTGTAATGCACTCGTCACGGAAGCTTCCGCTTCGTCCGGACTTAACAAAAAGGTTCCAATTCCTGCCATCGGCATTTCTACACCGTTGTTTAGCTTTACATATTTCTGATTGCTCATATCTGCCATCTCCTCTGTTATTCTGATTTTTATAGGTACATTATAAATCCGAATCCACACCGACAGAAGTTCCTTTTCGTTCTTTAGTGCATACTTTTAGGTTATAAGTTTTGTTCTGCAAGGCATTCTTCCATTGCCGTCCTCATAATAGCAAGACCGGCGTTTAGCTGCTCGTCCGTGACAACAAGCGGACAAAGAAATCGGATACAATTCCCATATGTACCACAGCTCTCAATAAGCAGGCCCTTTTTCGCAGCTTTTTTAATCATTGCCGCAACAAGCTCCGGATACGGTTCCTTTGTCTGCGTATCCTTAACAAGCTCCAGCCCTATAAATGAGCCGACGCCTCTTATATCACCGACAACTCCGAACTTTGCAAGCTCTGTTTTGTAGTAATTCATAACTTTCCTGCCGATTTGCAAAGCCCTGTCACAAAGATTATTATCCTCAATAAACTTAATCACTTCAAGCGCCGATGCGCATGACATTGCGTTTCCGCAGTATGTCCCGCCGATTGTTCCGGCGGGACAGGCATCCATAATTTCGGCCGACGCCGTTACCGCCGACAGCGGCATGCCGCCCGCAATCGACTTAGCCGACGTCATAATATCCGGCGCACAGCCCGCTTCTTTCCAATACTGTGAAACAAACATCTTACCGGAACGGGCAAATCCCGTCTGAACCTCATCCGCTACAAGAAGGATTCCGTACTTATCGCAGATTTTTCTTACCGCCTTAACCCATTCTATCGGAGCGGGGATAAAACCGCCCTCGCCCTGAACAGGCTCCACTACAATTGCCGCAACATAATCGGGAGCGCTGCATTCTTCAAAAACCGCTTCCAATCTCGCGATATAATATTCGATCGCTTCTTTTTCACTATAACCCCGCGGCGCTCTGTAAAGATACGGGAATTGGGCCCTGTATACACCGTCGGGAAAAGGCCCCATACCATATGCATAGGCTTTTTTTGAAGTCATCGCCATCGTCATATGCGTACGTCCGTGAAATGCGCCGCTGAATACGATAATATTCGGTCTTTTGGTATAGCCTTTTGCAATTTTAACGGCATTTTCGTCGGCCTCCGCACCCGAATTTGCAAACATTGTCTTTCTCGCACCGCCTCTGACAGGAACGATTTCATTCATTTTCTCGGCTAATTTAATATACCCCTCGTGCGTACCTATATTCATCATTACATGAAAATATTTCTCAGCCTGCGCCTTAACCGTATCAATGACCTGCCGCTGACCGTAACCCACGTTAAGCACGCCCACGCCGCCAACCCAGTCCAGAAATATGTTCCCGTCAATATCCTCAACCATTGCTCCCTCGCCGCGGCTTACGACAAGCGGATAATCACAGCGGATTGCATTGGGAATCGCCTTTGCGCGCCGTTCGATCACCGCCTGAGCCCTCGGCCCCGGCAGTGTTTTTGTCTTGATTTGCGGTAATGCATTTCTCAATTCTGACATTTTTAATTACCCCTTTATCCGTTAAAATTTAGAACAACCTTGTATAGATCTCTATCAGTGCATTTCTGTCAAGAAATACATAGTTATTGCTAAGAAGGCGCTGTTGATTTGTAATTACCGAATCGGTAAATTCCAAAATCTGAGCCTTTGTCATTCCATATTCGCGCAGCGCCTTTTTGGGGAGGATTGCGCTGCCCAAAAGCTGTTCCACCTCCTCATACACACCGGAAGCCTGACAGTTTAATACGTCTGCCATAATACCGTTGAGTTCCCTGATGATACCGTCCGGATTGATTTCCATATATTTGCGAAACACGCCCGTAAACATCGCGTAATTCGCTTCGCCATGCGGAATATGAAATTCGGCTCCAAGCGGATAGCTCATCGCATGAACAGCCGCGCAGCCGGCATTTCCGAAAGCGATTCCCGCCATCGTCGATGCAAGTGAAAAATCAGAAAGCAAACTCTTTAATACGTCTCTGCCTTCGGCTGCAATCTTCTTGTATCCATTCAAAATCATCCTCATCGCCTCAGCGGAGAACATCTTTGATACAGGCGTTGCCTTTGGCGAAAGATAAGACTCAAGCGAATGTATCAGCGCGTCGATGGAGCTTGCCGCAAACACTTTATAGGGCAAATTGTAAAGCAATTCCGGAACCAAAATAGCCTCGTCGGCATATAGCGCATCAGCGGCAAGACCAAATTTTGTATGCCGCCGTTTAAACTCAAGAATGGAAATATTTGTCATTTCAGAGCCTGTGCCGCAGGTTGTCGGAACAAGCAGCAGCGGCTTATCTTTTACAGCGGGAATTTTTTTATCAAATAAATCTGTCACAGGCACTGTTTCTTTCAAAGCAAAAAGCTTTGAACAATCAAGAACCGTTCCGCCGCCTATTGCGATCACTCTGTCATACGGCCTTTTTATATCCCTGCTGATTGCCTCTATCATTTCATCTGTTGGCTCTCCCCGCCCATATTTTTCAATATAAACTACCGTACCCGCATTTACATTCTGAAAATGAGCGGTCCATGCGGCCTCAATCGTAAATATAAGATCATTTTCATTGATATGGTATTCACGAATAAATTCATCACAAAGCTCAAGCATTGTAATTTTGGGCATTACACTAAACTGTTTCATGGCTTCCTCCCAAACGAATCAATGTTCATACCAGCCTACAATGCCGGGATTTAAATTGATATTGATCTGCTTTATTTCCTGATACTCCTCTAAACCATGGATCCCGAGTTCACGCCCTATACCGGATTTCTTATATCCGCCCCACGGCGCTTCGTTAAAGCATGGATTGTAACAGTTAATCCATGTGATTCCCGCCCGGATTTCTTTTATCACGCGCAACGCTCTCGAACCGTCCGAAGTGAACACCGCGCCTGCTAAGCCATACTCGGTATTATTCGCCATATCTATTGCTTCCTGCTCTGTTTTAAAAGTCTGAATCGTAACCACAGGACCGAAAATTTCCTCTTTAACAATCACCATATCGTCTGTACAGTTGTCGAATACAGTCGGGCGGACATAATAGCCCTTTGCACATTCACCCCCGGTATAGCGCTCGCCTCCGCAGACAAGCGTCGCTCCCTCCTCAACGCCCTTTTTGATATACTCAAGTACCTTATTCATATGATCTTCCGATACAAGCGGTCCCATGTCCGGATTTTCGAGAGGATTCCCGAACGTTATCGCATTCGCCCTCTCGGCAAGACGTTTTACAAATTTATCCTTTATGCTTTCCTCGATAATGATGCGCGAACCGGCAGAACAGATTTCACCCTGATTCAGAAAAACGCCAATCATTGCCCATTCCACAGCGCCCTCCAAATCAGCGTCCGCAAAAATCACATTCGGCGATTTGCCGCCAAGCTCAAGACCGATCTTTTTCACATTGCCCGCCGCCGCACGCATGATACTCTGCCCGACCTCTGTACTGCCTGTAAAAGTAATCATATCCACATCCGGATTTTCGGCAAGCTCGTTTCCGATTGTGGAGCCCGCGCCGAGAACGAGGTTGACGCTGCCTTTCGGCATTCCGACCTTTTCAAAAATTTCAAACAATTTAATACACGACAGCACACAGTTGGAGCTTGGTTTAAAAACAATACTGTTTCCTGCCGCTATTGCGGGCGCAAGCTTCCACACGCCCATAAGCAGAGGATAATTCCACGGTGTAATCTGCGCGCACACACCGACAGGCTCATGTACCGTATACGAATGCATTCTTCCAAAGCCCTCGTTGACTTCATAGACGCCGCCGTGCGGAGCCTTTATAAGGCTTGCGTAATAGCGGAAGGTATGCACCGCATCATCCACATCGCACTCTGCTTCTCTTAACGGTTTGCCGTGGTCTAAGCTGTCAATGCGGGCAAAATCGCCCTTTGCGCCTTCCAGCTCGTCTGCAATTTTGAGCATGATATCTCCGCGCGATTGCGAATCCATATCACGCCACTCTCTTGTGGTGTAAAAAGACCTTTTGGCGGCCGCAACCGCTTTCCTCGCATCTTCAACCGTCCCCTCCGTTACCTGCGCTATGACTTCACCGTTTGCAGGATTGATGCTTGCGCGTGTTTTTCCGCCTGTGCCCTCGACCCAGGAGCCATCTATATACATTTTTTTAACTTCCATGGCCTTACTTCCTTTCATATACTATTTTGCCTTTTTATAACAGTTCAGACAAGCTGCTCCGTTACAGAGCAAATTCTTTCTTTGTATCGGCAAGCGCCTGATCAAGACGCTCAATGACATCCTCCATATCCTGCTGTGAAATCACAGCCGTAGGCTCGAAACGGATTGTCTTGGCATTCACCAGTGTTCCCGCCGTCATAACCCTTCTTGCAAACAATCCTTTTGCCGTCTCATAGCCAAGCTCGCAGGTATGGAATTCAACGGCAAGCATAAGCCCTGTTCCGCGCACCTCCTGAACAATTTCGGGATATTTTTCGGCAAGCTTCTGTAAGCCAGATTTCAAAAACTCACCCTTTACTTTACATACCTTCGGAATATCATTCTCCAGCATATACTTAATGGTCGCAATCGCAGCCGCGCAGCACACAGGATTTCCGCCGAATGTCGGAGAGCCTAAAAGCCACGGATTGTCGATAAGCTGCTGCGTCCACATGTCCGGCTTACAAATAATGCCTGTAATCGGCATAATGCCGCCGCCGAATGCTTTCCCGAACGTCATGATATCGGGAGTTACGCCCTCGGCTTCACATCTCCACATTGTCCCTGTACGTCCCATTCCGGTCTGGATTTCATCAAAAATCAGCGCCACCCCTTTTTCGTCACAGATTTTTCTGACCTCGGCAAGATATCCCTTCGGCGGGATAATCACACCCGCCTCACCCTGAATCGGCTCAAGAATTACTGCGGCAACCTTTTCTCCGACTGCCTGCAAATTCGTAACCGCCTTTCTGATATCTTCGGCATTCCCGTACTCCACATGCTGTACCTGCTGTACCATAGGTGCGTACGGAATCCTGTATGTACCCTTGCCTCCCATGGAAATCGCACCCATCGACTTACCGTGGAACGCGCCTACTGTCGATATGTACCACCTTCCCCCGGTTGCGATCCTTGCAAGCTTTAGGGCCATTTCTACCGCTTCGGCGCCGCCGTTTGTAAAGAAACAATACTGCAAATCTCCGGGTGTAATCTGTGCCACAGCCTTTGCCAGATAACCTCTCAGCGGGTCAAGCAGCTCCTGGGAATGCAGCGCCTGATGATCGAGCTGAGCCTTTACTGTTTTTAAGATCTCCGGATTTCTGTGTCCGCAGGTATAAATGCCGAAGCCGCCCAGACAGTCAATAAACTTTTCACCGTTTAAGCCGTAGCAATAGGCGCCCTCATCCTGCCATTCCAACACGGCCCCCTCCTCGGTATCCGAGGATACCGACTTTCTGTATTTCAGCCATCCGGGCGATACATAGTGATTGAAATGCTCCAGCGTCTCCGCCACGATCTGCCTTTTTTCTTCTGCGGAAATCTGCTCTGAATCCGTTTCAATAAGTCCGATGACACGATTTAATTCCTGAATTGTTTGATTTTTATCCGACATAATATATTTCCTCCATTTCTCTTAATTACTTCTTTAATTCCGTCCACATCTGGTCATATACCTTCAACGTATCTATATCCAGATTTTTTATATACTCTCCGTTTGCGATAACATCTTCCGGCGGATTTTTCGCCAGGTTTGCCGCGTACTCATCGCCCATCAAGGCGATTGCCGCAGTATTCGGACACATATACGGAAATTCCTCCAGAATTTTTGCCATATTTTCGGAGTCCAGTATATAATTGATAAATTCCATTGCCGCATCGATATTTTTCGCGCCTTTCGGAATGACCCAGTTATCCATGAACAGATATGCGCCCTCCTCCGGGAATACTACGTCTATATCCGGGTTCTCCTCCATCGCAAGCGCCACTTCGGCAGCCCACATTGCGCCGATTGACGTCTCGCCCTGAATAAGCGCCGACTTCGGACTGTCCGAATCATACAGCTTCACATTTGATTTTAAGGTAAGCAGCTTTGTTTTAATTTCGTCAAGCTCCGGCTCCTCCGACGTACTCATGCTGTAACCGAGACTTCTTGCCGTCAAACCGATTACCGCGCGGAAGTCATCCAGCAGCACAACCTGATTTGCATATGACGGATTAAATAAATCATCATACTTTGTAACGGAATCCGTGATTTTCGAGGTGTTTACCGCCATCGCTTCGACACCTCCCAAATACGGGATTGAATACTTATTATCCGGATCATAAGACGGATTTAAGTAATTATCAGCAATATTTGACAGGTTTGTAAGCTTGCTCTTATCTATTTCTTCAAGCATTCCCTGCGTCGCCATCTGCTCAACCATGTAATCACTCGGCTGAGCAATATCAAACGTGCCCTCATCCTCCGACTTAATTTTGGCCAGCATATCCTCGTTTGACGAGAAGGTGGAATGATTGACCTTCACACCCGTTTCCTTTTCAAAATCTTCAATAACCGAATCCGGGATATACTCCGTCCATGTGTACAAGTTAAGTGTTGTCCCGGCATACGGCTGTTCCTTGGTGGGGTTTGCTCCCGAATCCCCGCATCCCAAAATACCTGCTGTCATAACAGATGCCAATAAGATTGCAATAAACTTTTTCATACATATCATCCTCTCTGTTTTATTACTTACTTTCTACGTTTTATTTTTTTTAAAATATCACTCTGCGTGAAAACAACAAGAATTACCGTACCTGCCAAAATCAGTGTGGACAAAGCATTTACATCCGGCGCAACGCCGCTCTTGATAGATTCCATGACCTTTAGAGGAAAGGTTTTTACCTGTCCGTTTGTGAAATAGCTGACAATTACGTCGTCTATGGACAGCGTAAATGCCAGAAGCGCTCCTCCCGCAATTCCCGGAGCAAGAACAGGCAGCGTTATGTTTTTTAGTGTGAGCAGTCTGTTTGCGCCCAAATCCATACTCGCTTCCTCAATGGAATTGTCATAACCGGATAATCTGGCTCTTACATTGAATATCACATACGGAATTGCAAAGGTTGTATGCGAAAGTATCAGCGTCAGCATATCTCTCGGGATATGCGTATTGGAAAACAGCGTCAGCAGTGAAATACCCAATACAATTTCCGGAATCACTACCGGTATATACAGCAGTCCGTCGATCAGCCCCTTTCCCCTGAATTTATACTTATACATTCCGACCGCCGCAACCGTTCCGATTGCCGTTGACAACAGGGTACTGATTAGGGCGATCGTAATTGTCGCTCCGAAGGAAGACAACAGAGCCGTATTATCAAACAACTTGATATACCAGTCAAAGGTAAAGCCTTTCCATGTAATGTACGGCTTTGTCGTAGTCGCATTAAACGAGCCTGTTACAATCACGATAATCGGCAGGAACAGGAAGAGGTACACGAAAGAACAAAATAGTATGCCTGCAGTTTTTTTGACGATTGCCTTTATTTTTCTGTTCATCTCCTACACCCCCAAGCTATCCATATCGCCGCCCAATTTCTGATAAATTTTGACGAGCAGCAGTGTAATTAAAATCAATATGATTGACAGCGCCGCACCCAATGGCCAGTTATTACCGCTTTGGAACTGACGCTCTATCAGATTACCGATCACATCCGAATTGCCTCCGCCTAAAATATCCGACACAAAAAAGTATCCCAGACATGGAATGAATACCATAATACTTCCGGAAAACACTCCGCTCATAGTAAGCGGCAGAATAATTTTCCGAAAAGTAACACTCCCCTTTGCTCCCAAATCCGAAGACGCCTCCAGAAGCGTGCTGTCAAGCTTCTCAATCGCTGTATACAACGGCAGAACCATAAACGGAAACAGGCAATATACCATCCCAAGCACTGTGGTTCCTTTGTTAAACAGAAATTCGACCGGCTCGCTTGTAATGTGCAGCATCAGCAGCATATGATTCAGCCAGCCGCCTGTACCCAGGAATGTACGCCATCCGTAGATACGAATCAGTGAATTTGTCCAAAACGGAATAATTACCATCATATATAACAGCGCCTTATGCTTCCATTTTGTCCTTGCAATCAAAAATGAAAACGGATAGCCGATTATAATGCACAGCACGGTTGTAAAAAATGCGACAAGTATGGAGGTCGTATAGATCTGTATATAATTCGGATCCATCAGTCTCGCATAATTTTCCGCAGTAAACTTAAATACCACGTTATAGGATTCATCCAGTGAACAAAAGCTCATGACAAGCACATATAAAAGAGGTATCGCTACGAAAAATAACAGCCACAGGCTAACCGGTCCGACTGTCGTCATTGCCGGCAGTGTGTTGGAGCGGAAGGTATGTTTTGAAATCTTCTTCATAATCCTTTCCTCCTTACTTCATCACAATATTCTCAACTGCCTGCGCAAACACATTGTCAAACGTATGTATCAACTTTGCATCTCCGTCATTCCAATATAAATAAACCTGACCGCCCGTCGGCAGTTCCTGCCCTGCCAGACGTTCAATCTTTATTTCATTCCCATTGGACAGGACAACAATCGTTTTTAACACCGAACCTACATATACCTGTTCTTTCACGATACCCATCAAACCAAATCCTTCCACGGGACTTTCGGAATACAGCATTCTTTCCGGTCTTACCGAAACGGCTACCATATCTCCATGATTAAATCCCCCGCCCCTTACTTTAAAATCGCCCGGTTCTACGACAATGCGCATTTTGTCTCCCTGCTTCTCCAGCACACTTCCTTCAAATAAATTCGTTTCCCCGATAAATGTTGCAACAAATTTTGTCTGAGGAGATTCATAAATATCAACCGGTGTTCCTACCTGCTGCAAAACGCCCTCATTCATAATACAAATTCTGTCGCTCATAGTAAGCGCTTCCTCCTGATCGTGCGTTACATAAATAAAGGTGATATTCAATTTTCTCTGTAACCGTTTCAACTCTAACTGCATTTGCTTGCGAAGCTTCAAATCCAATGCGCCAAGCGGTTCGTCAAGCAGAAGAACCTTCGGTTGATTGATCAGCGCTCTGGCAATAGCCACTCTTTGCTTCTGACCGCCTGAAAGCTGCGAGGGATATCGCCTTTCAAAGCCGCCGAGCTGTACCAGCTCAAGCATATTCATCACTTTCTCTTTGATCTTTGCTTTCTTTACTTTCTTCATTTTCAGACCATAAGCCACATTGTCATAAATCGTCATATGAGGAAACAGTGCATAGCTTTGAAACACTGTATTTACATCACGCTCAAACGGCTCCTTATTCTGAATGTCCTCACCCTCCACACGGATAATACCGCTGCTTGGTTCCTCAAATCCCGCAACCATACGCAGAGTTGTTGTTTTTCCGCATCCCGATGAGCCGAGAAGCGTCAAAAACTCTCCCTCGTACACGGTAAGATCCAGATCCTTCACAACATGATTGGAACCGTAAATTTTATTGACACCTTTTATTTCTACAATTACTTTTTTATCTTCCTCCACATTCATAACGAGCTCCTTTCTGCGCATCCGCCGTATATCATGGTTACAATGCCTTTTCGTTACGCTCGCCTGTCCTCAGACGTACCGCTCCTTCGATATTTCTTATAAACACTTTACCGTCACCCACGTGACCCGTTGTAATCTTATCCCGCAATTCGGTAATAATTTCTTCTACGGAGTGATCGGGTACAACAACCTCTACACGGATTTTCGGCAGCAGATTGATATTTGTCTTGAACCCCTTAATCACATTGACTGCATTTTCTTCTACTATGCCTTTCTGCGTACCGCATCCCATAACGGTAGATATCGTCATACCCCCGCAATTCTGCGTGTCCAAAATCTGTTTCACCATTTCCAGCTTTTCCGGACGAATAATAATAATCAACTCTTTCATGGTTTTCATCTCCTCTCAACTTAGGAACCTGCCACCGGCAGCTTTCTAAAGATGCATTGAATAACAAAACGGAGCTTGAAATTCATCAAGCTCCGTTGCTCTCACATGTTTATCATTATAAGTAACCGTTTAGACAAGCCGCTCTGTCATGCGCCCCGGCTGAACTGTTCACATTATAATTCCTTTTAACTACGAATACAATAATCCCATCTGCCTGTTTTTCTACTCCTTTTCGAATTACTCTATACTCCTTTTAGCTACCTTATTCATTAATTGTCCCCGACTGTTCACATCCGTCTTTCGATAAATATTCATGATGTGTTTTTTTAATGTGTGAACGCTTATTACCAGTTCATCACTGATTTCCTGGCTGTTTTTTCCGTCCCACAAAAGCTGCAGTACCGTTTCCTCACGTTTGGTAAGCGAATACTTTTTTGAAAAAACGCCGATATCTATAAGCATAACTTCCGTATCATTCCCTGTTTCGCAATGCAGCCTAAAAGCAAGATGGTCTTTCAGCATATCCAAAAGCATAATATCCTCATGATGAAAATTTTCCTTTTCCGCTTCTCGATACAGCGTAACCACACCTACAAATTTTTTCTCATATGCAAGAATCATCTGCGCAGAATAATGCCATCCGTTCGGACGGTATAATCTGTTGTAATATTCCGTGTTGATACGGATTTCATCTGAAATAATATCTGTTTCACGATATACCATACATGTTCCGCTGTATAAAATTCCGCGGGAATAATCCAACTCGTCATAGCGGCCGGAGTAAACGCCATCGCAATGATACAGTACCGGTTCCGTAAGCCCCAATTCCATATCTTGCCGTGCAAGATAAAAGTCCGCCGCATCAAAGTCAATCAACATTTTCAGCTCTTCCAAAAAACTCTCTCGCATTTTTCTCTTATCTTTTACTGTATAGATTTTGTATACGATATTGTTAAATACCAGCCAGTCATTGATTTCTCTCACACCTATCACTCCTTAATCCTGAATAAAGAATCCGGCTCCGCCGGATTCCCCGCCGCATGGCGATCCTGCCCGGAGGGCTTTTTATATCATAGGAAAGTCGTAGGTTTTAACACTTCATAGCAACAAGGTCTTTCCTATGATAGAACAAAAGTGTGCTTCGCACACCCTCGCGAATTAACAACTTTCAATGCACAGC
>CANOCV010000057.1 GCA_947564465.1 uncultured Roseburia sp. | reverse complement strand
GTGCTGACCAAATACGGGCAAAATATTTTTATTTATTTGACCCCAACATCATCATTATAGGAAAGACCTTGTTGCTGTGAAGTGTTAAAGTATATGATTTTCCTATGATATAAAAAGCCCTCCGGGCAGGATCGCCATGCGGCGGATATGATGTCAAAGTAAAGGAAGTTGAAACGATACAGAGAGATGCATTCGGATACTCTCTTTTTTGCGCCTACAATGATAAAGGGATAGAAAAATACGGAGATTTGGCGGATGGTATTACATTCGAGGATTATACGGGGAATATTGCTGATAATGAAGAAATTCCTGCATTATATACATATCAGGTTTATGTGAATTTGAATACGGAAGAAGAGCATATAGAAAATCTTGATGATTTGGAAATCAACACAATGACCGTTTCTTATGATGGGAGAGATTATGATTTTGATATCGGTGCAATTAAATTTGAACCGAAAGAGACGTTTAAAGAAAAATTTGCCGAAGATTTGGCAGGGCAGAACAGTGCGAAAGTAAAAACCGCATGTCAGAATTATATTCCGTTAGACAATAACAGCGAGGGATTTTTTGAAATTGATCTGCCAGAGTGTATACTTACAGAGAAGAAAGAAATGACAATTACTTCCATCGGTTTATCGAATGCGGATGGAATCGGGGTTGAGAAAATACAGATCCGTCTGGCAAATGACGAACAGAGTATGGACGTGGAATACAAAGAGGGGGATGAGCTGACAATCCCGCAAGATACAATGGCGAGTATAAAAATTTTTGGACAGATGGATTCGTTAAAGAGTGAAATCGGGGGATACTGTTCGATTTCCGTGGATGTTGGTTACAAAATTGACGGTGAGGAAGACGGTTTTCAGTATCAGGTTCTCGCGAAGGGGTATATGCGTATGCCTTATGAAATCTATGCATATCAGGTAGACGGTATTGATATTTTTGACGCTTATTTGACAAGGATGGAGAAATATGTATAATAATTATATAAGAAATTTGGGGATGAGAATATGAAAAATTCATAATTGATTTTTAGAGGCTTTCTATCAATATGATTTTATCATTGAATCATTTGGTAGAAAGCCTTAATTTATATTATAGGAAATACCTTTTTGCTGTGAAGTTTTAAAGTATATGGCTTTCCTATGATATAAAATCTTATGCGCATTCGCGCGAGAGGAAGATAATGCTATGTAATAGTCCTAAGGAATCCACCGGGCAAGCCTGGTACCCCTTGGGACAAATCCGCGCGCGGAACAAAAGCTGCACTTTCAAGGAGGAATGAAAAATATGAAACACAGTATTGCACTTGCAGGATTCGGATTATCACTTATGATGCTTGCTGCCTGCGCAGGCGAAGATACAAAAAAACTGGAAACAGTGACGCTTAAAGAGCTGGCAAAAAATAAGCAGCAGGAAATAGAAGAAATCCGAAAGCTTGATTATGATAATTTACATTTGGTCAGAGACTTTGATTTTGCAGTGCCGACGGAAATCGGAAAATATAGGGTGGTATGTAAGGATCCGTTTCAGGACAAGTGGGATGTGCTTGCGGCTGAGTATATTCCGGCGGATATTTATGACGAAAGTAAGGTAGTTATTGATGAAAATGTTTTTCCGATTGGCCCGGCGTTTAGCGATGATGAGAGCGGGAGATTTCTTTCTGCTGCCGGCAACGGTTTCTTTACTTATGTGGAAAAAACGTCGGAGCTGGTTGGTAGCGTAATGTATGGATATGATGATGAGAGTGAAGAAAAATATTATTATTTAAACAGTGATTATGAGGATGATATCTATATATTAAACGGGGAAGAGGTTTCTGTCAGTGAAGCCGTGGAGACGGCAGAGGAGTTTGTTGCCAGGTTTGTACAGGTTTCCGATTTTCCGCAGGGTTTTGTTCCTGTTGTTGCAGTCGCAAAACAGGATGAAAATAAGAATGCAGCGATAAAAGTGGAATTTGGCAACGTGTATAAGGGACTTCCGCTCTGTGCTATGCAGTCCTGCCTTGGGGATTTAAGCTTTGATCTGCTTGGAGCGCCTGCGGCTGTGACCGGTGCGGATGAAAAAGACAACATCAATTTATTTGCAGAGCAGTATGCGTTTGAAGACTATGAGACGATTGAAACATATAACAGAATTGTTACGCCGAAAAGTGCTGTAATTAAATTTCAGGAGACACTGTCGGAACATGTGGAATATAACGTAATCGGAATGGAACTGATCTATTGTCCCGTGAGGTGTGCAGACATTAAAGTAGATGAATCCGATACAGAAAATGTGGAAGAGTTAGTGCAGGGATGGGTGAGTGAGAGAGAGGTTTTGGAGCTCACACCATACTGGGCAATTTACATAGATGTAACGCCGACAAAGGAAATTTTCGGACTGGTAAATTGTGCGACAGGAGAGGTAGAGTTTGTCAACAATCAGAGGTAGGGAGATGGTAGTATGAAATTTTTAAGGATACTTCGCTGTGACCTGGACAAAACAATTTGTAATCCGGGCTTTCTCGGCGCAGTCATTCTGATATCTGTTTTATGTTTTACCGCGTCTGCGTATCATGATGCAGCGACGGACGAGACGTATTCGGTGTTTGAAGCGATTTTTAATATTGACCGGGAAGTGATGCAGGGTGACGTTACGTTTTCGAATATTGAGATTTTTTCAAAGGCGCTTTCCGGCTACATCACGATGTTTCTTCCGATTGTCGTGGCGTTTCCGTTTATGGTTTCGTTTTGTGCCGAGCGCAACAGCGGGCTTATGCGCTTTACGATTACCAGAACAGGAAAAATGAGATACTGTGCGTCAAAATTTACGGCTTCTTTCTTAAGCGGTGGTCTTGCTACACTTTTTGGAGTGTTGTTATATGGAATCATTGTGTGGATTGTTTTTCCTGATTTTTCTTCCTATGGTGTTTTGGGGGAAGAGATGATGGCAGTCCGGACGGGAGGAGTAGGGGGGCAGGTCATGAAAACGATGCTTGCCTCATTTCTTTACGGAGCGGTGACGACGGTACCGGCATTTTTTATCAGTTCTTTTTGCAGGAATCCTTACCTGATCACCTGTATCCCGTTTTTGATTGTCTATATATGGGACACGGCGCTTATGAAGCTTGGGGCAAAAGGAATCGAAAATATGGACTTTGAAATTTACGATAAAATCGGCCCTTTTTTTCCTTACGGAATGGCGGATATTGTAAGTATGGCGGAGTGGAATACCAGAGCGAAGACAACGCTTCTGTTTAACGGCGTTTATTTTTTGCTGGGATTCGCGGGATTTTTTGCCGTTATGCATTGCAGGACGGATAAGGGGGTGTAAGTTTTGAAGGGGATTCATCTGAAAAAAAGTTTTGCGTGCGCCAAGGTGGAATATATCAAATGGGTGTGTGATGCTCGTATGATAATCATTGCGGTTCTTCTTGTATTCATCCATTCATTTGCAATCATGCCTTTGCGTGAGAATGCAGAGCTTATGGGAGAGCCGCTAAATATTCTGGAGCCGTTTATTGCCGTTGCAAACTCCGGAGCGATTCTATTGATCATTCCGCTTGTTTTTATGACGTTGATTTCTGATTTTCCCAAAATTGACACGAATACGGTTTTTTATATTTCAAGAACGGGAAGGATCAGCTGGCTGTTGGGACAGGTCTTAAAACTTATTTTTATGGCGGTCTCGTTTTTGTCCGTTATCTTTTTGGGGGCAGTTTTGCCTATGCTTGGCAGGGGCTTCTGGGGCGGAAAATGGAGCAGGGTGGCAACGGATTTTGTGCTTGAGTTTCCTGAAAAAACGAGTAATTTCGGGGTACGGCTTCTGCCGGTGAATCTTTACAACCAGATGTCGGTGTTTGATGCCGCAGTAAAAAGTTATCTGCTGGTTTTTGCATATCTTATGATCATCGGATTGCTTATGCTTGCATTTTCACTTGCAAGGCAGAAAAATGCAGGCTTTGTAGTTACGGGATGCGTGATATCGCTGGGGACGGCATTTTGTTCCGTGAACACGCAGCTTATGTGGATTATGCCGATGGCAAATACAATTGTCTGGCTTCATTACACAAAATATTTTAAACGGCCGGTTGTTCCTATTATGTTTTCGGTTTGTTATTTACTGGCTGTGATTGCGGCGCTTTTGCTGTTTTGTGTTTTTGCGGTCAGAAGGTTTGATTATGATCATGTGACAGAGATTTTATGATCGGAAGCGGCGGGATGAAACAGGGAGGATTAATATGGATATGATATCTGTAAAAAATGTTAATTTGACGCTTTCAAAAAATCAGGTTCTAAAAGATGTTTCTGCTAGTTTTGAAGCGGGCAAAATTCATGGTCTGATTGGCAGAAACGGAAGCGGGAAAACAATGTTAATGAAGTGCATTTGCGGCTTTGTGGGTGTGACGGACGGCGAAATTGTCGTAGACGGGAAACGTGTGGGAAGAGATATTGATTTCCCGGAGGATATGGGGATTATTATAGAGACGCCCGGGTTTATCCCGTATTATAGCGGGTACAAGAATCTGAAATTAATTGCGGGGCTGAACAATAAAATTGGCAGGGATAAAATTTTAGAGACA
This sequence comes from uncultured Roseburia sp., assembly GCA_947564465.1. Taxonomy (GTDB): domain Bacteria; phylum Bacillota; class Clostridia; order Lachnospirales; family Lachnospiraceae; genus Roseburia_C. The sequence goes on along the minus strand of CANOCV010000057.1, from coordinate 11,367 downwards.
ATGAAACAGGTCGGGCTTGACCCGAAACTAAGAAGACATGTCCGCAAGTACAGTCTGGGTATGCGTCAGAGACTGGGACTGGCACAGGCAATGATGGAGGATCCTAAAATACTGATTATGGACGAGCCCTTTAACGGACTGGATAAAGAGGGTGTGGAGGAAATGCGGGAGTATCTTTTGGGTTATAAGCAGCAAGGGAAGACGATTTTGCTCTCATCCCACTCCGCAGAAGATATATCGGTACTTTGTGATACGGTGTGCGAGATGGAAAAGGGCAGATTGTGTAAGAAAATGTCGAAAAAGTTTTGATTCGGGTATAGCAATCCCTTGACGATTTTAAAAAGATTCAAGAATATATGCTTTTAGCAAAAAAAGAAAACGCAACGGAAACATATGCAAAACTTAAAGAAGAATATTTAATAATTAAGGCGTTGCTGCAAGTTCTTTCATATAGGCAATTTTGATGTTTGCAGACTGTCAGAACACTAATTAGAAAATGAGAGGACTTGTCACTATTTGTCGAATGCTGTCGAAATTGTTTTGGGAAAATTGAGAATGCCAAAGTATTATGAAAAAAAGGTTGACAAAGGTATTTTTTGTAAATATAATGCCAAATTGTTGGGCTTGCGAGTATGAAAAATTCAAAACAAGTAAGCGACTAGTAACATGATGTGGTAGAGGTAAGCATTGTATGTGCAACAGTTATGGTTTATGGTTTGTCGAGTGAAGCGGCAGTGGCTAATAATGTTGCAACGTCAACAACATACGATTACCAATGGTGGACGTTATTTACATATAGAAATAAATTGAAAACTACGTACAAGAGTACGACCACGTCAAACACTTCGTATTCAACAGTGGATACATTAAAAATAAGAAAAAATATTCCGTTGATCATTCTTTTGAGTATTCACAGACGAAAACGTATTCAATGTCTGTCAGTGTACCGGCTAAAAGTACAGTGACGTTAAAGGTAAGAAATAAGAAAGAAAAAAAGAAATATTCGACCGTTGTTCAAAATCAATATTTGGCTGTCAATGGCAAGTGGTATAACAATGGCTCATCCACTACAAAGTCATCTACCCAAACGGTGACAAGCCCGTCATGGCTAATAAAGTAGAATTATAAAAACATATTATTGTAGACGAGAATAGCATCCGTAAAGTTCACCTGTGTATGTGAAATGATGATAGATAATTTGTTTTTCATGCGCAGGTGATTTATGTTGTGGAATAATAAAGAAAACAAAGGATGTGGAAATCGGTGAACGGATTTCATTACGATACGGTTGGCTTTCACAGAAAGGCGGATAATAAAAATGAGCAAGAAAATGATAAAAGGCATACTGGTATGTGTAGTGTTGCTTTTGATCATGGGAAATATAGGGGTATCTATGTGGTATCGGCAGAAAAATGCTATTTTTGAGGACAGGTGTTTTGTTTATGCGGGGAACAGCTATTATGCATTTGGGAGTGAGGAAGCAGAAAGCGCGGTTGTCTATTTTACATTGATCGATTCCAAAAACACTTTTGATAAAGTGGATGTTGAGACGCTCACCGGAATTTTACAAGGTGAGATGGGTAAGCTTTCGATTGACAGCATCAAATTAGAGCAGAGCGGAAAAAACAGAGAGTATGATTCCTATATTTTAAGCTGCCACATATCCACGGATTATGCACAGACGAAATATATATTTGATACATTGTCTATCAATCATGTAGGAGACTTTGAGATCGGAAATCTTATTGTTGAAAAGGTGGAAACAAACAGAAATGATAGGGTTGATATTGGGTATTTCGGGATTGCGGATGAAAAGAATACTTATGCAATATATGTTGAGGATGTGAAAACACCCACCGTATTTGAAAAGGTTGTGATAAAAGACGGCAGCGGAAATGAAGTTGCCGGTGAGTGGCTGGAAGATCCGTATATTGCAGGAGATGGAACAGTGTCGGAACTTCATTACCGGTATAAAGACTTCGAATGTTTGTATTTGAAACCAGTTTTATACTATTCCTGTGATGGAAATGAATATGTGAATACAGCAAAAACCGTCACAGCTTATAAGGATGAAATCAGTAAAGAAGAGATAGAAGAATATATAAGGAGTCATTTGGAATGAATGATATCGTGATCTCGGCAGAGAATTTACAGAAAGAATATAGAAAGAGCAAAGATTATAAGGTGCCTGTTATTACAGGAATTGATCTGGAAATAGCCGAAGGAGAGTTTGTGGCGGTTGTGGGAAGATCCGGTTCGGGAAAGAGCACTTTAATGCAGCTGCTGAGCGGCATAATATTGCCGACAAAAGGCAATGTGTATTACAGGGGGAAGAATATAAATAACCTGAGTAATAAAGAAAGAGCGGAATTCAGAAACAGGGAAATTGGATTTGTCTTTCAATCTTTTTTTGTGGAGAAAAATCTGACGACATATGAAAATGTAGAAATACCCTTATTGCTGCAGGAAAATGATAAAAATAAGCGGGCAGAAAGAATTGACAAAGTATTGGAAGTAGTAGGATTAGAGAATCGAAAAAAACATAAGCCAAAAGAAATGTCGGGAGGGGAAATACAGCGTATGTGTATTGCAAGAGCGTTGGTGACAAATCCGCAGGTGATTTTTGCAGACGAACCGACGGGACAGTTGGATTACGCTACTTCAGAAACGGTTATGGAGCTTTTTCAAAAAATGAATCAGGAGAAAAAAACCATTATTATGGTGACACATAATGAAGCAGATGCAAAAAAATATGCAGATCGTATCATAAGGATACAGGATGGCAGGATATGTTCCGGGGCGAGGGGTGAAAATGAATAGATTAAAAAAAGATTTGTGTTTTCTAAAATGTTTTTTCGGGAATCACGTGGGGATTGTTGGTATGATCTTTTTCCATGTTGTTGTGTCGGCATGCTTTTTGATTTGTTTTTTTTCGGTTGGAATGAATCTTTATGATCAGGTGGTAAAATTGAAAGAAGATGTTGGTGAAAGCAACGGGTGTGTTCTCTGTATCAATGATGCAGAGAATGAGAAGCAGATCATAAACTGTCTGGACGGGAATGGAGAAATGGGATACTGCTTTTTTGGAGAAATGAAGGAGGAGAAAGAGAATAGTTTTACCATAGGAATGTATGAAGATCACAATCTGCTTGCATCGGATGGAGAGGTCTTTTTTTTGTATCGTTTTGGTGAGCTGATGGATGGAGTCGTGATATGGTCTGACGTGTGTACGGAAAACGGAATGAATCCCGAAGATTTACGGGAAGAATCTGTGGAACTTACGATAGGAGGAAAGACAAAGCAATACAGGATTGCCGCAGTTCTGGACTCGAATGCAGACAGTGCTTTTCGAAATTTTGAAAAAGAAATTTATATTCCACGGTAGCTTTTGAACGCTGGCGAGAATTGGACAGCCGATTATATTTTGATGAAAGAGATGGCATATAAAAGTATAAAGGAAAAATTAGAAACACCGGATTTGTATGTGATTGAAAGTAATAGCAATTTGCAAACAATAACAGATACGGTGAAACTTGTGAAAATTATAATTTGTTTTTTGGGAATTTTTTTTGGAATAGCAGTTTCCATTCAGGTGATTGATCTCATTAGTCTGCTGATTGAAAAAAACAGAGGCAAATTCTTTATGCTGTCTGCGCTGGGATATTATGAAGAAGATATGAAAAAAGTAATCTATAAGTTTTGCATCATAATGGCATTTACCGGAACATTGCTCGGCTTTTTCATATGCGCTGTATTGAGCAGGGGAATGTTAGGGTTATATCAGGATCGTACGTTTTTTGGTGTAGCTTTTTCTGAATTACTGTGTGTAAAACCATTTATTGCCGTTCACTGTTTTGCAGTGCTTTGTATCTGTGTGGTAATTTATGCAGTTTTCAGTCTGAAGGAACTAAACGGTGAAAATATCGTAATTGGTTTGAATGAAATGGAGTCGTGAAGGTGAAGGTTGAAGAATTATTCAGGATCGCATATAGAGATCTGAGACAAAAAAAAGAAAATTCCGGATATTTGAGATTTCCTTAATGGTTGGAGTGATATGCCTGTTATTATTTGGTATGTTGTCAGATGGTGTGGTTGACTATGTGACAAAAGAAATGAACGGTAAAAGTGAGTATAAAATTATTACTCTGAACGGTTACAAAGACAGGGGAAAGACATTATCTTTTGTGAGTCATCTTGAGGGGGTTACAGGCGTCTGCGAAGAAACACTGATGTTGGATGTGGGCGAGGCGATTGTGGACGATAAGAAAGTGACATTGACTTCTATCCGGGCTGTGGCGCCTGAAATGGATTCCTTTTATGCCGTGAACACGCAACAGGTGGCTGAACCCATTTTGGCAGGCAGAGATTTGCAGAAAGGTGACAGAAATAAGGCGCTGATTGATGAATATGCTGTTTTATCATTGGGATATGAGGATGCCGGATCCGTGTTGGGGAAAACAATAAAGGTCACAGTGAATGATGTGCAGGTTTCGGCGGAGATTGTTGGTGTGTTTTCTTTGGAACTTAGTGAAAATCGTGATGATGAAGGCATGATTTTCAGGGGGGATGATGGAAGAATAGATATAGGTATATACCCGATTGTCATAACACCGGATTGTGTGGAAGGGGAGGCTGCTGAGGAGGATACATATATGCAGGTATCAGTGGGAGAACTCACAGAAGTACCTGAAGTTATGAAAAAAATAGAAAATGGTACAGATAGTATAGTGTTTGCAGAAATGGAAATGATCAACAGCCTTCTGCTGGATCTTGACAAGGTAAAAAGGATTCTGCAGGTTATATCCTATGTGCTCCTTGGAATATCGTTTTTCACAATTATCAGTGTACTGTATGTGGTGATTGAAGAAAATAGGAACTGGTATGAGATGCTCAATATTCTGGGCTATGAAAAAAATACAATTAAATATATCAATACAATGGAGGTGAGCATCCTTTCTCTGCGCGTAATTTGTATTGCTTCATTGTTTGGATTTACAGTGACGCTTCTCTTAAACAACGTGGTGTATCGGGCAATCGGTGAGACAAACATGTTTATTTTTCCTTTTACTATGTTAATTTGGCTGAGCCTGATGGTCCTTATCGTATGCAATGCAGTTTCTCTGGTGTTTACGGGCAGAGTACTGAAAAACGGAGTTGAAGATGGAAAGAAAAAGAAGTGAAATATTAAAAATAGTCATTATTTTCGTGTTCGTTGAATCAATTGCCAATATCTTACTGCCTGTTATTTTTATGTATACAGCAGGAATTGAGGGAACTGAAATGCAGGTCAATACAATGTCGAATATCAGCCAGTGTATCGTGCTTTTTGTTGCATATCATTACATTGACCATGATAAAGATAATATTAAAAATAATGAGCATTTTATTATATCGGGGATTTATGGAATTGTGATGAGCTTGTTTCTGGCGATTTTCAATAATTTGTATTTGGACGGCATTCATTTGATTGAAATTGTGTCAACAGATAACGATGCATTGCAAAATATATATCAAAACGAAATTACAATAAAAAGTGGCATATTGCTTTTTTTTACATATGGAATTATTCCGGCTGTTTGTGAGGAGATGTTTTATAGAAAAATGATTGCAAGTCGGTTAATTACGATCTGTTCTGAGAAAACAATAGTTGTATTTAGTGGGTTGTTGTTTGCAATGGCGCATTTAAGCTGGGAAAAAATAATACCGATGTTTCTTTTTGGTGTTTTATTGATGTATAGTTATATGAGATATAAAAATATAGCTTGGTGTGTAGGGATGCATTTGATTTATAATGTAGTTCACATCATTATTCAATACAAAATACCATTGCCATCAAGCACCTATTTTATTTCTTCCAGATATGCATCAAGGGATGAAGCGATTTTATGGGGAGTTCGGTATATAACGATTGGTATATTATTTGGGATTATTGTTGTTCTTATATATATGCATAGAAATAAAAAAAAGATTTTATAGCTACCAATACAGATGCCTAAAGGAAGGTGCATACTTTTCTTGGGGCTTTTGTTGATGAATAATGTCATTTAAGGCGTCGCTGTAAGTCTCTGGTGCCAGCATCATAGATTTTGGAAAGGAGAGATTTTTTGTCGGAGAAGGATTTCGGATACACTCTTTTTTGTGCCTACAATGAGAAAGGGATCGCGAAATACGGCGATTTGGCGGATGGTATTACATTCGAGGATTATTGGGGGAATATTGTTGAGAATGAGGAAATATAACACCATGACGGTTTCTTATAAAGGGAAGGATTATAATTCTGATATCGGCACAATTAAATTTGCGCCTAAAAAGAAATTTAAAGAAAAATTTTCCGGTGATCTGGCAGGTGAGAATAGTGCGAAAGTAAAAACAGCGTGCCAGAATTATATTCCATTAGACAATAACAGTGAGGGATTTTTTGAGATTGATCTGCCGGAGTGCATCCTTACGGAGAAAAAGAGTTGACCATTACCTCCATCGGCTTGTCGAATGCGGAGGGGATCGGGGTTGAGAGAGTGCAGTTCCGGCTGGCAAGTGATGAGTAGAGCATGCTTCCGGCAGGAACGGGGAAGTGAGGGCAGGCTTTGACGGGATCATTACGGATATCGGTTATGATGGCGAGACAGTCATTATATAATATTGAAAGAGGTTCCGAATCATGTATGGGCATACTACTGGAGCAGCGCGGACCGTACACAGACGACGGACGGCAGCAAAAATAAAAACGGAGACTTGTTTTTGAACTTTTCATGTGACAAAAAGCTGAAAGTAGCCGATGTGTGTGAAGATTTTAAGGTTGGGAATAAGGTTGTTGATGAGAATGGCACGATCGTGTATTATTTTTATGGCTTTGTTTCGGACAAATGCATGGAGGGCTGGGAAACGACAGGTGATCAGGTTGTCATTCATTCCAAGAATGTTGCCGAAATAGAGCGGTATGCGGCTGATCTGGGACTTCGGTTTTCATTGAACTATCATGAAAAGCAGGATATGAACAGCGAGATTACAAATCAGATAGAGAAAAAAATGATATTAATTGCGCTCATGGTCATTCTGGGAATCAATATGCTCAGCAGTTTCTGCCAGAAGGACTTGCAGTAATTATGATTGATATTTTTGTATCGGTGGCTGTGGTCATGGCACTGCTGTCATCTGTGAAATTGTATCATACACTGTTTTTGCACGAGGAATGGATAATAAATTTTTGTTTCTTGATGAGCCGGATTTTGGCGTAGATCCCTCGTCATGGGAATTTATGAGACAAGAGATTGTAAAGACAGCCAAGGATGGCGGAACCGTCATTATTACAGGACAGAATTTTGCATTGCTGGAAGAATTTATAGATGACATTGCAGTGCTGACGCGTGGAAAGATTGTCTGTACACAGACCAAGACTGAGTTTGTAAATCAATGGAACGGAAAGGATGAGCATGATTTACGTGGAGCATTTGAAAACTTGCAGAGAAAGTGGGGAGTGAATCATGATGAAAAAAAGGACTTTTAGGGATGTGTTTTGCACCGAAGCGCTTATTTGCAGAAAACGTAAAACGACATGGATTGCGTTTGTTTTGCTGGTACTGCTTTGCTGCTATGAGTCGTTCGTTGCGTCGAAATCCATGGCGGGGTATATGATAGAGACAGGGAATTCTTCTGTGTTTGAGAGTGATTTCTCCCCGGTGTTAAATGCTATATTGTTAATGACAGCAATGCTTGGCGAGACAATCTATATGATTGTCGGATTTGTGGAGGGGCACGGTGAGAGGAAAGAGGGATGCCTGAATCAAAGACTGCTCTTTTGCTCTGAAAGCAGACTTGCGGCAGTGAAGTTTTTTGTTGCAGCGATCAATATTGGGTTTGTATGTCTGATTACAAGTTTGATAGGCGCCGTAGGACAGTTTTTGTTTAACGCATGGTATGGAAAGTACAAGTATATATTTGCATGGAATGATATTGCTTACTTTCTTTCCAAGTTCTTTACGGTGCTGTGCCTTTTGTTGTTTTACTATCTGCTTGGAATGATTGTCAGCAGATTTGTTGAAAATATGGTAATGGGGATTCTTCTGCTTCTTATATTAGATCAGGTTTTGCTCTCACAGACATATTTGCATCGGATGCTGTTGATGTCTGAATTTACGGATTCTCGTTTTTTGGTGACGATAACCGGAGAAAATATCATTCAGGGGACGCAGACACTGCGGATTTTCCTGTTGACAATGAGCGTACTGGCAATTGGCGCTGCATATCGGTTTGCCCTAAAAAGAAAGGCAGGATGATATATGGATTTTTGACATACATACCGTTGCTTTTAGAACTTTTAATTATTATGAATATCGGCAAGGAGTATAGTAATGGAACTTATCAGCTCCGCAGGATGCAGATGCCGTTGTGGAAGATATTTTTCTGTAAATTTTGTCTTTCCCTGCTTGTGATGACTGTAATTCTTATGATTTTTAGCGGCTATATGCTTTCACTGGATCTGGCGGGCGGGGCAAAAATGACCGTGATTTTCTGCGCCGCGCTGGATTGTCTGTTTTGTATGATTTTAGCAGGGATTTTGACAGGAATTTCAAAAAATATGTTAGTGGGAATTGCATTTGCAGTATTTATGTTTCTCGGTGAAAATGTGCTGTATCTTTCTGTTATGCCGAAAAATATAATATTGCAGAATATGGGGAAGTTCTTGTAGTGAAATATGTTATAAACGGTTAGAAGTCAGTTACGAATGGGACGATAATATCAAAAAGCACCATAATATGAATTTGACAATTTTTCTATAATATGTTATTATAAATTCTGTACTTAAGTATATCTTATATGAGCGTATAGCTTAATGGATAAAGCAATTGTTTAACGAACAATTAAATGCGGGTTCGAGTCCCTCTACGAGAACAACAGGTGCCCTTCAATAGGACACCTTTTATATTGTCGGTCGCAGCAGGTATATAGATGGATTTTCTTTTGCATAAAATAATTTGCGCACCGACCGTAAACATCAGACAATCGCTCGTGAGCTTTTTTCTGCCATAAATTTCTACATCAAATCAAAAAGCGGTTTTTGTGAGCCATTCTTCGCTCTATTTGAGGTTTTTTGAATGAAGATGGTAAAAAAATGTTGACCCGGAGAAAAATCGATTCTTATTTATAACTTTGAAATAGAGGATACCGGAGATTATACCTTTACCAAGCCCATAAAAGCCGGTATTTATGACGATCTGGTTATCAATCTTTCCGAACTTGCTGATTTGCTGAATATTTTTTGGAAATTATAAAAGATTTTATCAATGTCAGACAATCAATAACGTCATACTTGCTTGTGGCTATGTTTTTGCTGGTTGTTTTTGAAATTGTGAACAGAGTTGTAATTGGAAAAAGGATAACCAAGCTTAAAAAGGGCGCACGGTAAGATAAGCGCCGAAAAAGAAAAGCCGGAGAGTGTGACTCTCTGGCTTTTCGTATGTCAGAATATTTTTACTCCACCGTAACCGATTTTGCAAGATTTCTCGGCTGGTCCGCATTCAGGCCTTTTCCGACAGAGGTAAAATATGCAATCATTTGCAGGATAATAACCGCTTCGAAGATGGCGAAACGGTCCGGCACCTTCGGAAGTGAAATAAACGTATCGCAGATGGAAGAGTCCGTAATATTTTCATCCATGCTTAACAGGATGACATAGGCTCCTCTTGCCTTTACCTCGCGGATGTTGGAGATTACCTTGCTGTATACGTGGCTCTGGGTGGCGAGCGCAATCACAGGCACGCCTTCGCTGATCAATGCAATCGTTCCGTGCTTCAGCTCTCCTGCGGCGTATGCCTCTGCGTGGATATAAGAAATTTCTTTTAATTTGAGCGCGCCTTCCATGGATAAGGTATAATCAATTCCCCTGCCGATAAAGAACGTGTTGGAGGCGTTGAGCATACGCTTCGTGAGGCGTTCTACGTTTTCGGATAATTTCAGGACTTCCGTAATGTTGTTGCTTACGTTCTGGAGATTTCCGATAAATTCGTGGGCCTCATCTTTTGATATTTTATCTTGTATCAGTCCGAGCTTGCAGGCAATCAGATAGAAAGCCGCAGTCTGTACGGTGTAAGCCTTTGTGCTTGCCACGGCGATTTCAGGACCGGCATGGGTATAGAGTACATAGTTACTTTCGCGCGCGATTGTGGAGCCTTTGACATTTACAATGGCAAGGGTCTTTTGCGTTCTCGTTTTTGCAAGGCGAAGCGCCTCTAAGGTATCAATTGTCTCGCCCGACTGGGAAACGACGATAACCAGGCTGTCCTCTGTGATAACCGGATGTTCATAGCGGAATTCCGAGGCGATAGCGACCGTTACCGGAATGCCTAGCATCTCCTGCATCAGTGATTTACCGACCATACCCGCATACATCGCTGTGCCGCAGGCGACAATGGTAATGTCGCGGCAATTTTCGAAAAGCGAATCCGGAATGTTATCGGCTGAAAAATCCGGAAGTCCGTCGGCAATTCTTGGAGTGATAGTCCTTGTTATTGCGTCAGGCTGTTCGTTGATTTCCTTTAACATAAAGGTTGGGTAGCCGTCCTTCTGGGCAGCGGTAATGTCCCAGTTTACCTCTAAAAATTCCGGTTCCACATTTGTTCCGTCTAAGTCGGTGAGGGTAATGCCGGATTCTGTCATAGTCAGAATTGTATATTCGGGTACAATAAAGTATTTCTTGCTGTATTGAATGAAGGCAGTCAGGTCGGAAGCGATAAAAGAGCCCTCCTCACAGGTGGCTGCGACCATCGGACTTACATTTCTGACGGCGTAAATAATGCCCGGCTTGTTTTTAAACATAATGCAGAAGGCGAACGAGCCCTTAAAAAGCGGAACGGCTTTTTTGATCGCCTCAATCGGATTCTCTCCGTCGTACAGCTTGTTGAAGAGCGCAGCGGCAACCTCCGTGTCCGTCTCCGAAATCAGATCCTTCCCTAAATCATAGGAAGATACAAGCTCATGGTAATTTTCGATAATTCCGTTGTGGATTAACGCCACATTGCCGCACTTGTGAGGATGAGCGTTGGCATTGGTGACGCCGCCGTGCGTCGCCCACCGCGTATGGCCTATTCCGCAGGTGGATTCGTTGTCGTCGCAGATTGCCCGTAAATCCTTTACCTTTCCCGCTGTTTTGCGTGTGGATATTTTTCCTTTGTTCTCCTTGAAGTAAGCGATTCCTGCACTGTCGTATCCTCTGTACTCCAATTTCTCAAGTCCGTCCAGCAAAATATCCTGAGCTTCTAATTTACCGGTAAAACCAATAATTCCGCACATATAAAATCTCCTTATTCTTATATTTTATGAGTTGCCCGACAAACGGACAATCTATAGCACTTTGAAAACTTAACACATTAA
>CANOCV010000056.1 GCA_947564465.1 uncultured Roseburia sp. | reverse complement strand
CAAGGTGCTGACCAAATACGGGCAAAATATTTTTATTTATTTGACCCCAACATCAAAGGATTCGGGTGTCAAAAGGTTGTGAACAAGAAGAACGCTGGCAATTTGCATGTATTTGTGCAAACTGCCAATAAAAACTTTTTTCACAGCCTTTTGACACCCAAATCATCATAGGAAAGCTCTTTGGATACTGATTCGCTGTTTTGGTGTGCTTTTCCAGTGATTTAATATATTTTACAACAAAAAATGTTTATTCCACATCATTCCATTGGTGAAGCTTTGCGGTTACTCCGATATATTAAGTAGAATAAAGACAATGATTATAATATTGGGAGAAAAAGCCATGCGGATAGCTATATGTGATGATGAAACAGCCGTGCGGGATGCACTGGTGAGCGGTGTGCGAAAGTATTATCCATCTGCGAAAATAGATTCCTTTCATTCCGGTGAGGAACTGCTTGCATGTAAAGAACAGCCGGACATTTTGCTTTTGGATATTTGGATGCAGGGTATGAATGGAATGGAGACGGCAAGAGCATTTCGGATAAAAAATAAAAAAGCAATTCTTATTTTTGTGACGGCTCTGGAAGAATATGTTTTTGAGGCATTTGACGTGAGGGCGTTTCAATATCTTGTGAAGCCGTTTTCGGAGGAAAGATTTGCAGTCGTGTTAAAGGAAGCTGTGGATCAGTATTTAGAATTATCTTCCGGGGTTTCGGAGGTAGAAGAAAAAAGCCTGATGGTTAAGATAGGCGGAACACATATGAATATAAAATTGGCGGATATCATATCCGCCGAGGTATATAACCGCAAAATTGTCCTCCATAAGATTGACGGTGATATCGAATATTACGGCAGGATGTCGGCGTTAGAGGAGTTGGCGGGAGAGGATTTTTTTCGGTCGCACAGGGCGTATCTGGTTCATTTCAAATATGTTGTAAAATACGATAAGTCTATGGTGTATCTGGAACGGGGGACGGCGCTTATGGCGAAAAAGAATTATCAGGAATTTGTAAAAAGATATCTTGGATATATTCAGAGAATAGGGGATATATAGCAGGTATGAGAGATTATGAGTTGTATTATGAGATTGTAAGTCAGCTGCATTTTTTGGGAATCAACCTGTTGACTTCATATTGTCTCGGATATTATTTAAAGCCCTTTCTAGCAAAGAAAAAAATTGTTTTGCCGGTGACGGTCGTATATTTTGCTGCAATGGTGTTTCTTTACTATATGCCGTGGATCATAGATGGCAGCGTGGCGTATGCGATCGGTGTAGTGTTGGTCTTGGCCGTAATGGTGGGGCTTGAGCCGGAGAATATCAGTCAGAAAATATTTCTTTCCATTACGTTTTTTTCGCTGCGCCGGATTTCTCTTGATATGGAAAACTGTATAGACGCGCTTTTGTATCACTATTCCTATTATATTCCCGGGTTTGATGGAAATTGGGATCTGCAGTTTGCGCTTTATGTGGGAGAGTCTGTCATTGATTTGATTTTAAGCTTGGTATTTATGCTATTTTCTATATGGCTTATTCAAAAAGCGTACATATATAAAAAAGAAAAAATGACCAAAAGGGAAATGGTTATCTTGTCAATTCCGTCACTGTCCGGTATTGTCGGGAGTGAGGTATTGAAATATTATAATATGATGTATGAAAACGAGACGGGAAAATATGCGTATGACATTAATTTGGCATGTAACTGGCGCTGTTTTTTATACTATGGGATTTGTTTTGTTGTGATTTTAGTTATGATTGTGTTGTTTCAGGAGATAAAAAACAGGCAGAATGAGGAGAAGCAAACGGAACTTTTATTTGGGCAGATCGCGGATATGAAAAGACATATCGGCGAGGTAGAGAGGCTTTATCGTGAGATGCAAGGTCTTAGGCATGATATGGGGAACCATATAATAACCTTGGAGGGTCTTTGCTTAAAAAACGAGAATGACGCCGCCGTCCGATATGTTGCGCATTTAAAAGACCAGCTTACTGAGGCGGTGCCGAAAATAAAGAGCGGGAATCCCGTCACCGATGTGATTTTAGCGGAGATGCAAAAGGAAGCGGAAGAGGCGGGGATTTACTTTGCAAGCCATTTCCACTATCAGACCGGAAACGGGATTGATGTGTTTGACATCAGTGTGATATTGAACAACGCGCTTGCGAATGCGATCGAAGCGGCGAGAGGGAGCGAGGGGGCATTTATCAGAGTTACCTCCCGCCGCAAGGCAAATGCCTGGCTGATAGAAATAAAAAACAGTTTTGCTGGGGAGATTGTTTTGGAGGAGGAGAGCGGGCTGCCGAGAACGTCGAAAAGAAATGAAGAGGGACATGGATTTGGACTTGCGAATATCCGAAAGGTGGCGCAAAAATATTATGGTGATATTTCCTTTGTATATGATGAAAATATTTTTGGGTTAACGGTAATGTTGATGATTCCCTAAGGAGAGTGAAAGTATTTTTGGTTCATGACAAAAAAAGGCCGCTTCGCAACATTTGTATTAATTTAAAGGAAGATTGACCGAAATAAAAAATAGATAGAAATTATGAAAAAGCAGGGATGCGTCTAACGGGAAAGGAGACCGGTAAATGATGAAAATCAGTGGTTCAGGGAATGTAAATGCGCAGATGGGATATGGGAATATGCAGGCAGGGGATGCTTTGAGCAGAAATCTTCAGAATCAGATTGCCAATGCGCAGAAAAAATTACAGGAGCTTTCTTCCGATCAGAATCTGAGTATGGAAGAGAAGATGAAAAAGCGTCAGGAGATTCAAAAACAAATTAATGATTTGAATAACCAGTTGAGACAGCGCCAGATAGAGATGAGAAGAGAGGCGCAGCAGGAGAAGACTTCGGAAAAAGAAGATATGTTCGCAAGTACTCAAAAGGCGAAGAAAGAAGGCGACGGGAACACAGGAATGTCAAAAGCGGGTATGGAGGCAATGATTTCGGCGGATACCGCAATCGGCCAGGCAAAAGCACAGGGAAGCGTTGCAACGAAGATGGAAGGCAGGGCAGGTGTGCTTGAAGTAGAAATCAAGTTGGATTCTGCACGCGGAGGTTCGACAGTGAGTAAGGAGGAGGAGTTGGAAGATGTAAAGCAAAAGGCAGCGGCCGCAAAGGCATGGCAGGGCAGCACGCTCAAAGCGGCGAGTGAGAAGATGAAGGAGGCTGCGGAGAAGGAAGATGAGGGAGAGATAAGAGAAAAAGAACGGGAAGAGGAGGAGGAGCAGGAAAATACCGTAGGACAGACATATACGAATGAAGGTAAAGTGGTAAAAGAAGAAGCGGATCCGACGGTATCCGTGCAGATTTAGAAGACCGGGATGAGAAAGAAATGTAAGGCGGTGTGATTATGAACATAAATTTGCAGAGCGGTATGTATCCGCTTACCGGAAGTTTTTTAAATCGCGGCTTCGGGCTCAAAAGTGCCCGGCAGAAGCTGGAGCGTCAGGCAGAGTGCGGCGCCAAGGTGGAATTTTTTGAAAAACAGAAGCAAAATTTGAAGAACATGCAGTGTGGCAGTATTGAAGAAATTGAAAGAAAGCTGAGTATGTTCCATTCCTATGAGGATCAGATCGCTGCGGCAAAGATGGCGTATAACAATGAGCAGCTCTGGCATGTTATGGATGAAGCAGAGGAGCTTGCGGAGAAAATTGCAGAGCAGGCGAAGAAAGCGGAACCGAAGACTCCGGAGGAAAGAAAAGAGGAGCTTATAGAAGAAGCGCTTGGAATCGACGAGGGAGAAGGCGTATTGACAGAAGCCATGGAGGAAATATCTGATACGGCAGAGGAAGTTATGGAGGAAATATCTGATAAGGCAGAGGGAGTTGTGGAGGAGAAATCTCTGGAAACGGTCGAGGGCTCCAGGGATGCGCAAGAGAACATAGAAAATGTAATGGAGGAGGAGCTGGAAAAAGAAGCAAAAACGATGGCGGGAATTGATATTCGCGTTTAACGGAGCAAAAATAATACCCCTGCCGCACAACTTACAGGTGCGGCGGGGGTATTTTTATATCATAGGAAAGACCTTGTTGTTGTGAAGTGTGAAAGCCTATAATTTTCCTATGATATCAAAATGAAAATAAACGTTAGCGTTGGATTTTAATCAAATAACGCAAATTCATATCCGAGTGCTCTTGCCTGGTCGATGAAGCTTCCGAGAATTGCGGTGTTCGTGGTCGATTCCGCGTGAAGCAGATAAATGGCTCCGGAATGCAGCCTGTCGATCAGCTTTTGCAGACTCTCCGCTTCATTCGGCTGGTTGTTTACATCGTAATCCAGATATGCAAAGCTCCAGAATACGCTCTTATAATTGCAGTTATTTAAGATGGCAAGCGACTGTTCGCTGAATTTGCCGGCAGGATAACGGAACAGGTGCATTTCATAACCGCCGAAATTATCCTTGATATAGTTGTGGTTGTCCATAATCTCAAATTGCTGCTGTTCCACAGTCTGGGAAGGAAGACCGGTGGAAGGATGCGTGACGCTGTGGTTTCCGAGCATATGTCCCTCATCAATGATACGCTGTACCAGTTCCGGGTCCTCCTTGGCATAAGGTTCCGTGACAAAAAAGACAGCCTTAACATTTTTCTCTTTTAAGGTGTCGAGAATGGACGGTGTGCAGCCGTATTCATAGCCCTCGTCAAAAGTCAGATAGATAATTTTATCGCCCTCAGAGATAAAGTGTGCATTGTATTTGCCGTACTTTTCCTGATACTGCAGGCACCCGCCCGGCCGGTTTTGGTCGTCCACATTCGAGCCTTGTCCCCAGTCAAGAATCGTGGTATCCAGGCCGGTAATATCAATCTGGGTGTTATTTAGTGTGTGTGAGGTGGACGGCAGACCCGTCGTATTTTCTGTATCTGTTTCTGGCAGGACATCATTCTTGTTATTCGCATCCGCCTTTTTATTCGATACGTTATATGTCTCTGCCGTCTGAAGGATGGCATCGCCGATCGCTTTCGCGTAATCGTTGAGATGTTCGTCATACAGCTGGTTGTCTTCCGCAACATTTAAAAAGCCAAGCTCAATAATACAGGACGGCATTTGTGAGTTCAGATTGATGTAGTAATCCTTGGACGAGCTGCCCTGTGTTCCCTGTTTTACGCCTCTGTTGCGCTGGATTCCGGCAGATTCCAGACCGCTCATAATGTTGTTGGCAAACGTCTGGGTTTCCTCGTCGGCCTGACTGGATATCCATGTCTCCACGCCGAACCCTTCACCCTTATTGCGGTGGAGAGATACGAAGTAGTCGGCATTTGCGTCATTTGCGACCTTGCAGCGTTCGGAAAGCTTTAGGAACGTATCGTCGGAGCGGGTCATAACAACGTTGATATTTTTTTCCTTGAGATAAGCCTCGACTGCTAACGAAAGCTTCAAATTATCGTCCTTTTCAATCCGTCCGTCGGAATCTGATCCGATATCCTTTCCGCCGTGTCCCGCGTCAATGCAGACGGTAAACAGGGAGGAATCAGCCTCGGAAGGTGTTTCGGTGTCATTTTTGTTATTGGCTTCGGTTTCGGTTTGTTTTAGTTTGTCAATTGCGTTGTTGATCGGTTCGGGAACTTTGATTAGTTTGCCGAGCGCTCCGGTCAAAAGCTGAATGATTAAGATTGTTACGAGAAGAAGTAATGCGCAGATTGCTGCGCAGATCATATTTCGAATACGTTTTTTCTTTTTTCTGGAATTCATAAGCCCTCATCTTTCTGTTTTTAAAATTATCAGTATTTCAAAAAAATATTCATGTGTGTCGACAGAAATAATAATATTACATAAATTAAAAAGTGTCTATTATGAAAACAAAAATTTAAATATTTTCCGCGAAAATTTAAAAAAAAATTCACAAACTATAAGTTTCTTTTTCACTTGCATAATAAAATAAAAATAGATATGATTACATCAAAGGAAAGGTGAGGTGTTAAGAGGATGGAGCAGAAGATAAGACGGATAAAACGCGTGCTGGAACATAAGGGAGCGATTCTTGATATCTATTCCGATTATATGGAGCTGCCAAACGGCAAGGTGGAAAAATGGGATTTCGTATCTCACAGAAAAGGCGCTGCTGCCGTTGTGGCGGTGCGGGATGACGGGAAGATTTTAATGGTGCGTCAGTACAGAAACGCCTTGGAGCGTGAGACTTTAGAGCTTCCTGCGGGAGCGAGGGACAGCGCGGCGGAGGATACAAGGATCTGTGCGATGCGTGAGCTTGAGGAGGAGACGGGGTATCGGTGCGATTCACTGGAAAAGCTTTTGTCCTTGCGCACAACCGTGGCGTTTTGCGATGAGTTTGTCGACGTATATTTAGCGAGCGGCTTGAAAGCAGGAGAGCAGCATTTTGACGATGCGGAGGATATTGTGGTTGAGGCGTACGAGCCGGAGGAATTGTGTGCAATGATCTATGAGGGACGGCTGCAGGACTCCAAAACAGTTGCGGGCATACTGGCATATTGTAACAGGGAAAAGCATAGATTGGATTAAACGTTTCAAGACAAGGTTTGTGCATGAGGAAAAAGAGAATTTACATGGAACCAAGGAAGATATCAGGGGAAAGCTGCCTGAAATATCTCTTCTTTGGTTCTTTTTTCATCGGAATACTTTTGGCCAATCTCAGCGGAAGCCAAAAGCTTTTGGATTACGGGGTATTTAATACTTATTTTTTAAAACAATTTGAGTATTCCAGCATTAGCTATACCGATTTGTTTCTCTATATCTTAGAGGCGAGAGCGCCGGTATTTTTGCTGCTTGTGTTGTTGGGAATTACGGAATTTTGGTATCCCATGCACTTTCTGTTTGTAATGTGGAACGGAGGCGCGCTCGGTTTTTTGTTTGTTTCGGGAATCAGCAATCTTGGGATAAAGGGGATATTACTTGTGATACTTTCTCTTGTTCCACAGTATTTGTTCTATGTGATATTGTATCTTATTCTTTTTTTTGCACAGCAGCGGATACATGCGGAAGGAGGCCAGGCTTCTGCGGGTCTGTCGCGCGGCCGGTGGGTCATGTATTTGATTTCCAGCGGGCTGGCCCTTGCGCTGCTGATTTTGGGGATTTTGACGGAAACTTATCTGAATCCGGGAATTATGAAAAATATATTAAAAATATTTTAAAAGTCTGTGCAAATACTATTTGATTTTCCGGTGTCCAGCCAGTATAATAAGAGCTGATTGTAAAAATGTGTAGGGATGGATAAGAGGAATGATATTAGATATACCAGGCTTCATGACTTATCTGCGTGAAGTAAAGAGAACATCGGAAAATACTGTGCTCTCGTATGAGCGTGATCTGAAAAAACTGCAGCGATACATAGACAGCACAGAACTTTGCAAGTTGGAGGAGATCACAGAGGAGTATCTTGAGACGTATCTGCATACTTTAAAGGAAGCAGGCAGGAAGCCGTCGACAATTTCAAGAAACACGGCGTCTATTAAGGCATATTTTGAGTATTTGATAAGTAATGGCTGCTTAGCTTACAATGCGGCGGCAAATTTAAAGGCGCCGAAGGTGGAGAAAAAGCTGCCGGGGATATTGACAATGGAAGAGACGGAGAGGCTGTTAAATGAGCCAAGACAGGATACGCCAAAAGGGCTTCGCGACAAAGCGATGCTGGAGTTGCTGTATGCTACGGGGATTCGCGTGACGGAGCTGATTACGTTGAAGATTTCGGATGTTAACCGGAATATGGATTATATTATGTGTGTGGATTCACATAAAGAGCGTATCATTCCTTTTGGAAATGTAGCGAAGCACGCACTGGATGCTTATATGGATTATGGGAGGCCGAAGCTTGTGACGGACAAAGCAAATGATTTGTTGTTTACGAATTGTTCCGGGCAGGCGATGAGCCGTCAGGGATTTTGGAAGCTTATCAAGTATTACGGCAGCAAGGCGGGAATACATACGGCTATCACGCCCCACACCATGCGCCATTCCTTTGCGGCGCATTTAGTTGGGAACGGGGCGGATCTTTGCAGCGTACAGGAGATGTTGGGGCATTCTGATATTTCTACGACACAGGTCTATTCCCGAATGAATCAGATGAAGATGCGGGAGGTCTACGCGAAGGCCCACCCGAGAGGATAATAAAAACACCGGATGGAAGATCAAATCAGATTTCCATACGGTGCCTTTTTTTATTTATTCATTTCAGCAATTGTGTAAATCAGTTCTTCGGAATCCTTCCATCCGAGGCACGGGTCTGTAATGGACTTGCCGTAAACGTGATCGCCTATTTTCTGGCATCCAGGCTCAATATAGCTTTCGATCATTACGCCCTTGACCATCTGTCGGATATCATTGGACAGCTGTCGGTTATGCATCACTTCTTTGACAATACGGATCTGCTCCTGATACTGTTTGTTGGAGTTCGAATGGTTGGCGTCGATGATGGCGGCAGGATTCTTTAAATCACGCTCGCCGTACATTTGAATCAGACGCATGATGTCCTCATAATGATAATTTTGCGTACTGTTTCCATGCTTGCTGACAGCGCCTCTTAAAACGACGTGTGTCAGATCGTTGCCGGTGGTCTCAACCTCATGGCCGCGGAATGTAAAGTGGTGCGGATGCTGTGCGGCATAAACGGAGTTAAGCATAACCGAGAAGTCGCCGCTGGTCGGATTTTTCATACCGGAGGCAACGTCAAAGCCGCTGACAGTCAGTCTATGGTGCTGATCCTCGACGGAACGCGCGCCGATAGCGACATAGGAGAGTAAGTCTTCCACATAGCTCCAGTTTTCCGGATAGAGCATCTCGTCTGCCGGGGTAAGACCGCT
Organism: uncultured Roseburia sp.; assembly: GCA_947564465.1. GTDB lineage: Bacteria > Bacillota > Clostridia > Lachnospirales > Lachnospiraceae > Roseburia_C. The sequence continues at coordinate 7,623 of CANOCV010000056.1, read as the reverse complement.
TTCCTCAATTGTGCGGATCTGCATTTTACGCATAGCAATCAGGCCTGCGACCATATCCGGCGCTTCCTCCGGATTTGGCTGTGTGGCAATACCCTTGTAGCCCTCGCCTGTGGTGCGCGGTTTGTTTGTATAGACACGCGGGATAACGATTACCCGGTCTTTTACCTTTTCGGCAACGGCAGTCAGGCGGTTTACATAGTCAACAACCGGCTCTTCGCTGTCTGCGGAGCAGGGACCGATAATGACTAAGAAACGGTCGTCCTCGCCTGTTAAGACCTTGCGGATCTGCTCGTCGCGGTCAGCCTTGATTTCCTGAAATTTTTTTGCCAGAGGGTACTCTTTGCGGATATCCTCCGGGGACGGCAGCTCATTTAAGAATTTAAAGCTCATTTTGAAATCTCCTTTTCTATTCGGTATGTGATGAAAAATATTTATCCTTGATGGCGGAAACAGGCATTTTTTGACCCGTCCAGCACTCAAAGGAGGCGGCTCCCTGATAGAGCAGCATATATAAACCGTTGAAGGTTTTGCATCCGCAGGCCTTCGCCTGTTTTAAAAGCAGCGTTTCCCTTGGATTGTAGATAATATCTGAGACAATCAATTCAGGGAAAAACAATTCCTTTGGCACAACGCTGCGGTCTGTATCCGGCGCCATTCCTACATTGGTTGCATTTGTTAAAACGGCGCTTTCTCTGATGCAGCTTTTCAGCGTGCCTATATCGGCGATGTCGTGGAGCATAACCTCACAACCGGTTTCGTCCGTGATATGTTTGGTAAACTTTTTCGCATCCTCCCAGGAGAGGTTTTGACGTTTAAACATGTGGATTGCCGAAACGCCGTCCAATGCGGCCTGCACACAGATCGCGGTGGCGGCGCCGCCTGCGCCGAGCAGCGTCATGGTTTTGCCGATAATACTGCATCCGGCGTCGATCGCGGACTGCATATAACCGATACCGTCCGTGGTGTGTCCGATCAGATGTCCGTTTTCGTTGATTACGGTATTGACGGCGCCCGAAAGCCTTGCGGCGTCTGTCAGTTCGTCCACAAGCGGAAGGATTGCTGTCTTGTGCGGCATGGTAAGGTTGAAGCCGCGAATATGAACGGACTTTAGGCCTGCGACTACAGTGGGAAGCTCCTCCGGTTCCACGTCAAATGCCAGATAGCGGTAGTCAAGATTCAGAAGCCGGAAGGCTTCGTTGTGCATCTGAGGCGAAATGCTGTGGGCGACGGGATGTCCCAAAAGCGCCGTCAATCCTGTGGTTCCTGTGATTTCGTGCATAATATTTCTCACTTCCTGTATTAATATAAGAAAAAAATACCCACTGCATATCTTAATGGAAAATAATAATTCTGTCAATGACTTGCGGGATTGAAATACTTTCGTTATACTAGAGTGTATCTGAAAAACATTTATTCCCGCGAGCAATGAGCCAAGCAGCCGCGTTAAGTGCCCTGCGGGTAAAGTGCCCTGCGGGTAAAGTGCCCTGCGGGTATGCGCGGATATTTGGCGGCGCTATGCGCCAGTGGCGCATGTTCAGCGCGGACCGAAATAAAATGCAGATGCCGCGAGGATTAAATACACCGCCCTTTGGGGCGGAAAGAACAAGCCGGATCATGTCCCGCAGCTTGCTGCGGGGAATTTGGCTTGAGAAAAGAGGCAAGGTCATGTGTGAGGAGATAAAAGGGTACAAGCTTGGAGAAGGGAAGCCGCTTATCTGCGTTCCGATTGTAGAGAGACAGAGAGAAGCGGTGATAAGGGAAGCAAGGATTCTTGCAGATAAAAAGACGGCCGTCATTGAGTGGCGCGTGGACCACTTTTCGGATGCAATGTCAGAAGAGGCAGTTCTTGGTGTGGTAAAGGAGCTGGCGGCTCTCATGACGCATTCTGTATTCTTGTTTACGTTTCGGACGAAGAGGCAGGGGGGAGAGCTTACGGCAGATAAGGAGTATCTGGAAAGGCTCTATGAGGCGGCCGCGAAGGGCGGAGCAGATCTTATTGATATTGAGTATTTTGAAAACGAAAATTCCGACAGTGTTATCCGAAGGCTGAAAAAATGCGGTGCAAAGGTAATTGCGTCCCACCATAACTTTATGGAGACGCCGCCTCCGGAGGATATGCGGACGCGCTTAGAGAAGATGCGCGAGGGCGGGGCGGATATCGTAAAGCTTGCGGTAATGCCAAAAAATCCGTCGGATGTCTTGCAGCTTTTGTCTGTGACGAATGAAATAAAGGAAAAATACCCGTCGCTTCCGATTGTAACGATGTCTATGGGAAAATACGGTGTGGTAAGCCGCATTGCGGGAGAGGTTTTTGGGTCCTGTATTACGTTTGGCTCGCATGAGCGTCCGTCGGCGCCGGGGCAGATGCAGATGGACAAGCTGAATACGGTGCTGGATTATCTGCACGAGGCGATGTGAAGGGAGGAAGCGGCATGCAGCTTAAAAAAAATATTTATTTGATTGGATTTATGGGAGCCGGAAAGAGCAGCGTTTCAAGAGCAATGGCGGAAAAATACGGATTTCGTGAGACGGATACGGACGAGATGATTGTGTCCAGGGAGAAGATGCCAATTCCGCAGATCTTTGAAAAAAAAGGAGAAGCATACTTTAGAAATGTAGAAACCATAGTTTTAAAAGAGACGGCAAAAAAGCGCGGAATGGTCGTTTCCTGCGGCGGCGGCGTAATCCTGAAAGAGGAAAACCGCAGGCTTATGAAGGAGAGCGGGGAGGTAATACTGCTTTTGGCAAAGCCAAAGACAATTTACGAGAGAGTAAAAAACGGGAAAAACCGTCCTCTGTTAAACGGCAACATGAATGTAGAGTACATTGAGAAGCTGTTAAAGGAGCGCACTCCGCTTTATGAGCTTGCCAAGACGAGGGAAATTGCTACGGAAGGAAAGACTCCGGAGAGGATTGCCGAAGAAATTTATAGAACTATTTGACATTTTGCAAAATGTGTATTATGATACATAAGTATTTGCAACCGTAGTCTAATGGATAGAACACCGGACTCCGACTCCGGCAATGCGGGTTCGATTCCCGCCGGGTGCATAGAAAGGGGCTGTCGCGCTGGATAGTGTGACGGTCCCTCGTTTTGTATATAACTGTAAATTTCAGACATATTGGGGAGACGGACGCCGGAAAGCGTGTCAATATATTTCATAGTAGACGAGGACAACGTTTGTTTTGAAAAAATTAATAATTAATGGGTTTGACTTTTTTGGCCCCTTGTATTATTATGAAAACTAACCCTTGAAAAAAGATTATAACATTAGATTGTATTTATAGATAGGAAGTCGAATAAAATAATTAGGAGGAATTAGAATGAAGTCACCAGAATTGAATGATAAGACCCAGCAGGGATTTTCGATAGATAAAGCGTTGGAATTTGTAAAAAAGAATGTCCGCTATATTGCGGGAGGAGTATTGCTTTTGGCATTGGTTCTTATCCTGGCTAATTTTACAGGACCTAATGCCGGAGACGCCAAGAATGAGACCGAGGCGGTGTCTGAGGCGGGTGTCGCATCCGAGAAGTATCAGGTGGACGCTATTCCGGAGTTAAACGAGCTGATTCATAATTATTATAGTGCATATGCAGCGGGAAAGACAAAAAGAATCAGAAAATTTGCCTCTCCGGTGACAGAGAATGAGAGAAGCTTTATTAAGATGTTCTCGGAGAATGTGGACAGCTATGAGAATATTAAGTGTTACACAAAAGAGGGACTTAGAGAAGGATCGTATCTTGTATCCGTATATTTGGAAATAAAGTTTAAGGATGTAGATACGCTTGCGCCGGGACTGGATTTCTTTTATGTGTCCACAAATGAGGACGGAGAGCTTTATATTAATAATAGATACAGCCAGTTCAATTTGCAGAACAAGGAGAAGGATCTGGATGACAAGATAAAGGCGAGAATTGACAGCTTTGAGAAGGAAGAGGATGTGGTGAAGCTTCGTGAGGATGTGCAGAAGAAGTACGAGGAGGCGCTTGCATCGGATGAGAAGCTGTATGCGATGGTAAATACCACTATTGCGGGTGCGTATGCGTCCTGGACGCAGCAGATTGCAACGACGCAGAATGACAGCGAGCCGCAGACGGAGACAGAGCAGACGCCGGAAACGGAACAGCCGAAGGAGACGGAACAGCCGAAAGAGACGGAGCAGCCGCTGGATGCTTCAGAGATTGTATATGCGCTGGATACGTTAAATATTCGCGCTACGGCCAGTCAGGATGGGCAGCTTGTGGATACGGTGCCTGCGGGCACGGCGCTGACCAGAACGGGTACGACAGCGGACGGCTGGAGCAAGCTGGAATATAACGGACAGGAAGTATATGTGAAGAGTGAATTTGTGTCGACGGAGGCACCGGCCAAAGAGGAGCCGCAGGAGAATGAGGCTCCGCAGAATGTTCCGGGGATTGCGGAAGGAACGAAGATCATGCTTTCCAATACGGTGAATGTGCGCGCTTCCATGGGAGAGGATGCTCAGAAGATTGGAACTGCATTTACGGGCGAGACGGTTACCGTAATTATGAGTTATGCAGAGGGCTGGACGAAGGTAGAATGGAACGGGCAGACCGGATTTGTTAAGACAGAATTTTTGAAGTAACAGAAAAAAATGCGGAGGTCTTTGGACCTCCGTTTTTGGCAGGTGCGTGATGGGGGATACAGGAATACGGATTAATAAATATTTAAGTGAAGCGGGCGTATGTTCAAGGAGAGAGGCGGACCGTCAGATAGAGGCAGGAAAGGTTTTGATTGACGGAAGAATAGCTGTTATTGGGGATCGTGTGAGCGCAGGGCAGGAGGTTTGCTATCGGGGCAGGCGTGTGCACAGAGAGGAAGAAATTATACTGCTTGCGGTAAATAAGCCGGTTGGGATTGTATGTACGGCAGAAAAACGGGAAAAGAATAATATCGTAGATTTTATAAATTATCCGAAGAGGATTTATCCTGTGGGAAGACTGGACAAGGACTCGGAAGGGTTGATTCTTATGACGAATTACGGGGAGATTGTAAATAAGATTATGCGTTCCGGGAATATGCATGAAAAGGAGTACATTGTGACGATAGACCGCGAGGTGACACCGTCGTTTCTGCATGGAATGGCAAACGGTGTGCCGCTGGCCGAGCTTCATACGACAACGAGGAAATGCGTGGTTCGCGGGCTGGGACGTTATAAATTTCAAATCATACTGACACAGGGGATGAATCGTCAGATACGCCGGATGTGCGAGTATTTTGGCTGCCATGTGAGGAAGCTGGAACGCGTACGGATTATGAATATTTGTCTCGGCGGTCTTGAGCCGGGAAAGTACCGCGAAGTGACGGAAGAGGAAAGACAGGAGTTGTATCGCCTGCTCTCGGATTCTTCGAATGAGCCGGTGATTTTTGGGGGCAGGGAAAAAAGAAAATGAGTAGTGGATGCGGAGGGCATAATGGAAGCAGAAAAAAGAGTGAAGCAGCTGAGGGAGATACTGGAGTATCATATTGACCGCTATTACAACCAGGATGATCCGGAAATTTCCGATTATGAATATGACAAGCTTATGTTAGAGCTTAGGGAGCTGGAAAAGGATAACCCTGATCTTGTCACTAAGGATTCACCGACACAGAGAGTCGGAGGTACGGCAAAGAGGGAGGCCGGAGTGCTGGTGCGCCACAATGTTCCGATGCTAAGCCTCCAGGATGTGTTTTCCAAAGAAGAGGTAGACGCGTTTGTCGAGGAGATGCAAAAGCAGCTTTTAGAACCGGAGTTTGTCGTGGAATATAAGATAGACGGGCTTTCTATGTCGCTGCGTTACGAGGACGGAGAATTAAAGCTGGCGGAGACAAGGGGAGACGGCGTTAATTTCGGGGAAGATGTTACGGCGAATGCCAGAGTGATCCGCGATGTAAAAAAGAAGTTAAAAGAAAAGGTTCCGTATCTTGAAATCCGCGGAGAGGTTTATATGACCGAGGAAGCGTTTGCGGCGGTGAATGTTAGGCAGGAGCTGTTGGGAAAAAAGGTATTTGCCAATCCGAGAAACTGTGCGGCGGGAACACTGCGTCAGCTGGACAGCAGTGTGACAAGAGAGCGGAATCTTTCCATGTTTGTTTTTAACATACAGCAGGTCCGCGGAATGGAGCTTTTAACACATACGCAGGGATATGAGTTTCTAAAAAGACAGGGTGTGCCGGTAATTGACGACTACAAGGTGTGCCGCACGGCAAAGGAAGTGTGGGAGGCGATTGTTAAGATCGGAGAAAGCAGGGGAGATCTGCCTTATGATATTGACGGAGCCGTTGTGAAAGTCAATCGTTTTGCAGACCGTGAGATGCTTGGAACGACATCGAAGGTTCCGCGCTGGGCGGTTGCCTATAAATATCCGCCGGAGGAAAAGGAGACGAGAATTTTAGATATTGAGCTGTCGGTGGGAAGAACGGGAAGAATTACGCCCACAGCGGTTTTTGAACCGGTCCGCCTGTGCGGAACGACAGTGTCAAGGGCGACGCTTCACAATCAGGATTATATCAATGAGCTTGGGGTCGGAATCGGTGATACGGTGATTGTATACAAATCGGGAGAGATTATTCCGAAGATAAAAGCCGTTGTAAAAGAGAAGCGATCGGAGAATACAGAGGTATTTCAGATCCCGAAGGTCTGTCCGGTGTGCGGGGCAAAGACCGAGCGGGAGAAGGATACCGCAGATATCAAATGTACGTCGCCGAATTGTCCAGCGCAGCTGGAACGCCATATTATCAACTTTGTGGGAAGAGACGCAATGGATATCAAGGGGTTTGGAACGGTCTATATTGAAGAGTTGGTGCGGCTTCATTACCTGAAAGATATATCGGATATTTTTTATTTGAAGGAGCATCGTGAGGAATTGATTGCGCAGGGGATTATCGGAAAGGAGAAAAATACCGATAAGCTTTTAGATGCAATTGAAAAGGCAAAGGAAAACGACGCGTATCAGCTTCTTTGCGGATTTGGCATACCGAATGTCGGCAAAGCGGCGGCAAAGGGCATTATGCGGAAATTTCGGTCGGTGGAGGCGCTGATGGAGGCGGATATGGATAAGCTTCTTGAGGTGAATGATATCGGTGAGATCAGTGCGAATTGTATTTTACAGTTTTTTGGGGACGAGACAAACCGGAAAATGATAAAAAGGCTTTCCGCTGCCGGCGTCAATATGGTGCAGATTGAAGAAGAAGGAATGGATGACAGATTTGCGGGACTTACGTTTGTGGTGACGGGAACGCTGCCTTCCATGGGCCGCAAGGAGGCGTCGGAGCTTATTGAGCGGCATGGCGGGAAGGTTTCGGGCTCCGTTTCGAAAAAAACAAGTTATCTGGTTGCGGGTGAAAATGCGGGCAGTAAGCTGACAAAGGCGAACGACCTGGGCGTGCCTGTGATTTCTCAGGAGCAGTTAGAGAGCATGTGCGGCGTAGACAAAATGTAAAGACCGTGTTATAGTAAAAAAGACCCGGCATAGGGAATATAGGAAAAGAGGTCGTAAATATGCCGATTAAGATTATGAGCGATCTCCCTGCAAAGGAGATTTTGGAACGGGAAAATATATTTGTGATGGACGAAGGGCGGGCGGCGCATCAGGATATCCGTCCGATTCAGATTGGAATT
>CANOCV010000055.1 GCA_947564465.1 uncultured Roseburia sp. | reverse complement strand
TTTGGTTTCGCCCCCTCTCCTTTCGGTTCGGCGGCATTTCGTCGAAAGGCATTCATAAAATGCTTCGCATTTGCCTTCCTCCTGATATTTTGGTTTCGCCCCCTCACCTTCCGGTTTGGCGGCATTTCGTCGGAAGGCATTCATAAAATGCTTCGCATTTGCCTTCCTCCTCTAACTTAAATCACTCGTTTTTTATTATAATTCTTTTTTATATAAGCTGCAAGATAATATTTGTGACTTTTTTATGTACTGGTTTCAGCTCGTAACAGGTCGGCTTATCAGAACCGTTACTACAATTTAGGTTTCTTCCATGCGGCTCATTTCTTTCATTTTCCCTCACAAATAATTTTTAATACCATGTAGCCAGATTTTCATTGTCAGTCTTTGCGGCAATAGCTTCACATTCAAATGCTGGCACTTCACATAAAAAGAGCAGATTGACATATCCTTTCCTCTTTTCGCGTCTTTTAGAGCTTTCCGCACAACTTTTTCAGGGGCGACCAGCCCCGGAAAACGTACCTTTTTCCCGTTAATTTCTTTTGACAGCATATCTGTATCTACCCATCCCGGACAAACCGCTGTTACCGTAATTCCATTACTCTTTAATTCTGTATTGAGAGCGCGCGAATAGCTGCGCTCAAATGCTTTTGTAGCTGCATACAAATTGATATATGGCACAGGCTGAAATGCAGAAGCAGAGGAAATATTGAGTATTTTCGCCCCTTTTTCCATAAACGGTACACAAAAGTTAATAAGGATAGCAGGCGCTTTACAATTTACGTCTATTATCTGCTCTATCTCCGAAAAAGAAAACTCCCTTGAAGGTGCCATTCTTGCAATTCCGGCATTATTTACCAGCCATAAGACGGACGGGTTTTGTTTTTCCAATAGCTCCAAAAAAGATAACAAATCAGCATTTTTTGTCAAATCCTTACATATGGGCGTAATTTTCTCCCCAAATTCATTTTTCAGCATCAGAAGCCGTTTTTCATTTCTTCCGACTACCCATATTTCATCAATATCTTCTTTTGTCAGCTCCCGCACAAATACTTGTCCCATCCCGCCGGAAGCGCCCGTCACAATCGCAATTCTTTTCATATAAATCCCTGATTCCCTCTCTGTATTATCTTTCAACAAAATCCGCGGCAAATCTTCTTGTATCAACTTGATTCTGATACCGTCTGAGAGTTTCCGGTGTCCGTCTTTTCAATATGGCAAAGCATCAGCATAACGCAAAAATTGCTTGCTCATAATCCTTAACATAATATTTTATATTCGTCCTGCCCTTTTGAATTATAATGTGCCCTTCTTTTTCAAGCTTCTCTTTTTGCGCCTCAATCCCGCCGGGATACTTGGAATTTAATTCTCCGTTTGCCTTCAGCGTTCTCCAGTAAGGCGTCTCATTATCTTCTCGTTGATAACTCGCCCATGCAACTATGGAAACAAATATTCCAGCAGTAATCGGTTCTGTAAAATCCGCCCCGCTTTGTTTGGCAAAATAATCTCTTATGGCGCCTACTGTAATTAATTTTCCAAAAGGCACAAGACGCATTACTTTATCATACTCAATAGGCGGCGCAAAATACATTCTGTCTCCACCATATTTTTTTATGCTTTTTTCATCCGTAATCGTCTGAAATTTTGGCATATCTTTGCTGTCATTAAGCATTGCGTTAAAATCCTTTTTATCTTCATTTGCCATAAATAAAACACCTCCTCACCACAAGCATATCCTAAGAAGGATATCATGGCAATGAGACGGTTTCAAAAATCCCGGATTAATATCGCCGCCGCGTCCTCCAAAAATCCTTCAATCACCGACATATCATCTTTTTGATCTTTTCTGTCGTTATTTCGAAGAATCAGCGTAAAATACGGTCCTTTTGCATCCGGCGTAAACTTCAGCCTGGTCTTATAAAGGTCCACAAGCTGCGGTATTTTGGATACGTCTACTTTTGCCTTCTCGTAGAGCACAAATTTAACCTCATTGCCTTTCTGCACGACCTCCTTCATATAGACCTCGTGCGCTTTTGCTTTCAGACGCGCAATCATAAGCAGATTCGTCACCGATTTCGGCGGATCTCCAAAACGGTCAATCAGTTCCTCTAACATCTCTTCGCTCTCCTCCGAGCTCTCTATCCCCGCAATCCGCTTGTAAATATCAAGCTTCTGATACTCATTCGGAATATAACTGACCGGGATAAACGCGTCGATTTTTGTATCCATCGATGTATCGAACTGCTCCTTCGTTTCAATTCCCTTTGCACTCTTGACCGCCTCATTTAACATTTTACAGTAAAGATCATATCCTACGGCCTCCATATGCCCGCTCTGCTGCGCCCCCAGAAGATTCCCTGCGCCTCTAAGCTCAAGGTCGCGCATCGCAATTTTAAACCCGCTCCCAAGCTCGGTAAACTCCTTAATCGCGGCAAGACGCTTTTCCGCAATCTCCTTCAACATCTTATCTCTTCTATACATAAGAAATGCATATGCCGTTCTGTTAGACCTCCCGACTCTTCCCCGAAGCTGATAAAGCTGAGAAAGCCCCATGTTATCCGCATCATGGATAATCATGGTGTTGACATTGGAAATATCAAGCCCCGTCTCAATGATGGTGGTCGATACCAAAACATCAATCTCCCCATTGATGAAGCGGTACATAATATCCTCCAACTCCCTCTCTTTCATCTGTCCATGGGCAAATGCCACAATGGCCTCCGGCATAAGGCTCTCAATCTTCGCGGTCATATCCACAATCTGATTGACACGGTTAAACACATAATACACCTGTCCGCCGCGTGCCAGCTCGCGGTTCATCGCCTCCCGAATCATCTCCTCATTATACTCAAGCACATACGTCTGTATCGCCATCCTGTCCATCGGCGGCTCCTCAAGCACGCTCATATCCCGTATCCCAATCAGGCTCATGTGCAGCGTACGGGGAATCGGCGTTGCGGTCAGCGTTAAAACATCAATATTTGTCTTTAACTGCTTAATCTTCTCCTTATGCGTCACGCCAAACCGCTGCTCCTCATCAATAATCAGCAGCCCAAGATCCTTAAACTTCACGTCCTTCGAGAGTACGCGGTGTGTTCCTATCACAATGTCAACCGTCCCTCTTTGCAGGTCTGCGATCGTCTTTTTCTGTTCCGCGGCCGAACGAAAACGGCAGAGCAAATCCACACGCACCGGAAAATCTCTCATTCTCTGTGTAAACGTATTATAGTGCTGCTGGGCCAATATCGTTGTCGGAACCAGATATACGACCTGCTTTCCTTCCTGCACCGCCTTAAACGCCGCGCGAATTGCCACCTCTGTCTTACCGTATCCGACATCTCCGCAGACGAGACGATCCATAACCTTTTTGCTCTCCATATCGCGCTTTGTCGCTTCAATGGCAAGAAGCTGGTCCTCCGTCTCCTCAAACGGAAACATCTCCTCAAACTCCTTCTGCCAGACGGTATCCGGCCCATAGACAAAGCCCTCCTCGCTCTGCCTTTTTGCGTAAAGAGCAACAAGCTCCTGCGCAATTTCCTTTACCGCCCCGCGAACCTTCGTCTTCGTCCGATTCCACTCCGGGCTGCCAAGCTTATTTAATTTCGGCTTCTTCGCGTCAGCTCCGGCATACTTTTGAATCAGCTCAAGCTGGGTTGCCAAAATATAAAGATTACCGCTTGCCGCGTACTCAATTTTAATATAATCCTTTCTGGCTCCGTCCACCTCAACCTTCTCGATTCCGCGGTAAATGCCAAGCCCGTGATTCTCGTGCACTACATAATCCCCGATACTCAAATCACTGAAGCTCTGAATCTTTTCGCCCTCGTAAATCCGACGCTTTTTCTTCTTTTTCTTTTCTCCCCCGAAAATATCACTCTCTGAAATCACGACAAATTTCAGCATCGGATATTCAAAGCCCCGCTTCACCTTTCCATAGCACACCATGATTTCACCGCTCTTAACCTCATGATTGTAATCCTCCGTATAAAAGCAGCTCAATTCTTCCTCCCGAAGATCATCGGCAAGATGTCCTGCCCTTGTCCTCGAACCCGAGAGTAAAATCACACGATATCCGTTTTTCTTATAACGCTTTAAATCCTTTATCAACAGCTCAAAGCTGTTATTATAAGGATTGACACTCTTAACCTGAACATGGAAGCGGCTCTTTATCTCAAGCTCATTTACCTTCATGTCAAGCGCCGCAAGCGCTATGCAGTGCATCCCCGCGAGCCGCGCCCCGATTTCCTTCGAGTGATAGAGCGCTTCCATCTGTCCCGGCAGGATATAGCCCTTTTCAAGGCGCTGCTGCATACTCTCTGAAAATTCCTGTTCACTGACACGCCCCTTTTCCAAAAGGCGCGCCGGCTCATCCAGAAATACGGCTGTCTCCTCCCTGTCAAAACAATCTAAAAGACTGACGCTCTTCTCCCAGAAATACGCAATCCGGTCGTCAAGATTGGCCGCCCCCTTCAGCTCACGCACTTCCTCCGCAAAAGTCTCGAAATTTGTCTTGATGCGTGCTGCCTCCTCGGTCTTCATCTCACTCCGGTAACGCTTTTCAAGGACCGCGCTGTCTTTTTCCATCTTTTTTATTCCCCGCTCCAATGCTTCCTCGGTCAGCACAAATTCCGCCGCCGGATAAATCACAACCTCATCCATATTTTCAATGGAACGCTGGCTTTCGGCGTCAAAGCTTCGGATGGAATCCACCTCATCACCCCACAGCTCAATGCGGTACGGATTGTCCTCCGTAAGCGGATAAACGTCAAGAATGCCGCCCCTTAACGCGAACTCTCCCTGCGCCTGCGCCTGATAATTTTTTATATACCCCATCTGCACGAGCTTCCCGCTCATCTGCACAAGGTCAAGCTCATCCCCAACCGCAATCCGGCAAACCGCCTTCGTAAAGTTCTCCACCTCCGCCATCCGGTTCATAAGCGCGTCATATGTCGTCACCAGCGTCACAGGCTCCCCCGCCGCAAGACGCTTTAATACCGCAAGACGTTCCTTGGTAAGCAGACTTCCCCTGATATCCGACTGGTAAAACAGAATATCCTTTGCCGGATAGCTTAACACCTCTCTGTCAAAAAAGCGGTAATCGTCATAAATTTCCCTTGCCCTTTGCTCACTAAAAGTAACGATGATTTTATGTTTAAAACCATCGCCCAGTGCAAATACCATATGTGATTTTTGCGCATCAATACAGCCCGAAATCTGCACAATGCCGCGTACAGCCCTCGCCTGTCTCTTCGCCTCCTGTAACTCCTCCAGATCGTCAAGAGGCTCTAAAAATGCATTCATCCCTTATTTCCTTCCAAATCTGTCAATTATACTCATTCATCGCCCGATCCGCCTGTCCGTTTACCAAAAGACCAACCGCGCCGACAGCCTTTTCAAATACTTCCTCCACACTTTGGCGCTCCTGCTTTTTCATTCTGCCAAGCACATAATCCGCCAAATCCCATCCCGGCGGCTTTTCACCGACACCGATCTTTATACGCAAAAACTCCTGTGTCCCCGTTCGGGCAATAATATTTTTTATTCCGTTATGGCCGCCCGCGCTCCCTTTTTTGCGGATACGCAGCCTGCCCGGCTCCAAGCTGATATCATCGTAAATAACAATCAGCTCGGATGCCGGGTCTGCTTTGTAATAGGAAAGCGCCTCGGCGATGCTTTCCCCGCTCAAGTTCATAAACGTCTGCGGCTTTACAAGCACCGCCCTCTGCCCCTCTATCGTGCCCTTTCCTAAAAGAGCTTTAAATTTTTTCTCCGAGATATCTATATTATATTTCTCTGAAATACAATCAATGACATCAAAACCCACATTATGCCTGGTTTTCTCATACTGTCTGCCAGGATTGCCAAGTCCTGCTATAATATACATTCTACTCTTCCCTTCTCCTTCTACGGATTACCTGCGCCGCTTCCTCAAGCTGTTCCTTGTCGTTACAGCCTGATATGTCCTCAGGTCCCTCCAACGCAAACGCATCTGCTCTAAGTCCCTTTTCCTTTATAATTGCCAATGTATCCGGCAAATAGTATTCCCCCTGCGCATTATTCGGCGTGATTTTTTCAAGCGCAAGCGCAAGCTCCTTTGTATCAAAAATATACATACCCGAATTAATCTCTTGAGAAGAAAGCTCCTCTGCCGTGGCGTCCTTCTGCTCCACGCTCTTTATAAAATTGCCGGATGCATCCCGAATGATCCTTCCGTACCCCGTCGGATCCTCAATCTGCGCCGACAGAACAGTTACCGCATTACCCTTTTCTTTATGATAAGACAAAAGACGCTTTAACGTATCCGCAGTGATAAGCGGCGTATCTCCAAATAAAATCAGTGTATCGCCGCTCGTTCCAAGAAAGTCCCTGGCACACTTTACAGCGTGACCGGTTCCTAACTGTTCCTCCTGAAGCGCAAATTTCACATCCTTATTTTCAATGCTTTCCCTGACCACATCCGCTTTATATCCCACGACAAGACAGATTTCATCCGCACCTGCGCCCTTTGCAGCCTCTATCACATAATCCACAAGACATTTCCCGTCAATCGTATGAACCACCTTCGGCAGATCAGACTTCATTCGCGTTCCTTTTCCCGCCGCCAAAATAACTGCTTTCAGCATTTTTTACCCTCCAACTCACTCAACATTTTTTACCGTTTTTATTTTACAGGATTTAGTCGGATTTGTCACCCGAAATTGTTTCTGAATTGACAAAGACGCCGCAAGCTGATAGAATAAGAAAAAATATCGTACTTGCCACCGGGTAAGAGCGTCTTGCGCTGTATTTCGTATCGTTAGGTCATAGAAGATACGAGGTTCAGCGTTTTTATTTTTAGGAGGATTTTATGCGAAATACGCAGCATCTGAAAGAATTTGCAAAATACGCAGCACTCAATGTTTTGGGCATGGCGGGGCTTTCCTGTTATATCCTTGCGGACACATTTTTTATTTCGAACAAATTAGGTACAAACGGTCTGACAGCGCTCAATCTGGCGATCCCCGTTTACAGCATCATACACGGGTGCGGTCTGATGTTGGGCATGGGCGGGGCTGTCAAATATGCCATCCTAAGAAGCCAGGGACAAAAAGAAGCCGCAAATATTTGTTTTTCAAAGACAATATTGCTGGCGTTTCTCTTTGCCTTTTCCTTTGCCCTGACAGGTTTTTGTTTTTCGGACACCCTTGCAAAAATGCTTGGCGCAAACGCCGAGATTTTTACAATGACCAAAACATACCTGAACGTACTTTTACTGTTTTCACCTGCAATTATTCTGAACGATATTTTTGTCTGCTTTATACGGAACGACAATAACCCCAAATTATCCATGTGCGCTATGCTTGGCGGCAGCTTTTCGAATATTCTCCTGGATTATATATTTGTATTTCCGCTGAATATGGGAATATTCGGAGCCGTATTGGCAACTGGACTTGCACCGGTTATCAGCCTGGCAATTCTCTCCCTCCATCTTGTACGGCGCCAAAACAACTTCCGGCTTACAAAAAAAATCTTTGGCATAAAAGCGGCTAAAAATATCCTGCTGCTCGGATTTCCCTCTTTGATCTCCGAAGTTTCATCAGGCATTGTCATTCTTGTATTCAATATGATCCTTCTGCATTTGCAGGGAAATGTCGGCGTGGCCGCCTACGGTGTGGTCGCCAACCTTTCTCTCGTGATTATTGCAATTTACACGGGAATCGCACAGGGTGTACAACCGCTTGTCAGTAAATTTTACGGAAGTCACAGCCCGAAAAACTGCCGGCTTATCCTGCGCTACGCACTCATTACCGCCGCCTGCGGCTCATGCCTCATTTATCTTTCCATATTTTTGTTTGCCGCGCCCATCACGCACATCTTTAACAGCGAGGACAACTTTATGCTGCAGCAAATTGCGGAATCCGGACTGAAGTTATACTTTACCGGCGCCCCCTTCGCAGGCTTTAATATTATTATGTCCGTGTTCTTTACCTCCACGGAAAAAGCGCTGCCTGCGCATATTGTTTCTCTGCTGCGCGGTATCATCCTGATACTTCCTATGGCCGCTTTTCTCCCCGCCGCCTTCGGCATAACCGGCGTATGGCTTGCGTTCCCCGTTACAGAGCTGCTTGTATCGTCGGCTGCCCTCCTTCTATACCTAATATCCGACAAGCACTTTTGTTCCGCGCCGCACACGGATTTGTCCTAAGGGGTACCAGGCTTGCCTGGGGGATTCCTTAGGACTATTACATAACAATATCTTCTCTCACGCGAGTTGCGCATATGTTTTTATATCATAGGAAAATCATAGACTTTGACACTTCACAGCAAAGGTCTTTCCTATGATATAAAAAAGGCTGCTGCAGAAACCGTTTTTACGTTTTCTGCAACAGCCTATTAACCCCCATTTTATTCTTCCGCTGTCAGCGACTCCATCTCTTCATTATACTTATCAAGTATAATCTGCTGAATTTTGTTTCTTGTATCCGAATTGATAGGATGTGCAATGTCACGATACTCTCCGTCCGCCGCTTTCCTGCTCGGCATTGCAATAAACAGCCCCTTCTCACCGTCAATTACCTTAATATCATGAACCACAAATTCCTCGTCAATTGTAATAGATACAATGGCTTTCATTTTACCCTCTTTTTCAACTCTGCGCACACGCACGTCTGTAATCTGCATTCTCATTAGCCCCTTTCAGTTCTGTACCTTCCTTGTTGTCTATAACACGTAACGCTCGTTATGCTCTAATACAACCTTCACACCGCCGTCTCCGCTGTAATAAGTGTTGGCTTTTAATGTTCCCCGGCTCTCTACGATGCAGTTCTCAATATGGGTGTTATCTCCAATATAGACATCATTCAGGATAATGGAATTTTTAACTACACAGTTTTTACCAACAAATACATTTTTAAATAATACGGAATTCTCAACCTTGCTGTTAATAATACAGCCGCTGGAAATCAAGCTATTTGAAACATCCGACCCAACATTAAATTTAGCAGGCGGATAATCGTCTACCTTCGAGTAAATCCGCGGATAATCACGGAAGAAATACTGTCTTACCTCAGGTTTCAAAAAGTCCATATTCGTCTGGTAATAAGAATCCACCGTAGCAATATTGCTCCAGTATTCATCCATCTTATATCCATAGATGCGCTTCATATTCTTATATCGAATCAGAATATCCGTAACAAAATTCCAGCGTCCTTCCTGCTCGCACCGCTCTAACATCTCAATCAGCTGCCTTCTGCGAATGACATAAATTCCGGCGGAAATTGTATTCGACTGCGTCACCATCGGCTTCTCTTCAAAATCCGTAATGCGCGAATCCTCATTCATACGGATCACACCAAACCGGCTCACATCCTCTGTCGCCGGCATGTCCTTACAGACAACCGTGATATCCGCTTTCTTTTCAATATGATAATCCAGCACTTTATTATAATCCAACTTATAAACGCAATCTCCGCTGGTAATGATTACGTACGGCTCATGGCGTCTTTTCAGGAACGTAATGTTCTGATACATTGCATCGGCCGTTCCCCGATACCACCAGCTGTTATCCGCCGTCACGGTCGGCGTAAATGTATAGAGACCTCCCTGCTTTCTTCCAAAATCCCACCACTTCGAAGAACTCAGGTGTTCATTTAAGGAACGTGCATTATACTGGGTCAGTACCGCCACCGTCTGAATATGTGAATTGCTCATATTGCTCAATGCAAAGTCAACACAACGAAAACTACCGCCGATTGGCATTGCAGCAATCGCCCTTTTGTTGGAAAGTTCCTGCATCCGGCTGTTATTCCCGCCTGCTAAAATGATTCCTAATGCCTTCATGTTCTGTCACCTTCCTTAATAATGTATTCTCCACTTGCCAGAAGTCCATCCGGATAATCCTCCGCCGCCGTCTCGCCTGAAATTGCTGTATTTTTTCCGACTTTGACGCCGTTCGGTATCACAGAACCCTCACCTACGGTAACAAGGTCAAACGCATATACCTTCGGATTCAGCTTGCTCGGCGCATAATCGCCCACACCAAGATGCACATCCCTGCCAATCTTGCAGCCGTCCGCAACGATAGCCTTCTCAACCACCGTATTCTCTCCGATCTCACAATCCCTCATGATGATGGAATCACGGATAACGCTGCCCTTGCCGACAGTAACGCCTGCGCCTACTACAGAATTATAGATTTGACCGTAAATCTCGCTTCCCTCGCCAACGATACTCCGCTCAACCACGGAATCCGCCGAGAAATACTGCGGCGCAATCATATCGCTGTTCGTATATATCTTCCAATACTCCTCGTAAAGATTGAATTCCGGAATCAGGTCAATCAGCTCCATATTCGCTTCCCAATAGGAACCCAGTGTACCTACATCCTTCCAGTATCCGTTATATTCATAGGCAAACAAGCGCATTCCCTTCTCATGGCAATACGGAATCACATGCTTACCAAAATCACAATTACTCTGATCCTTCATTGCAAGAAGGCCTTCCTTTAATACCTTCCAGCTGAAAATATAGATACCCATTGATGCGAGGTTGCTTCTTGGATGTTCCGGTTTCTCTTCAAATTCTGTTATTTTTCTGTTCTCGTCTGTAATAACAACACCAAAACGGCTTGCTTCCTCCATTGGAACCGGCATCGCGGCAATTGTTACGTCCGCATTGTTTGCCTTGTGGAAATCAAGCATTACCTCATAATCCATTTTATATATATGATCTCCCGAAAGAATCAAGACATATTCCGGATTATAACTCTCCATATAGTTCAGGTTCTGGTAAATTGCATTTGCAGTTCCGGTATACCATTCGCTGTTAACGCTCTTCTCATATGGTGGCAACACGGTAACTCCGCCATTATTACGATCCAAATCCCACGGAATACCAATTCCGATATGCGTATTCAGTCGCAGCGGCTGATACTGTGTTAAAACACCTACGGTATCAATTCCAGAGTTAATACAGTTACTAAGCGGGAAATCAATAATCCGATACTTCCCACCAAAGGCCACTGCAGGTTTCGCAACCCCCGAAGTCAAAACTCCAAGACGGCTTCCCTGCCCTCCTGCCAAAAGCATGGCTATCATCTCTTTTTTAATCACGTCATTCACCTCTCGTCATATTATGGGTTTCTTCACATATAAAATTATACCATATATAGGAATATTTGTACATCATTTTTCACAATAAAAAAAACAAAATTGGTATATTTTTGTAGCATTGCACAATTTTAGACAATATATTCACAGATATAAAGCATCCTTTTATATTATGCCCGAAAAGAAGCAGTTTCTGTTCCACCGCTTCCAGAACAAAAGTGTGCTTCGCACGCCCTCGCGAATCAACAACTTTCAAAGCACGGCTTTTGTTCCGCGCGCGGATTTGTCCTAAGGGGTACCAGGCTTGCCTGGGGGATTCCTTAGGACTATTGCAAAGCAATAAACTCCTCTTGCATCCGTGCACATAAACTTTTATATCACAGGAAACTCAAAGATTTTAACACATCACAACAACAAGGTATTTCCTATGATATAAAATAAATTTGCAAATTTCGTATATATGGGTATAATTAAGTAAGAAACAAAACAATAAGTAAATATGAAAGCAGGCAGGTAAAAATTTATGTTCAAAATCAATTTTCAAAAACCGATTCACATTCACTTTATTGGCATCGGCGGCATCAGTATGAGCGGACTTGCCGAAATCCTCCTGAAAGAAGGATTCACCATCACCGGATCCGATTCCAACAGTTCTTCTCTTACAGATAAATTGATTGCTAAGGGCGCCCAAATATACATCGGCCAAAAAGCCTCCAACATCGGGGAATCCACAGACCTAATTGTCTACACGGCAGCGATCCGCGATGACAATCCGGAATTTAACGCCGCAAAGACCGCCGGGATACCGATGCTCACACGTGCCGAACTGCTTGGACAAATTATGGAAAACTACCGCAATTCCATTGCTGTGGCCGGCACACACGGCAAAACAACAACGACCTCAATGATCTCGCAAATACTTTTGGATGCAAGAACTGACCCGACAATCTCTGTGGGTGGAATTCTGGATGCCATCGGCGGCAACATCCGAGTCGGAACTTCAGAAATATTCATTACGGAGGCCTGCGAATATACCAACAGCTTTTTAAACTTTTATCCAAAATACAGTATTATCACAAGTGTGGAAGAAGAACACCTTGACTTCTTCAAGGATATTGACGATATACGCCGCTCTTTTTGTTCTTTCGCGTCAAATACGGCTAAGGACGGCGCAGTTATCATCAACGGCGAAATTGCAAATTATGAAGATATCACGGCCGGGCTTGACTGCAATACCATTACTTATGGTTTATGCAATAGCTGTGACTATTATGCGAAAAATATTTCTTTTAACGAAAAAGCCTGTGCCACATTTACTGCATATTACCATGACGAAGAGCTGGCAACTTATCGCTTAAGCGTACCGGGCATGCACAATGTCAGCAACGCGCTTGCTTCCATCGCAGTCTGCCGCGAACTTGGAATTTCCATGGACGATATCAAAGCGGGACTTCTGGCATTTGGCGGAACCCACAGACGCTTTGAATATAAGGGCTGCAAATCCGGCATTACCGTAATTGACGATTACGCGCACCACCCGACCGAGGTTGAGGCCACGCTGACCGCGGCAAAAAATTATCCGCACGGCAGAATTGTCTGCGCTTTCCAGCCTCACACTTATTCCAGAACAAAAGCCTTTTATAAAGATTTTGCAAGAGTGCTCTCCATGGCGGATCTCGTCGTACTGGCAGATATCTACGCCGCCAGAGAAAAAAATACTTACGGCATAACTTCCGCCGCCATCTTAGATGAACTTAAGAAACTCGGATGTGAAGCATACTACTTTACTTCCTTCGAAGAAATCGAAAAATTTTTATCAGCAAATTGCATAAACAATGACTTGTTGATAACTATGGGCGCCGGAGATATCTATCAGGTGGGCGAACATCTTCTGAAATAAAAGTTATCCACATTATCCACATTAAATTGTCGATGAATCGAAAAATTTAATGTGGATTTTCTATGTTTACATAAAAATTTTATACTTTTTTATAATTCCCCCGCAAATTCATATTTTCACGAAAAAAAACGTTTCCATAACTAGGTGAGCATCGTATCCCGTCCACATTATCCACTTTATCCACAAACTCGCGAAGCCTTGATTTTACTGGGTTTTTCAGGAAAATTACACTTTTCATTTTGTTTTTAGTATGCTATAATAAGCCCGTTAAAAGAGGGGTTTTTATCATGAAGGATATTACATTACATACGGACAGCAAGGCTGCCGCTACCAGCGTTTCAAACGCATTTATTGATAACTATATGGCAAATGCCAACGGTGAATTTGTCAAAATTTACCTTTATCTTCTGCGCTGTATAAGCTACGGAGATGATTTTTCGATTTCCGGCATGGCCGATAAATTCGAGCACACGGAGAAGGATATTCTGCGCGCCTTAAAGTACTGGGAAAAAATGCATGTTCTTCAGCTTGAATACAAAGACGGCGATTTGTGCGGTATCTGCCTTTTAGACGCCACGCCGTGCGAAGAAGGTCCTGCCAAAAAGGACACCTCCAATTTGGCTCACGCTGTCCAAAAAATACCGGATGCGCCAAAATCTGCCGCATCACGCCCGGAATATACCAGGGACCAGATTTCTTCTTTTCAGCAAAAGGAAGAAGTTCAGGATTTGATGTTTATTGCCGAAAAATATATTGGGCACACGTTCAACCCAACCGATGTGAATGCAATTTTATATTGGTACGATACGCTGCACCTTTCCATCGACTTAATCGAATACCTGATTGAGCACTGTGTGGACAAGGGACACCGCAGCACCCGCTATATGGACAAGGTGGCTCTCGGATGGGCGGACGCCGGCATCCGCACCGTAGAACAGGCAAAAAAAGCCGCCGGCATTCACAGCCAGACTTATTACGCCATCATGAAGGCGTTTGGCATCAGCGGACGCAATCTGGTGGAATTTGAACAAAACTTCATTGATAAATGGACAAACAGCTATGGTTTTTCACTGGATATTATCGGCGAAGCATGTAAGCGTACCATTCAGGCAATCCACCAGCCCAGCTTTGAGTATGCAGACACTATCTTAAACAGCTGGAAGAAAAACAATGTTCATCATTTGGAGGATATCACCGTACTGGATTGCGCCTATCAAAAAAGCAAGGCTCAGACCATGAAAAACAATGCGCCTGCAAGGATAAATTCAAAGGGAACATCTAAAGGGAACCGATTTACAAATTATCCTCAGCGTTCTTATGACTATACCGAACTGGAAAAACAGCTTTTAAACAGATCGATGCAGTAAGCAAATGGGAGGAACCGCGCTATGGCATTGAGTAACAGCCAGTATGACGAATTGTTTCGTCACTACAACACAATACAGCTTGAAAACGAACGCCGTCAGCAGGCTCACATAAAAGAGGTATACGATAAGAATCCCAGGCTTTCGCGCATTGATGAGGAGATTGCCTCCTCGTCCGTGGCACAGGCCAGACGCCTGATTGAAGGCGACGATTCCGCTTTAGCCGACCTGAAGCATCAGATCGCGATTCTCCGCCGGGAAAAAGAGGCTATCCTTGCCGGTCTCGGTTATACTATGGACTATCTTAAGCCACACTATAACTGCCCCGACTGCAAAGACACCGGGTATATAGACGGCAGACGCTGCCGCTGCTTTATCCAGGCGGCAATCGACCTCGTATACACCCAGTCGAATATCAAAGAAATTTTGAAAACAGAAAATTTTTCGAATTTCCGGTATGATTATTACTCTGATCAGATTACGGATGCGGCAACCGGACTCACCTCGTTAGAATCGGCAAAATATGCCGTTGCCAACTGCCGGAAATTTATTGATGCCTTTGACGGTGAATTTCAGAATCTCTGCTTCTACGGCGAAGCGGGTGTCGGCAAAACCTTTCTCTCTAACTGCGTTGCAAAGGAGCTTTTAGACAGCGGGCACTCCGTAATCTATTTTACAGCTTTCCAGCTATTTGATATTTTCGAAAAGAATATGTTCCAAAAGGATTCCGAGATGATTCTGGCGCACCGGAACATTTTTGACTGTGATCTTTTAATTATTGACGACCTTGGGACGGAGCTTTCCAATTCCTTCACTACCTCAAGGCTCTTTCTGTGCCTGAACGAACGTATGCTTCACAAGAAGTCTACGTTAATTTCCACGAACCTGAATATGCAGGAGATGACGTCAATCTATTCGGAGCGCATCTGTTCCCGTATTTTCAGCAATTACATAATGATCAAACTCTTCGGTGACGATATCCGCCTGAAGAAAAAACTGCAGTAATTATTTTTCTGCACTCCGAAAGAAATTCCTTAGATAACTATCTAATGAACTATACAATACACTATATGGAGGACCAATTCATGTCAGTTGACGAAAGAAATTTAGAAACACTCCCTACCGGAGCTCTTGGATTAATCCCACTTAACAGCTGCAAGGAGCTGGGTGAAAAAGTAGATGCGTATCTTGTGAAATGGAGAGATGCACGGCAGCACCATTTCAAAGATCCTATGGCTTTTCAGGGATATAAACGTGATACTTATGTTGTAAAAACCCAGGTTCCCCGCTTTGGTTCCGGGGAGGCCAAGGCTTTAATCTATGAATCCGTACGCGGCTACGACCTGTTCCTTATGGTCGACGTTACAAATTACAGCCTGACGTATTCTCTGTGCGGCCACACGAACCATATGTCGCCGGACGATCATTTTTCCGATTTAAAGCGTATAATCGCGGCTGTGGGCGGAAAGGCAAGGCGGATTACCGTAATTATCCCGTTCCTCTATGAAAGCCGCCAGCACAAGCGCACGACAAGAGAATCCTTAGACTGCGCCCTTGCACTTCAAGAGCTGATCAACATGGGCGTCGACAACATCATTACCTTTGATGCGCATGATCCCCGTGTGCAGAATGCCATCCCACTGAAGGGCTTTGAAACCGTACAGCCCGCTTATCAGTTCATAAAAGGTATATGCCATTACGTCAAAGACCTTAAGATTGACAATGAACATATGATGATTATCAGCCCGGACGAGGGCGCTACCGGACGTGCCATTTACCTTGCCAATGTGCTTGGTCTTGATATGGGTATGTTCTACAAGCGTCGGGATTACAGTCAAATTATCGACGGAAGAAATCCGATTGTAGCACATGAATTTTTAGGCTCCTCCGTGGAAGGGAAGGATGTGCTGATTATCGACGACATGATCTCCTCCGGTGAAAGTATGATTGATGTGGCCACAGAATTAAAAAAGAGAAAGGCAAACCGCATTTTTGTTGTGGCAACCTTCGGACTTTTCACAAACGGATTGGAAAAATTTGACAACGCCGTTGCGGACGGCACAATCTACAAAGTAGTCACCACGAACCTAACGTATCAGACACCGGAGCTTTTGGGCAAACCGTATTATATTAACTGTGATATGAGCAAATACATCGCATATATCATTGATACTCTGAACCATGATACCTCTATCAGCAATCTTTTGGACCCTCATGACAGAATCCAGAAGCTGATTGCCGCCTACAAACAGGAACAGAACTCTTAACCTGAAACCGGCGGATACATTTACTCCCCCGATGGCTGTCATCGGGGGAGTTTTTAAACAAAGAATCCGGCTCTGCCGGATTCCCCGCCTGCGGCGGGCCGCATATGCGG
>CANOCV010000054.1 GCA_947564465.1 uncultured Roseburia sp. | reverse complement strand
ATAATGTGTGTAATTTTCAAGGTGCTAAAGAGGGTCTATTTGACCCCAACATCATAGGATTCGGGTGTCAAAAGATTGTAAAAAAAGTTTTTGTTGGCAATTTGCACAAATACAGCAGCGCAGAAGAGGTATTCAATGGGTGAACACAGATACGCATTATGAGAATATTTTGAGGTAACACTTGCAGCTGCTTTGGAATCCGAAGAAGAAAATTACACGCCTGATTCATCTACACATTTTACAGGAAGAGAAGTGTTTACATCCTATGGTAGATAAACGCTGCGATCACGATTCCGATAATGCTTGCGATATTGAATTTGATGGTCAGTCCGAATGTGAGGATCAGAACGCCGGCATCCAGCTCCAAGGGTGAAGAAAGACCGAAAGTCTGTCCGTAGCTCAGCCAAGATAGCCCGGAAACGCCTTGAGTGAGATGTCCGATAAATCCGCCGATTACAATTCCGGCCAAGAGCAGAAGGAAGAGTGCCCAGCCATTTTTTCCTGTACGCGCCATATGTATGCCTCCAATAAAATGCGCCGTTTTACGGCGCATTATTTGTTGTATCATAGGAAAGACCTTGTTACTGTGAAGTACTAAAACCTACTACTTTCCTATGATATATAAGCTTATGCGCACGGATGCAAGAGGAATTTATTGCTTTGCAATAGTCCTAAGGAATCCCCCAGGCAAGCCTGGTACCCCTTAGGACAAATCCGTGCGCGGAACAAAAGCTGCGCATTGAAAGTTGTTAATCCGCGAGGGTGTGCGAAGCGAACTTTTGTTCTATGCATCTGAAGGAAGCTGCCGGTGGCAGGTTCCGTAAGTTAAGAATAAATTAATCCAGTTTAATGTTTGCAAATAAGGAACCAAGGCTTGTGGAGAGAGATTCTGTTTCAGGCAGATCGTATGTCTCCTCCTCAATTTCTTCTGCGGCGACATCCTCCAAAGCTTTCATACTGAGACTGATTTTGCCGTCCTTGATGTCAATGACCTTGACCTTTACTTTGTCGCCTTCATGTAAAAGGACGCCCGGGTGCTTGATTCGTTTGTTGCTGATCTGAGAAATATGAACCAGACCGGACAGACCGTTTCCGAGGTCAATAAAGGCACCGTATTTTTGTAAGGTTTCTACGGTTCCCTCTGTGACGAGTCCGATTGGAACGGCGGAAATTTTTGAGCTGCGTTCTTTTTTCTCTTCGTCTTGTAAAATTTCTTTGGCGGATAACACCAGCTTTTTTCTTTCTTTATCTAAGGTAATAATTTTTACGCGGATTTCCTTAAAAAGCCACGAATTCAGATCTTCTACATAGCTCAGGGAGAGCTTGGATGCGGGAATGAATCCGCGGATGCCTTCCACATAAGCAATGACGCCGGCATTGACAACACCGCTGATTTTTACGGTGAGAATCGTATCGTTATCCATTAGCTCCTGAAGCTTGTCCCAGGCAAGAACATCATTGGCTTCTTTTTTGGACAGTAAAATATGTCCTTCGCCGTCGTCCTTTTTGATTACCGTTGCAGAAATTTCATCTCCCATGGAGACAGCGTCTTTCAGAGAAAATCCGGGTTCTTCACTGAAATCCTCCAGACGGATGATGCCGTCCGTATAATATCTTAAGTCAAGTGTGACCTCTGTCTCAGAGATTCCGATAACGGTTCCGCTCATGATATCTCCCTCGTGAATCTGCTTGAAGGAAGCTTCAAGCTCCGCAGAGTAGTCTGCCATTGTTTCTTCGCTCATAATTCTACCTCATTTCTATTTATATTTACCGAGTATAGGCGCTCGTTATGTCCGTTGTTCCGGTTTTTCTTTTTTGATTATACCATACATTGTTAGCGCTTGTCACGAAAATTTGTTGACGAAAAGTTATCATATATGATAACATATTGCTGTTCACCCGGCCTTGTGCGCTGCTTCGGGGCGCATATGCAATTCTTACTGTACGGTGTGAAAAACAGGAGAGGGAATGATGTGGAAGAGAAAATTTTAATGCCGCGCCATGAGGTGGTCCGGCAGCTGAGACAGGCGAGAAAAGAGCAGCATATGACCCAGGAGATTCTGGCAGAGCGTATCGGGACAAGAAAATCCAATATTTCCAGATTTGAGAGCGGAAAATATAATCCAAGTCTGGATTTTTTGGTGAAGGTGGCGGATGCGTTGGGCAAGCAGCTGCAAATACAGGTAAAATAACAAGATGCGTGAAGAAATTCAGTACATGCAGGAAAGAAGCGAAAAAATGGCGAATCAGAGAATAAAGACAATTGAAAAAAATATAGATAAAGATGTGGAACTGTGCCGTACAACGAATGTGCGGGTCTGTGAACATACGATGAAGGTTTTGGTGAATGCACAGATTCCGTTCACGCAGAAGTGGATTAAGGTTCCCTTTTTTAAAAGAGAATGTTATAATGGAGCAAAAGAAGTCTGTGTAATAAAGACAAATAGAAATCAGTATGTGAAGGCAAGAAGGATGATTGACGGGATGGAGGTATTTGACAGGGAACGCTTGATGCTGCATGCTGTTTGAGTTTGCAGGAGGTATACATGAAGAAGAGAATTTTGGCATTGCTCCTGTCTGTGGCGCTGCTTGGTGCGAATGGAGGAGCTGTTTTTGCACAGGAAGGACAGGAGGGAGCCAGACAACTAGACGCGTCGGAACGGACGGGATATTTTGGAGTGCGCCAGACGGCGCTTACCGAGACGGATGCAGAGTATTTCATACCTGCATGCGGCGTGAGCGAGACGGCCGAGAGCCAGGCGTTATCACACTGGGATACTTATACGTCCAACTATTATTACAATATGCTTGAGGGGGAGCAGAAAGAGTTTTATGAAAGTCTTGACGCGGTTAGCTACGAGTATTTAACAACGGACAAGGATGCGGTAAATAATTTGATGTCGGGAGTGCCGTATGGAGGGCTTTCGGGGGAAGAGAGAGAGAAAATATATAACATATTCCGCTTTTCAAATCCCCAGTATTATTTTTTGACGTCAAGCTTTCGGTTTGATTTGGCGGGAACGGCATATCCGGTGGTATATCCTGCGTTTGCGGACGGAGAGGCCAGAAGTCAGGCAACCGTAGAATTTCAGGAGAAAATTCAGGAGGCGGTTGCGGAAATCGGGCTTCGCGAAAATACTTATGCGTTGGAACAGGCAATCCACGATTGGATACTTGACCGCGCCGTTTATGACTTGAACTATACCACGCTGGATGAGTCCGAATTATGGGACTATGAGTTGAACGGGGGATATACACAGAGCAGTTACAGCGTCTTTGTCAAGCCGGAGCACACGACGCTATGCGCAGGCTATACGCAGGCATTTAATCTTTTGTGCAGGGCAGTGGGGATTGACGCGCTTGCAGTGACAAGCGCCGGTCATGCCTGGAACTGGGTGAGGCTTAACGGACAATGGTATCAGGTGGATTGCACCTGGGATGATGCGGATGACGGGGGGCATTATTATGATTATTTCAATCGCAGCTCGGAACAAATCAGTCTGACAGACAGCAATGATTCCCATGTATGGGAAACGTATTACAGTGATTTTATGGATTTGTCGGACTGTGGCAGTGATTCGGGTTCGACACATGAAGCGCCGGGCCGGATTCATGAGGCGCAGGGGGTGGCAGATACTCCTTTGTCGGATTGGGAGATAGTCGGCGGCAAGGTGAGGATGACCTTGAGCAGCCCGCAGGCGGAGGCAAGAATCTATTATACCACGGATGGAACAACTCCGGCCGTGACGGCTACGAAATCAAGATATTACCGCGATTCGTTTACGGTAGAGCGCGGAACTGTGGTAAAGGCGATTGCGGTCATAAACGGATATACGGACAGCAAGGAGCTTGTCATTTCCGAGTACGGCTATGATGTTTACTTTGATCTTCAGGACGGAAGGGTCGATACGCAATATGTCGATATCGGCGGGAGACTGCAAAGCCCGGAGGATCCGGGGCGAGACGGATACAATTTCGGCGGCTGGTATTTGGAAAGCACGTGTGAGACGGAGTGGGATTTTGAAAACGGGATACCGTCAGAGGGACTTACCCTGTATGCAAAGTGGGTTCCGAAGATATATCGGATATTTTTTGATTTGAATAACGGCAATATGGACACCACGGAGAAAGAGGTTACCCATGGAGAGCTGTTCGGGAAGCTTCCTGTGCCTCAGAAATACGGTTATGTATTCGTCGGCTGGTATACTGAGCCGGCAGGCGGCAGACTGGTGACGGAGAACAGTTTGGTGACGCAGACAACCAATTTTATCTTGTATGCACAGTGGAAAGTAGCGACCTGCAGCGTTACCTTTGAAAAAATGAACGGTGATTCTGCGTATGTGGTTGAGGTGATGCCGGGGGAAACGCTGACAGAGCCGGGGGAGCCGGAGCGCATGGGATTTCATTTTGGCGGCTGGTATCTGGAGCCTGAATGTGAGACGGCGTGGGATTTTGCGGATGTAGTAGAGAAAGAAAAGATGACGCTGTATGCGGGATGGATTCCGAATACTTATCGGGCAATATTCGAGCCAAACGGCGGTGCCTTGCAGATTACGGAAAAAGAAATTACATATACGAGGGCGTTTGGAGAGCTCCCGGTTCCTGAATGGACAGGATATACGTTTGCGGGATGGTATACGCAGACAAACGGAGGGGAGAAGGTGACAGAGGATACGCTTTTGACCGAGATGGGCGATGTGACGCTGTATGCGCAGTGGACGGAACGGATTTGTACGGTTACGTTTGAGAAGGGGAACAAAGAAACGCCGTATGTGGTTTATGTAAGATTCGGTCAGAGAGCTTTGGAACCGGAGAGCCCTAAAATGGCGGGATACAGCTTCGAAGGCTGGTATCTGGAGGAAGCATGTGAGACAAGATGGGATTTTGAAACGCCTCTTGAGAGTGAGAATTTGATTTTGTATGCCAAATGGATACCGGGAAAATATCGGGTAGTTTTTGAAACAGGCGGCGGAAGCTGCGGCGAAAAGGAAAGAGAGGTAACCTTTGGGGCGGAATTGGGGGAGCTTCCGGTGCCAAAGAGAGAGGCGTATGCTTTTGTGGGATGGTATACGCTGCCGGCGGGCGGTGAAAGAATTACGGAGCGCTCGGTTGTGACGCAGACGGCCGATTTTCGGATTTATGCGCGATGGATACCGCATACATATCGCGTTATCTATTATTTAAACGGAGGAACAAATGATAAAAGGAATCCTCTTTCTTACAATATCGAAAGTAAAAACAGCCAGTTTTATGCACCGGTAAGAGAGGGATATACGTTTGAGGGCTGGTATGCGGATGCGGCATTTCGGGTGAAATTGACGGGGATTACGCAGGGGATGAGCAGCAATATTCCGGTGTATGCGAAGTGGACCAAGGTAACCGTGGGGAGAGCGGCTATCACAAAGCTGTCAAGTGCGCGTGCGGGCAGGATGACCGTAAAAATCAAAAAGATAACGGGAGCTGTCGGCTATGAGATACGTTATTCGAGAAAATCTAATATGAAGTCTGCTAAGACAAAGACGGTTTCGGTCAGGAGTAAGACAATTACCAAGCTGACAAAGGGCAAGCGGTATTATGTGCAGGTGCGGGCTTATAAAAAGGATTCAAAAGGGGAGAAAGTATTTGGAAAGTGGAGTAAGAAAAAGCGTGTTAAAATTTTAAAATAGCAACGGCTCGGCTTATTTGAGCCGTTATAAAAACAGAGGTGGTAAAGTGAAAAAGCGTGTGTGGATATTGATGACGGCTATGCTGCTTTTGGCTGGTCCAAGGACAATTTTTGCAAGTCCGGCAGAAGAGGAGAGCCGGGAAAAATACGGTACAGGGCTGCTTCCGCTTGAAGGGAAAGAGATTACAATTACGGAGGAACCGGCGTGCGGTGCGTCGGAAGAGTCGGAGCGCAGAGAACCATCCGAATGGGACGGCTATGCCAGCAATTATTATTATAATCAGATGGACGGTGAGCAGCAGGCGTTTTATGATAGGTTGGATGAAGAAGCGTACGCATATTTGACAACGCGGGAGATGGTGAGCGGTTATGGACCGGGAATTTCGAATCTTGTAGCGGCGACGGGACTTAGCAGAGCAGAGGCGGAGGATGTTTATCAGATGTTCCGCTATGCCAATCCTCAGTATTACTTTATTTCAAACCGCTACTCTGTGGGGAGGAGCGGCAGTACGCTGTACTGGGCGTTCGAAGTCTATCCGGCGTTCGTAAACGGAAATGAACGGGCCCGCGCAACGAAGGAATTTAAAGGTTCTGTGGAGGAAGCGTTGGCGGAGGTGTTCGCGGCGGGCGAGGATTTACAGGAGCGTGCGCTGGCGGCACATGACTGGGTGATCGGGAAGGTGAATTATGATCAAAACTATATGGATGAGGAGATTGATTTTTCCGAGTATGAGCTGACCGCATATACACAGAGCGCATACAGTACCTTTTGTATGGATGCAACGGTATGCGCGGGTTATACCTTGGCGTATGAGCTTTTATGCAACGCGGCCGGAATTGATACGGTGAGTGTGACAAGTAAGACGCACGCATGGAATAAGGTTCGTCTGTACGGTAACTGGTATCAGGTGGATTGTACCTGGGATGACGGGGGGACCGTGGACGGAGTTGACAGAACATATTATGATTATTTTGACAGAAGCGATGCGTACCTGACAGAGAATGATCAGGAGGATGCGCATGTGGCCGAGGATTATTTTGTCGATTATAACAGTCCGGCGTGTTTGTATGATTCAGTTTTGGAGGGGGAGGATCAGAGCGCGCGGCTGTCTCCGGGCGTGATACCGGAGGAATACAAGGTGACCAGGCAGGCTGCCCGGCCGGTGATTGCAGACGCTGTGAGAAACGGGACACAATTTACGATAACGCTTTCGTGTGAGTCGGAGGGAACGCCGGTCTATTATTATACGCTCGACGGCACGGTTCCGGCTGTTTGCGCGTCAAAGTCAAGCCGTTCTGACGGGACAATTATATTTACCGGAGAGAGGAACGTGCATGTGATCGCGGCTTTCGACGGATATTTGGAGAGTGAGGCCGCAGTCTATGAATCGGTGCTGCCGATTTATACGGTAACATTTCATGTGGGAGGAGGAACACCGGTGGCGCAGCAGCAGCACAAGGAGGGAGAGCTGGCGAGTATGCCGGCGCAGCCGTCGAAAGCGGGTTATGTATTTGGCGGCTGGTATCAGGATGCGGCGTTTGCGGTACCGTGGAACTTTTTGACAAACCGCGTGTCGGGAAATATCTCTCTGTATGCAAAATGGACACCGGAAGAATACAGGATTACTTATGTGACAAACGGCGGCAGCATCGGCACATTTATGCCGTCCTCATATACGATGTTTAGTAAAGCAATTGCGCTAATAAATCCGTCCAGAAAAGGGTACAGCTTTGACGGCTGGTACAGGGATGCGGCGTATCGCACTAAGATAACTGCAATTTCGTCGGGAAGTACCGGTAATCTTACGCTCTATGCAAAGTGGACGAAGGTTGCGAAGCCGAAAAGGGCGGCAATTTCTAAACTGCAGAATAAAAAAGGAAAAAAACTGACGATAAAGATAAAGAAAATCAGCGGTGCGGCGGGGTATCAGATTCGCTATTCTAAGAAAGCAAATATGAAATCTGCCAAAAAAACGACTGTAACGTCAACGGCTAAGACGATTTCGAAGCTTTCTGCGGGACAGCGTTATTATGTGCAGGTGCGTGCGTACAAGAAGGATTCTGCCGGGAAAAACGTCTATGGAGACTGGAGCAAAAACCGGAGCATTGTAATCCGCAAGTAGCAATTGGATAAAGGTAAAAGGAGAATAAGATGGAGGATTTATTGAAGCTATACCCGAATCAGAAGGCTTTCGACACATTTTTTCATATGCATTACAAGCCCGTAACATACGAAGATGTGAAAGAGGCGATGGAGGCGTTTGTGAAAGAGGTTGGACTTTCGCTCTTTTTCGATGAATATGTAAAAAGCCGGAAGGTGAAGAAAGAGGATTTTAAGAGTAACTTTTCACAGGCGGCGTCCTTTCGGTTTGAGGATGCCATGACGGAAGCTTTTTATGAGAAAAATCCCGGGATTTATGAGACGGCATTTGCTTTGTACGAGCTTGCTCCAAGGGAATCGGCGGCAATCACTAAGACATTCCATGAAGCTTATATGCAAAGCTACACGGAATGCTTAGACCGGCTGTTTGATGAGGTGATTGTACCTCTTTTGTAAATGGATATTGAATATATGGTTTATTGTTTGCAAAGTCCATGTTTGTTCAGATACAGAATCGTCAGTATAGCGGCAGCCGCGATGAAGAGCTGGCTGATCAGCATACCGTAGAGGTAAGAACGGATTCCGTATACCGGAACAAATATCAGGACGAAAAGAATTCGAATCAGGCTGCCGAGAAGATTTATGCCGAAGGCGTGTGCGGCTTTGCCAAGACCGTTTAAAATACTTGCAAGGGTGGTTGCGAGATTGGAAAACGGGCAGATCCAGCTTAAGGTCGTGATGAAGGTTCCGGCCAGAGTGTTTTTGAAAACGAGCTGTCCGATGTAATCACCGGTGAGCAGGAAAATAAGTGTACTGAAAAGACCGAGAATCATACAGTATTCTACGGTCTTTTTGATTGCGCGCACAATCAGCTTCCGATTGCAGTCTGACTGTGCTTCGGAAATCGTAGGAAGCAGGAGGACGGATACCGAGCTGGTCAGCACATTCGGAAACAGAATCATAGGCATTGCCATTCCTGTTAAGATGCCGAACACGCTCAAGGCGTCACTGTTATTGTAGCCGAATAGCTGCAGCTGCGCCGGAATTAAAATGGCTTCAATACTTGAAAACAGATTGATGGTAACGCGGTTGGCCGTAAGCGGGATGCAGTAAAGGCCAAGCTGTTTCAGCGGGCGCAGCGGATGCTTTGCGGTATTGTAGGGCAGAGGCTTACGCGAATCGCGGGCCGATCTGCGCGCGCTTTTTTTGTGAAGGGTAAGCGCCGTCAGGGAGTAGAGGGTGGCGGCAATATCGCCGCAGACTAAGCCCCAGACAGCGGCGGAGGGGGAGATGGAAAGCCCCTGTTCTTTGGCAATCAGGTAGAGCATATACACGGCGCCGACCCGGATGCTCTGCTCAAGCAGCTGGGAAAACGAGGGAACCGCCGTTTTTTTCAAACCGTAATAGTAGCCGTTGATACAGGAATGTATGGCGGTAAAAGGCAGTGAATACGCCATGATACGAAGCAGGGCGCTGCATCGCATTTCCTGCAAAATGGTATCGGCGAGAAGATCTGAGCGTCTTAGAAGAAATGTCATAACAAGTACAGACAGGCTCAGAGACAGAAACAAGCCGGAATACAAATAACGAAGACCGCTGCATCCATTGCATTTTCCGCGTTCTTCGGAGACGAACTTGGAAATAGCGGTTTGGATGCCTGCGGCAGTGAGGGAGATACAGAGTGTGAGAATCGGAAAAATCAGCTGATAGATTCCCAGTCCTTCTGCACCGATTGTGCGTGATAGGAATATTCTATAAAAGAAACCGATAATTCTGCTTAGAACTCCGGTAAAGGTTAAGAGCAAGGTTCCAGTGACAAAAGGATTGAAAAGAAGACGGGAACGTTTCAATGGATACCTCCAGAGTAAGTTTGCCTGTTTGAATTAGTGTATGACATGTGGACACAAAGCAGAACTTCGGTTACTGTGAAGGGGTGATAGAATGGAGCGAATGATTTATCTTGACAATGCGGCGACGACGCCGACTGCGCCGGAGGTAATTGAGGCAATGCTTCCGTATTATGAGGAGCGTTACGGGAATCCGTCTGCAGTGTATGAGTTTGGAAATATAAGTAAAAATGCGATAGATGAGACAAGAAAATATATTGCGGAATCCATCGGCGCTTCGCCGCAGGAAATTTATTTTACGGCGGGAGGCAGTGAATCCGACAATTGGGCATTGAAAGCGGTTGCAGAAAGCCTGGGACACCGGGGAAACCATATAATTACAAGTAAAATTGAGCATCATGCGGTGCTGAAAACGTGCGAATATCTGGAACATAACGGGTATGATGTGACTTATCTGGACGTAGACGAGAACGGCTTCGTGCGTCCGGAAATGGTAAAACGCGCGCTGCGCCCAAGCACGATACTTGTATCTGTTATGACTGCCAATAACGAAATCGGGACGATAGAGCCGATTGCGAGGATTGGGATGATAACGTCGCGTTACGGAATTCGTTTTCACACGGATGCCGTACAGGCATACGGGCAGATTCCGTTGAATGTGAATAATCTGCATGTTGATATGATGAGCGCCAGCGCACATAAGTTTAACGGCCCTAAAGGCGTCGGATTTCTCTATATCAGGGAAGGGCGGAATATTCCGCCGTTTGTGCACGGAGGGGACCAGGAGAGGAAAAACCGGGCAGGGACAGAGAATGTGCCGGGAATCGTAGGTATGGGAAAGGCGGCAAGGCTTGCGCATGAGACCATGTCGGAGCGGATTGAGCAGGAAAGCCGTCTGCGTGATTATCTGATTTATTCTATATTAAAGGAAGTGCCGTACTCGCGGCTCAACGGGGACTTTAAGAAGCGTCTGCCGAACAATGCAGATTTTTGTTTTGATTATATCGACGGACCGAGCCTGCTTGTCATGCTGGATATGGACGGAATCTGCGCGTCGGCGGGTTCGGCGTGTACATCGGGGCAGGAGGAGGCATCCCATGTTTTAACTGCAATCGGAATTGACGAGGAGCGTGCGAGAGGGGCGCTGCGGTTGACGCTTGGCGCGGCTACCACGAGAGAGGACATCGACTATGTCGTGGAGTGCATCAAAAAGAATACGACGAAGCTTCGCGAGAAATCGGAAGCCTTTTGCAAAATGCAGCTGATACAGGGATATCCGAACAAAAAATGAGGATTGACGGAAAAGCGGGCTTAAAGTACACTGAAAGAAAACTTGAAAAAGACAACCGAAAAGAGATGGAATAAATGGAGAAGAAAAAAGTAGTGATCGGCATGTCAGGAGGAGTAGACTCCTCCGTGGCAGCCTGGCTGTTAAAGGAACAGGGATATGATGTGATCGGCGTGACAATGCAGATCTGGCAGGACGAAAAGGAAGAGGTGCAGCAGGAGAATGGCGGATGCTGCGGGCTAACCGCTGTGGATGATGCAAGACATGTGGCGGCGCAGCTGGATATCCCCTACTATGTGATGAATTTTAAATCTGAGTTTAGAAAGAACGTGATGGATTATTTTGTAGAGGAGTATCTGCGTGGACGTACGCCGAATCCCTGTATTGCATGCAACCGCTATGTAAAGTGGGAGGCGCTGCTTCACAGAAGCCTTTCTATCGGTGCGGATTATATTGCGACGGGGCATTACGCGAGGATTGCAAAGCTTCCAAACGGCAGATATGCCATTCGCAATTCGGTGACGGAGGCGAAGGATCAGACATATGCGCTTTATAATCTGACGCAGGAGCAGCTTGCGCATACCCTGATGCCGGTGGGGGAATACCGCAAGGAGGAGATACGCGCGATTGCGGAAAAGATCGGACTGAATGTAGCGAAAAAGAAGGACAGTCAGGAGATCTGTTTTATTCCGGATAACGATTATGCGGGATTTATCGAGCGTGAGGCGGGGGCGGCGACGCCCGGAAATTTTGTGACAAAAACGGGGGAGACGCTTGGGAGACATAAGGGCATTATACATTATACAATCGGACAGCGCAGGGGTCTTGGCCTGGCAATGGGGGAGCATGTATATGTGACGGAAATCAGGCCGAAAACAAACGAGGTCGTAATCGGCGGGCCGGATGAGGTTTTTTCGGACGAGGTTTATGCGGACGGGTTGAATTTTATGGCGCTGCCGGATTTCCCGGAGGAAATACGGCTTACGGCGAAGATACGCTATGCGCATAAAGGAGCACCTTGCCGCGTGAAAAGAGTCGGGGACGATATGGTGCATTGCGTGTTTGAAGAGCCGCAGCGAGCCGTCACGCCGGGACAGGCTATTGTGTTTTATGACGGCGACTGCGTTGCGGGAGGGGCGACGATACGGTGATTATAAAGTGATAAACGTGGGTTTTCGATTTTTGAAAACCGTATAATACGAAAATCCGGCCTCTTTGAGAATGCCGGGAAGCTTGTGGAAATCATATGCGATATGCTCCGGTTTGTGTGCGTCCGAGCCGACGGTGATAATTTCACCGCCCAATTCGCGGTAACGTTTTATAATGTCCTCGGTGGGATTGGGATGCCCCAGCCCGTGTTTAAAGCCGGCGGTATTTACTTCGATGCCCTTTCCGAGGGAAATCAGCTTTTGTAAAATAGTGTCAAGGATGTCGGCATATTTTGCGTAGGAGTATGCCGCGTTTCGGTTTGGACCGTAGCGGACAACATAGTCGATGTGCCCGTATACGTCAAAATCATGAAATGCGTCTATATTTTCCAGGATAGAGGAGAAATATTCGATATAGGCTTCCTCCTCGGTTTTTCCTTCGTAATATTGCGGATAGTATGGATCCTGACCGTGTACGACATGGGAGGAGCCGATCACGAAATCAAATGCAAAATCATGAAGAACAGACCGGTAGCGCGAGCCTAAATGCGGCTGTAATCCAAGCTCTATGCCGATCAGGATGTTGAAGCTGTCCGCGTATTGTGTCTGCAGAGCCTTCATGGAGGGAAAATAGGAGGCGGTATCTAAAAGGAAGTCGTCCGAAAATCCGTCCTGCCGCGTCGACGGCGTGCCCGGTTCGCATGGGTAGTCATAGTCCAGATGGTCGGTAATGCAGATGCCGTCCAGTCCAAGGTGAAGGGCCTCCTTAACCATAACATCCGGCGGCGTGCTGCTGTCGGTAGAAAATGATGTGTGCATATGTGTATCCCAGAACATAAAAACCTCCTGTCAATAATTTTGAATTTGTTATGGAAGCGCCTGTCGGCACCCACCGGCAGTATTATACAACGGGAAAATAATGTAAGCCAGCATAAGTTTCGGATTGTATCCGGCAAAATTGCTGAAGATTTAAGATGAATTTTTTGCATATGTGACAACAAAAAGGGATACGTTACTGTAAAAATGATAAAATGTTGTGAATATTCCATAAAAATATATGATAAATATATGGAATTTTGTTGATGCTGAATAGCGCGGAGAGAGAGGAATTGTAAAAAATGATTGAAAAAGAATGATGTGAGAAAAAAATGGTGAAAAAATTAACAAAGTGCATGTACCTACTTGAACTTTCGGAAAAAATTGGTTAAAATGGTAACAGGTTGGGAAGAATAACCCAAAGCAAAGTACAATCATTAAATTTCTAGGAGGAATTAGCAATGGCAGTAAGAGTAGCAATTAACGGATTTGGCCGTATTGGCCGTCTGGCATTCAGACAGATGTTTGGTGCAGAAGGATACGAAGTAGTAGCAATCAACGATTTGACAAGCCCTAAAATGTTAGCGCACTTGTTAAAGTATGATTCTTCTCAGGGTAAATACGAATTAGCGGACAAGGTATCTGCCGGTGAGGATTCTATCACAGTTGACGGAAAAGAGATTAAGATTTATGCATTCCCGGATGCGAATAACTGCCCTTGGGGTGAGTTAAAGGTTGACGTTGTATTAGAGTGCTCCGGCTTCTATACAAGCAAAGACAAAGCACAGGCTCATATCAACGCCGGCGCCCGTAAAGTTGTTATTTCTGCTCCGGCAGGCAATGACCTTCCTACCATCGTATACAATACGAACCATGAGACATTAAAGGCCGATGATACCATTATTTCAGCGGCATCCTGTACAACAAACTGTCTGGCTCCGATGGCAGACGCATTGAACAAATATGCGCCGATCCAGTCAGGTATCATGGTAACAATCCATGCATACACAGGTGATCAGATGACACTTGACGGACCTCAGAGAAAAGGCGATCTGAGAAGAAGCCGCGCGGCAGCAGTGAATATCGTTCCGAACAGCACAGGCGCAGCAAAGGCTATCGGTCTTGTTATACCGGAATTGAACGGCAAATTAATCGGTTCCGCACAGCGTGTGCCGACCCCGACAGGTTCCACAACGATTTTGACAGCAGTTGTAAACAAGGCAGACGTGACAGTAGAGGGTATCAATGCAGCTATGAAGGCAGCAGCAAACGAGTCTTTCGGATACAATGAGGACGAGATCGTATCTTCCGATATCGTAGGAATGAGATTCGGTTCCTTATTTGACGCTACACAGACAATGGTTAGCAAGATTTCCGATGATCAGTACGAGGTACAGGTTGTATCCTGGTATGACAACGAGAACAGCTATACATCTCAGATGGTTCGCACAATCAAATACTTCTCAGAGTTAGCATAGTGCGAAAGCCGTTTTGTGAGATTGGTAAAATGCAGATATGACTCAGGAGGGGGTCCGGTCTTTTATGGACCGGACCCCTTTTGTTAAGAAAAGGAGAATACCCATGTCATTAAATAAAAAATCCGTAGATGATATTAATGTAAAAGGACTTCGTGTTCTTTGCAGATGTGACTTCAACGTACCTTTGAAAGAGGGTAAAATAACAGATGAGAACCGTCTTGTGGCGGCGCTTCCTACCATCAAAAAATTGGTTGCGGACGGCGGAAAAGTAATTCTTTGTTCCCATCTCGGCAAACCGAAGGGAGAGCCGAAGCCGGAATTATCGTTAGCTCCGGTTGCGGCAAGGCTTTCCGAGCTGTTGGGACAGGAAGTAAAATTTGCGGCGGATAACGAGGTTGTAGGAGAGAATGCCAAAGCAGCGGTTGCGGCAATGAAAGACGGAGATATTATTCTTCTTGAGAATACACGTTACAGAGCAGAGGAGACAAAGAACGGGGAGGCATTCTCGAAGGATCTGGCTTCAATCTGCGATGTGTTCGTAAACGACGCGTTTGGTACGGCGCACAGAGCGCACTGCTCGAATGTAGGCGTTGCCCAGCTGGTGGATACGGCGGTAGTCGGTTATCTGATGCAGAAAGAAATTGATTTCCTTGGCAATGCCGTAGAGAATCCGGTAAGACCGTTTGTGGCAATTTTGGGCGGCGCAAAGGTTGCGGATAAGTTAAATGTAATTTCTAATCTGCTGGAGAAATGCGATACTCTGATTATCGGCGGCGGTATGGCATATACGTTCTTGAAAGCAAAGGGATATGAGATTGGAATTTCTCTTGTAGATGACAGCAAGATTGAATACTGTAAAGAGATGATGGACAAGGCGGAGAAGCTTGGCAAGAAATTATTGCTTCCGGTAGACGCCGTGACAATCAAAGAGTTCCCGAATCCGATTGACGCTCCGGTAGAGGTTGAGACGTATGATTCCGACAAGATGCCGGCTGACAGAGAGGGCTGTGATATCGGACCTAAGACAGCCGAGTTGTTTGCAGAGGCAGTAAAAACGGCAAAGACGGTTGTTTGGAACGGACCGATGGGCGTGTTTGAGAATCCGATTCTTGCGGAAGGTACGATTGCGGTGGCAAAGGCACTGGCAGAGACGGACGCTACAACAATCATCGGCGGCGGTGATTCCGCAGCAGCCGTAAATCAGCTTGGATTTGGCGATAAGATGAGCCATATATCAACGGGCGGCGGCGCATCCTTGGAATTTTTAGAGGGAAAAGAACTGCCGGGCGTAGCAGCGGCAAATGACAAATAGGACACTTGACGAATTGAGGATTTAGAGGAGATAGATATCATGGCAAGAAGAAAGATTATTGCTGGTAACTGGAAGATGAACAAGACTCCGAGCGAAGCGGTAGCGTTGGTGGAAGAGTTAAAACCGTTGGTGCAGAGTGAGGATGCGGACGTTGTTTTCTGCGTGCCTGCAATCGACTTGATTCCGGTACTGGAGGCGGCAAAGGGAACTAACATTGAGGTTGGCGCCGAGAATATGTACTTTGAGGAGAGCGGTGCGTATACGGGTGAAATTGCCCCGAATATGCTGACCGATATCGGAGTGAAGTATGTGGTAATCGGACATTCCGAGAGAAGAGAGTATTTTGCAGAGACAGATGAGACAGTGAATAAGAAAGTGATCAAGGCGTTTGAGCATGGAATTACACCGATTATCTGCTGCGGCGAGTCATTGACGCAGAGAGAGCAGGGGATTACCATTGACTGGATTCGTCAGCAGATTAAGATTGCATTTTTAAATGTCACGGCGGATCAGGCTAAGACAGCGGTTATCGCTTATGAGCCAATATGGGCAATCGGAACAGGCAAGACGGCAACGGCGGATCAGGCCGAGGAAGTATGTGCTGCAATCCGTGTATGCATCGGTGAGATTTATGACGCGGCAACGGCAGAGGCAATTCGTATTCAGTACGGCGGTTCTGTCAATGCCAAGACAGCGCCGGAATTATTTGCAAAGCCGAATATCGACGGCGGCCTTGTAGGAGGGGCATCCTTAAAGGCGGAGTTCGGAGATATTGTGAACTACAATAAATAACAGATACACGCGAAAAACGGAATATATCAAAACAAAAACTCACTTCAGGCTATGGGGAATCCATAATCGAAGTGAGTTTTGTTTGGATATGGGTATTTTTATTAGCTGCTTCGGAAAGTGATTCTAATGAACCTTTATTGTAAATCCGTCGTATATTGCCACCGGTATATCTTCGCCAAAATTATACTGTTCTACCATGTCTTTTTCAAATGCATATACAGTTATCATTTGCTTATCAGAATCAACAATCCAATATTCTCTGACGCCTGCCGTACGGTATTTAAACAATTTTGTCATATAGTCTTTTGATTTGCTGTTTGGCGAAACGATCTCAATTATCCAGTCAGGTGCGCCGTGACATCCTTTGTCGTCTAATTTAGACTGGTCACAGATTACAGAAATATCTGGTTCCACATAATTAATATCATTTTCATTTAAGAAAACTGCAAATGGCGCAGCATAGACTTCGCACTTCCCGTTGCTATTTTTAATGTGGTTATAGATTTCATTATGCAAATAACCGGAAATCCTTTGATGCGTCGTGCTGGGCGGTGACATATAATAAATTTTTCCGTCAATTAACTCTGCACGTTCCCCGTCCGGTAAAGCATAAATGTCATCTATCGTATAAATTCTTTTTGTGTGTGCGTCCATGCAATCCACCTTTCCGTCCTAAAATTGATAGTTAAGCAATTTGTTTCTTTAACATAGGAAGAACCTTGTTACTGTGTGCGAAGCGCACTTTTGTTCTATCATAGGAAAGACCTTGTTGCTGTGAAGTGTTAAAACCTACGACTT
>CANOCV010000053.1 GCA_947564465.1 uncultured Roseburia sp. | reverse complement strand
TGGGCTCATATTATCATTTGTGTGATGTGGAAGACAGGAAAAAATCTATTAAAGAGACGCTTCGTGTTTTGAAAAAAGGAGGAATATATGCGATTGCGTATATTAACAGATGTGCGAATTATATGGCCCACTTTTTGGAATTCAAGGATAATATTTCTTATTTAGAACGGTATATGAGGAACGGTTATATTGACGATAGTAAGTTATTTTATTCGGCAACACCCGAAATGATTGAAAATGAATTAAAAGATTTTCATCTTCAGCTGCTACATAATATCGCAACAGACGGTCCGATTTTTGTATATCGTGAGGCAGTTGAACAGATGGGCAGACAGGATTTTCAAACATTTATGAACATTCATATGGATATATGTGATAAAAGAAGTAATTTGGGATATAGTGAGCATGGTTTGATTATTGCCCAAAAAAGAAAGGCTTTTGAATTATGAAAATCATCATTCTTATAATATTTTTAGTGCTTTGCTATATCTTCTGGCAGAAACAGGAGCTGAAAAAATTTAAAGTAACAAATTATTCTGTGACTTCCGCGAAGCTAAAGGCTCCCGTAAAATTGCTTTTGGTATCGGACTATCACTGTCATCCCTATGGAAAAGGGAATGAACGGCTGATAGCGGCGGTAAAAAAGGAACGGCCCGATTTGATTTTAGTGCCGGGTGATATGATTGTGAGCGCTTATACGGATCAGTATCCGGTGGCCCTTGCGTTTTTTCGGGAGTTAAGTAAAGTGGCTCCGGTGTATTTTTCCAACGGAAACCATGAGAGCAGGGTAGAACTTCCGGAGTCCCAATATTATGAGACGTATCTTGCCTACCGGAGAGAAGTTGAAAAGCTTGGGGTGCGGATTTTGAATAATCAAAGCGAGCCGGTGGAAGTGAACGGAAATATCTTGTATCTATATGGCGTGGATATTCCGCTTAGTTGTTATACAAAAGGAAAAATTGTTTCGCTGCCGGAACATTATATGGAAAAGGTTTTTGCAGGGAAGGCGAATAAAAACGAATTTACCGTACTGCTTGCGCATAATCCGATGTTTAGCGAGGATTATGCGGCATGGGGGGCCGACTTAATTGTTTCCGGACATACGCATGGAGGATTAATCCGTATTCCGTATATCGGGAGTATTATGTCGCCGCAGTTTGAGCTCTTTCCGAAATACGATGCCGGACAATTTCAAATAGGCAAAAGTACGGCGATTGTGAGCAGAGGGCTTGGGACGCACACATTTCATATTCGAATCTTTGACCGGGCGGAGCTTACAGTGATACATTTGCAGCCATAGGTATTCTGTCATAATAGCACAGACAGCCGGAAAGCGGCAATTAGTTTGTCGGAGTGTTGTCCTCGTCTGCGGGGAAATATATCCGCCCGCTTTCCGGCGTCCGTCCTTCAATATAGGAAAATTTATCTTGCTATTTTTGTCCCCACAAGGTAAAATGAGTTTTGTCGCGCATGACTTATTTTATAAAAAGTGAGGAAAACAAAATGGAACTGACCGTAAAGCTTCAGGTGTTTGAAGGGCCGCTTGATCTGCTGCTTCATCTGCTGGATAAGAATAAAGTGAATATTTATGATATCCCGATTGTGGAGATTACGAATCAGTACATGGAATATATCAGGGAAATGAAACGACAGGACTTGAATGTGATGAGCGAGTTTCTTGTTATGGCTGCAACGCTTATTGATATTAAATCGAAGATGCTTCTTCCAAAACAGGAGACGGAAGACGGCGAGGAAACAGAAGACCCGCGCGCGCAGCTTGTCGCACAGCTTTTAGAGTATAAGATGTATAAGTGCATGGCATATGAATTGAAGGACCGGCAGATGGACGCGGAGAGAGTATTGTTCAAGGCACCAACGATTCCGAAGGAGGTTGCGGCCTATGAGGAGCCGGTGGATTTAGAGGAGCTGATGGCTGATGTGACGCTTAGCCGGCTGAACAATATTTTTCAGAGTATTATGCGAAAGCAGGAGGACAAGATTGATCCGGTACGTTCAAAATTCGGTAAGATAGAAAAAGAAGAGGTATCCCTTTCCGACAAAATGTCATATTTGCTGGAATATGCCAGGTATCATCCGCGTTTCAGCTTCCGCAGCCTGTTGGAGGCACAGAGCAGTAAAATGGAAATTATTGTGACATTTCTTGCGATTTTGGAGCTGATGAAGGGAAGCAAGATCACAATCACCCAGAACCATATTTTTGACGATATCCAAATCGAGTCTAAGATTGCCGCATAGCAGAGAAATAAATTGAGGGGGTCAGACGATGGAAAATATCAATTATGAGGCCGCAATTGAGGCAGTGCTCTTTACAATGGGAGAGTCGGTAGAGCTTGAAAAGCTTGCGGCAGCGTTGGAGCTGGATAAAAAGATAGCCCAAAAATACATAGAAAATCTGATGGAGCGTTATAAAACGGAGGATTACGGTGTTCAGATTATTGAGCTTGAGGGCGCTTATCAGATGTGTACCAAGAGTGAGATGTATGAATATCTGATTCGCATTGCAAAGCAGCCGAAAAAGCGGGTGCTTACGGATGTGCTTCTTGAAACGCTTTCCATTATTGCATATAAGCAGCCGATTACCAAAGCGGAAATCGAAAAAATCCGCGGTGTGTCTTCCGACCATGCGGTCAGCAAGCTGGTGGAGTACAATCTGGTATGTGAAATCGGACGGCTGGATGCACCGGGCCGCCCGATGCTGTTTGGGACGACGGAGGAATTTCTGCGCAGCTTTGGCGTACATTCTATTGATGAGCTTCCGGTGTTGGCGGAAGACCAGATAGAAGAGTTTAAGCATCAGGCAGAAGAGGAGGCAAATGCCGAATTGCAGGTTGAGGTATAGATGAGAAAAATGACGTTTTGGGAGAAGAATATTTTTCCGGCGTCATTTTTTGTATTTTTTGTGAATAGGATAGAGCAACGTAAGATTTCAGGTGGAAGTATGAAACAGTCTTTATCCCGATTCATTCTGTTGCTGTCAGTCTTGGTATTATTACAATTTTTTGCTCCGGTTATCCTTCATGGGGAGACAACGGAGCCGGTGATCAAGGAGCCTGACAACCTGTACGCTCTGTCGGCGTGTTTAATGGATGCCGAATCAGGGCGTATTTTGTTTGCGAAAAATGCACAGGAAAAACGTGCGAATGCCAGCACAACGAAAACCATGACATTGATTGTAACCTTGGAAAATGCCAATCTGGACGATATAGTAACGGTGTCCGAATATGCGGCAAGACAGCCGGATGTGCAGCTGAATATCAATACGGGAGAACAATATGTGCTTCGGGACTTGTGCTATTCT
Organism: uncultured Roseburia sp.; assembly: GCA_947564465.1. GTDB lineage: Bacteria > Bacillota > Clostridia > Lachnospirales > Lachnospiraceae > Roseburia_C. The sequence continues at coordinate 14,017 of CANOCV010000053.1, read as the reverse complement.
CTGATGTTGGAATCGCATAATGATTCGGCGGTTGCGATTGCGGAGCATGTAGGCGGAAGTGTGGAAAATTTTGCGGCAATGATGAATAAAAAGGCGGAGGAGATTGGATGCAAAGATACGCATTTTGTCACGCCAAACGGCCTGGATGCATCGGATGACGCAGGTGAGCATGGGACGACGGCGGAAGATTTGGCAAGGATATTGAGCTATTGTATTCTGAAATCGCCGAAAAGCCAGGAGTTTTTGGAAATTACGAGAACACCGTCGTATAGCTTTAATAACAAAAATGTGGCGGACGATCAGACGGTTAGCGGCGGGAGCAGAAGCTTTTCTTGCAATAACCACAATGCTTTTTTGAATATGATGGAAGGGGCCCTAAGCGGGAAAACCGGATTTACCGGGAATGCAGGATACTGTTATGTGGGTGCGCTAAAGCGCGGGGAAAGAACATTTGTAGTTGCGCTGCTCGGCTGCGGCTGGCCGAACAACAAAACATATAAATGGTCGGATACAAAAAAATTAATGCAATATGGGATTGATTATTTTGAGCCGGCACTTCTTTCCGAATCGAAAGCGTCGGCAGGACTTCCTGAAAAAATCACTGTTTTGGACGCATGGACAGATGATTTTTCCATGAGCTGTGAAGTAGAGGTGGAAGCCGTAGAGGAGCAGGATACAAAAAACGCCGACAAATTTTTGCTGCGGCGTGATGAAAATTTCACGGTGGAATACACCTGTGAGGATATTATAAACGCGCCGGTGAAGAGAGGAACGGTTGTTGGAAGCGTAGAATACAAAATAGGAGAAGAGGTAGTAAAAAAAGAAAAAATTGTCTGTAAAAACAATGTAAAAAGATTTGATTTTTCGTGGGGAATAGAGCGGGTGCTGCAGAGGTTTTTCTTGTGAAAAAGAGGGCGGGGAAGTTGGTGAAAAAATTAACAATTTGCTATTGAAAAAGATAGATAATTGTAATACAATTACGATAGCGAAATTTTTTAATTTTTCTAAAATAGATGGAGGGCTAAGAGAAATGAGCAACAAAGAGAACAACTTAGCAAAGCAAAGAATCACAAAGCTGCTGGATGAAAGCAGCTTCATGGAAATCGGTTCTTTGGTTACGGCGAGAAGTACGGATTTTAATCTTGGAAATACCGATACCCCGTCAGACGGCGTGGTAACGGGACATGGATTGATTGACGGCAATCTGGTATTTATATATAGTCAGGATGCTTCCGTATTGAATGGAACAATTGGTGAGATGCATGCCAAAAAGATTGCTGCGGTTTATGAGCGGGCAATGAAAATGGGAGCGCCTGTGATCGGTTTCCTGGACTGTGCGGGTGTCCGTCTGCAGGAATCCGTAGACGCGCTTGACGCGCTTGGAACGATTTATGAGAAGCAGGTGACGGCGTCAGGGGTGATACCTCAGATTTGTGCGGTTTTTGGCACATGCGGAGGCGGTCTTTCCGTTGTATCGGGATTATGTGATTTCACATTTATGGAGGCCGAAAACGGCAAAATGTTCGTAAACTCTCCAAATGCAATTGACGGCAATCGTATTGAAAAATGTGATTCTTCAAATGCGTCATTCCAGAGTGAAAATACAGGAGTAATTGACGGTATCGGCACGGAGGATGAGATCCTGGCATCTATCCGTGAATTAGTATGTCTGCTTCCGTCTGATAATACAGAGAGCGGCCGCTATGATGAGTGCGCGGATGATTTGAACCGTGCGTGTGAAAGCATGGATACTATGAAAGGAGATCCGCGCTATGTCTTAGGCGAGTTGAGTGATGGACATGCTTTTTTTGAGACAAAAGCAGACTTTGCAAAGGACATGGTAACCGGATTTATCAAGCTAAACGGCATGACGGTTGGCGCAGTGGCCAATTGCTGTGAGATTTATGATGAAGAAGGCAAAAAAACAGAAAGCTTTGATAGCGTTCTTAGCGCGAAGGGCTGTAATAAGGCAGCGGAGTTTGTCTCTTTCTGCGATGCGTTTGATATCCCGGTGTTGTCTCTTACGAATGTGACAGGCTTTAAGGCATGTATGTGTTCAGAGAAGAATCTTGCGAAGGCGTTAAGCCGTCTGACGTTCGCTTTTGCGAATGCGACCGTGCCGAAGGTGAACCTGATTACGGGGAACGCATATGGAAGCGCGTCAATTACTATGAATTCAAAGTCTATCGGAGCGGATCTTGTCTATGCATGGCCGACGGCAAAAACCGGTATGATGGAGGCGAAGCTGGCGGCGCAGATTCTGTATCCGGATGCTTCCGCAGAGGAGCTTACTGCGAAGGCAAAGGAGTACGATGAGCTTCAGTCTGATATTAGAACAGCGGCGGGACGCGGTTATGTGGACTTGCTTGTAGAGCCGGCAGATTCCAGAAAATACATAATTGCGGCATTTGAGATGTTATACACGAAACGTATGGATACTCCATATAAGAAGCATGGCAGCAAATAGAAAGGTGAAGTTTATGAAGAAAAAAATATTTCTGATTCTATGCATGTGTCTCTGCTTATTGGGGATGACGGCGTGTTCAGAAACGGATCCAACGACGGAAGATTACAACGGATATACTTACGATGATTTACAAGGTTTGGCGCAGAATACGATTACAACGCTTTTGTCCCTTACGGATGAGGACAAGATGAATTACCTTGCAGGCGGACAGGAGACAACGGTCAATTTAATTACCCGCTGGGACGATGCATGTGAGGACGTCGGCGCTTATCTTGGCTTCGGTGATTTTACAATTACAAGATCCGGAAAGGTTTTGACGGCGGAACAGGAAGTCAAGTTCGAAGAGAGACCGGTGATGGTAACCTTTGTATACACATATAGTACGATGGAATTGGATGATGTGAATATCGATGCGGTGCAGACACTGGGAGAAAAGATGTCTAATGCAGGAATGAATACGCTGATGGGTATCGGAACCGTATTTGTAATCCTTATTTTGATCAGTCTTATCATCTATGCATTTCGGATTATTCCGTATATTACGGAACGCAAACAGAGTCCGGTCCCTGAGGTCAAACAGGTTCCGGTTGTAAAGCAGATGGCAGCCAAAGAGGAAAAGCAGGATGATTTGGAGCTGGCAGCTGTGATCGCGGCGGCAATCGCGGCGGCAAGCGGAACTTCGGCGGACGATTTTGTGGTTCGCTCCATTAAGAGAAGATAAAGAAAACGAAAATATTAGGAGGATATAAAATGAAAAGCTACACTATTACAGTAAATGGGAATGTTTATGATGTTACGGTAGAGGAGAACGGGGCGGTGAGTGCACCGGCGGCGCCGGCAGCGGCACCGAGAAAGGCAGCGCCGGCGGTAGCTCCTGCAGCGAAGGCAGCAACATCGGGAGCGGGAAATATTAAGATTGAAGCCGGAGCGGCGGGCAAGGTATTCAAAATTGAAGCCGCAGCAGGTACATCGGTGAAAAAGGGTGATCCTGTTTTGGTTCTTGAAATTATGAAGATGGAGACACCGGTTGTCGCACCGGCAGACGGTACGGTTGCAAGCATTGAGGTTGCAGTAGGCGACAGCGTGGAAGCAGGAGCATTATTAGCTACGATGAACTAAGACTAGGAGGACAATTATGTTAAGTTATGTTGGAGAAACAATGGGCAACCTCCTGCATCAGACAGCGTTCTTTAACCTGACCTGGGGCAATTATGTCATGATTCTTGTTGCCTGTGTATTTCTGTATTTGGCAATCAGAAAAGGCTATGAACCGCTTTTGCTCCTTCCTATTGCATTTGGTATGCTGCTTGTAAATATCTATCCGGATATTATGATTAGTCCGGAGGAAGCGAGCAATGGAACGGGCGGGTTGCTGTATTATTTTTATACCTTAGATGAATGGTCTATTTTACCTTCGCTGATCTTTTTAGGTGTAGGTGCAATGACGGATTTTGGGCCGCTGATTGCAAATCCGATCAGTTTCCTTTTAGGAGCGGCAGCACAGTTCGGTATTTTTGCCGCGTATCTTTTGGCAATCTGGTTTGGATTTAATGACAAGGCAGCTGCGGCCGTATCCATTATCGGTGGAGCGGACGGACCTACTTCGATTTTCCTTGCCGGTAAATTAGGACAGACAGGCCTGATGGGACCGATTGCGGTGGCGGCATATACATATATGTCTCTCGTTCCGATTATTCAGCCGCCGATTATGAAGCTTTTGACAACGAAGAAGGAGCGTGCGATAAAGATGAAGAATCTTCGTCCGGTGTCCAAGCTGGAGAAGATTTTATTCCCAATTGTTGTTACGCTTGTTGTGTGTCTGCTTCTTCCTACAACGGCGCCGCTCGTAGGTATGTTGATGCTCGGTAATTTATTCCGTGAATCGGGCGTTGTAAGACAGCTGACAGAGACGGCCTCCAATGCAATGATGTATATCGTGGTTATTCTGCTTGGTACATCCGTCGGAGCGTCTACAAGTGCGGAAGCGTTCCTGAACTTTAGCACACTTCAGATTGTTGCGCTCGGAATTGTTGCGTTTGCATTTGGTACGGCTGCGGGCGTTTTGTTCGGTAAGCTGTTATGCGCAGTGACAAAGGGCAAGATCAATCCGTTAATCGGTTCGGCGGGCGTATCGGCAGTTCCGATGGCGGCCCGTGTATCACAGAAAGTGGGCGCGGAGGAAGATCCTACAAACTTTTTACTTATGCATGCAATGGGACCTAATGTGGCCGGAGTAATCGGTACCGCGGTTGCCGCAGGTATTTTCATGGCAATCTTTGGAATTTAAGGAGGACGAATCATGTCAGAAGAGATAAAGAAACCATTAAAAATAACGGAGACTGTGCTGCGTGATGCGCACCAGTCCCTGATTGCAACAAGAATGACCACAGAGCAGATGCTTCCGATTATTGATAAAATGGATAAGGTCGGTTATCATGCTGTGGAGTGCTGGGGCGGCGCAACCTTTGACGCTTCCCTGCGTTTCTTAAAAGAAGATCCGTGGGAGCGTCTGCGGAAGTTAAGAAACGGATTCAAAAACACAAAGCTGCAGATGTTGTTCCGCGGACAGAATATCCTTGGATATCGCCCGTATGCGGATGATGTCGTGGAATATTTTGTTCAGAAATCCATTGCAAACGGAATTGATATTATACGTATTTTTGATTGTCTGAATGATATCCGTAATCTTCAGACGGCAGTTACGGCATGTAACAAGGAAAAGGGACATGCACAGGTGGCATTGTCCTATACGCTTGGGGATGCCTATACGTTAGATTACTGGATGGACACAGCGAAAAAGATTGAGGACATGGGAGCCAATTCTCTTTGTATTAAGGACATGGCAGGACTTCTGACACCGTATAAGGCAGAGGAGCTTGTAAAAGCACTGAAATCTTCCACAAGCCTGCCGGTTGAACTTCATACGCATTATACGTCCGGAGTCGCTTCCATGACATATATGAAAGCGGTAGAGGCCGGATGCGATATTATTGACACTGCAATATCACCGTTTGCCCTTGGTACAAGCCAGCCTGCAACGGAGGTTATGGCCGAGGCGTTCCGCGGGACAAAGTATGATCCGGGATTTGACCAGATGAAGTTGAAGGAAATTGCGGACTATTTCCGTCCGATGCGAGAAGAGGCGCTTGCAAGCGGTCTTATGAATCCTAAGGTTTTGGGTGTAGATATTCAGACCCTTATGTATCAGGTTCCGGGCGGTATGTTGAGCAATATGGTATCACAGTTAAAGGAGCAGCATGCAGAGGATAAATATATGGAAGTTCTGGAAGAGATCCCGCGTGTGCGTAAGGATCTCGGTGAGCCGCCGCTTGTTACTCCGTCATCACAGATTGTCGGAACACAGGCTGTATTTAATGTTCTGATGGGAGAGCGTTATAAGGTCGCGACAAAAGAGACAAAGGATGTGCTTCTTGGAAAATACGGACAGACGGTAAAGCCGTTTAATCCGGAGGTTGTCGATAAAGTCCTGGGTGAGGATAAAAAGAATGCAATTACTTGCAGATATGCGGATCTTCTTGAGCCGGAATTAGATAAAATTGAGGCGGAGATGAAGCAGTGGAAGCAGCAGGATGAGGATGTACTGACCTATGCATTGTTCCCGCAAGTTGCGACGGATTTCTTTAAATATCGTCAGGCGCAGCAGACAAAGGTAGATGCGACGGTTGCAGATACTAAGAATGGCGCTTATCCGGTGTAGAACTTATTGCAGGGATATAAAAAATAGGAGTCAATAGGGCAGGTTCTTGGAATTTGTCCTATTTTCTATATTGGATATAGGTGAAGAGATGAAAATATATGATATTGGGGAGCAGGAGCAAATCCGGATTATTGCCAGAAAGGGTGATACGGCGCTGGAGTTTGCGGCAACGATTTTGATGAATAAAAAGGATATCCTGTTTGTTGAACCGATTACATATGAAAATCAGGTTGTGGATTTTGATGCAAAAGAGGTTCAGGTGGAAGTATTATACGTTAGGGAGGACGATAAGCCGTATGTCTGGAACAACTGTCTGATCAAACATGTTGAGTACGGAAATAAAAAGTATCATGCGATATATTCTGCGCATGACGGAAAAAAAACGAACAGACGAAACACCTACCGCCAGTATCTTGGAGTGAGCGGACTCCTGCAGATTAAGAGTACAAGGGATACGCGTCTTGTAATTGTTAAGGACATCAGCTTAACGGGAGTTGCCTTTGTATTAAATGACATGTCGCTGCATATGGAGGATGTCGGTGATTTCCATTTGAATTTCAGAGATAAGGACTGCGGGATATCGCTTCATATTGATGCGGCTGCGGAGCGTGAAGTAGATGCAAAGGGCGGAAAACGTGTCATTGCGGGTCGTATTCAAAAGTGCAATGTTAATTTGAATGAGTATATCGCGGTGAAGCAGAAAAAAGAAATGGCAAAGCGCTGGATGAAATAAAAGTTGATCTAATAATGGATGAATGGGACGGAAAATGTCATGAGTAACACGAATGATTTGACAAATCGGATAAACAGGGCTTACGGCAGTCTGAGCAAGGGACAAAAGATTTTGGCCGCATATATCACGGATAACTATGACAAAGCAGTTTTTCTGACTGCGGCGAAGCTGGGAGAGGTTGTAGGCGTAAGCGAATCGACGGTTGTGCGTTTTGCGACACATTTGGGATATAAGGGATATCCTGAGTTTCAAAAGGCGCTTGAGGAGCTGGTGCGCAACAAATTAAATTCGATTCAACGTATGGAGGTTACTTACGGTAGAATCAGTCAGTCAAAGATTTTGGAGACGGTACTGCAAAGTGACATGGAGAAAATTAAAAATACGTTAGAGAATTTGGATCAGGACGCATTTGAGATGGCGGTAGATACCATACTTTGTGCAAGGAGAATTTATATTGTAGGAATCAGAAGCTGTGCGCCTCTTGCAAGTTTTCTGGCATTTTATTTCAATCTGATGTTTGATGATGTGGTTCTCCTTCAGACAAACAGTTCCAGTGAGCTCTTTGAGCAGATGGTGCGCATTGGTCGTGAGGATGTTATAATAGGAATTAGTTTTCCGCGTTATTCTATGCGTACCTTAAAGGCGATGGAATTTGCAAATAACCGCAGCGCGAAGGTAATTACGCTGACAGACAGCGTACATTCCCCGATGAATCTGTATTCCTCCTGCAACCTGATTGCGAAGAGCGATATGGCATCCATTGTAGATTCGCTTGTGGCGCCGTTAAGCGTAATCAATGCACTTATCGTTGCCCTCTGTATGAAAAAGCAGGAGGAGGTGGCGTTGACTCTGGAAACATTGGAGGATATCTGGAACGAATATCAGGTCTATGAGAGTGATGAGATTAATTTTATTGACGATTCGTTAAAGATGCGTTATGCAAAGCTTGGAGATAAGGATGAGTAAAGTATTTGTAATCGGAGGCGGTCCGGCAGGAATGTTTGCGGCATTGGCGGCAGCAAGGGCGGGATGTGAGACTGTTATATGCGAACAGAATGAGAAGCTTGGGAAAAAGCTTTTTATCACGGGAAAAGGCAGATGCAATCTGACGAATGCCTGTGATACGGATGAGATTTTTGAAAATATCGTCAGAAACCGCAAGTTTATGTATAGCGCAGTGTATAGCTTTGATAATTTTCGGGTCATGAATTATTTTGAGGAGAGCAGACTGCCTCTTAAGACGGAGCGGGGAGGTCGGGTATTTCCATGCTCAGACCATTCCTCGGATGTGATTGGGACATTGAAAAGGAATCTCAAAAAAGAAGGCGTAAGCGTAAGGCTGAACACCAAAGTCAAAGGTATTCAAAGCGAGAATGGCGAGGTGAGCCATATTTTGTTTGCGGACGGAAAAAGGGAGCGGGCAGATGCCGTGATTCTTGCGACGGGCGGGTGCTCCTATCCCTCGACCGGGTCAACCGGAGACGGATACCGTTTTGCCGGGAAATTGGGACATCATATTGTGCCGCCTTATCCGTCCCTTGTCCCTTTCACGGTGAAAGAAGACTACGTCAAAGAATTGATGGGATTGTCTCTGAAAAATGTTACAGTAACGATCAGGAGTGGAAAAAAGAAGCTTTTTGAGGAGTTCGGTGAAATGCTTTTCACTCATTTTGGGGTAAGCGGACCGATTTTTATCAGTGCCAGCAGCAAAGTAAACGATGCGGTTCTAAAGGGGGAGCTTGCGGCTGAGATTGATTTAAAACCGGCTCTTACCGAGGAAATGCTTGACAGGCGCATTTTGCGCGATTTTGAAGATAATAAGAAGAAACGGTTTGCAAATGCCATTTCTAAGCTTTATCCGGCAAAGCTGCTGCCCGTTATTGTGCGTTTAAGCGGAATCCCGCCTGAAAAGAAGGTAAATGAGATTACACTTGAGGAACGAAAACATTTGATTTCTTGTACGAAGCATTTTTCATTTACGCTGACAGGACTTCGGGGATTCGAGGAGGCAATTATTACAAGAGGCGGGATTGATACAAAGGAGGTCAATCCGTCTACGATGGAATCAAAGCTTGTGAGACATCTTTATTTTGCCGGAGAGGTGCTGGATGTGGATGCCCTGACCGGCGGATTTAATCTCCAGATTGCGTGGTCAACAGGGTATCTTGCCGGCATAAGTGTCTCAAGTCAGATACCCCGCAGCAAGTTACGGAGTATTTGACCCTCGCGGCATTCGCCAAATATCCGCGCATACCCGCAGGGTACTTAGCGCGGCTGCTTGGTTCATTGCTCGCGGAAATAAACAGGAGGAATAGAGGAAATGAGTATTAATATCGCGATTGACGGGCCGGCGGGAGCCGGAAAGAGTACGATTGCAAAAAGGCTTGCGGCGGAATTGTCCTACATCTATGTGGATACCGGGGCAATGTACCGTGCAATGGCTTTGTATTTTATGGAACGGGGCATAAGCGCTTCCGATGAGCAGGCGATCAATGATCTGTGTGAGGATATTGATATTACAATTGCTTATGAGGCGGGAGAACAGCAGGTGTATTTAAACGGCGCCAATGTCAGTGACAGAATCAGGACCGAGGAGGTCGGAAATATGGCGTCCCTGACAAGCGTATACGCCAAAGTCCGCGCAAAGCTTGTTGAGCTTCAGCATGCGCTTGCGAAAAGGGCAAATGTAATTATGGACGGGCGGGATATCGGAACCTGTGTGCTGCCGGATGCGCAGGTAAAGATTTATCTCACTGCAAGTGTGGAAACGAGAGCGAAAAGACGTTACGACGAATTGCAGGCAAAGGGGGTGTCCTGCGATATCGGCAAGATAGAGAGGGATATTGAAAAACGGGACTATCAGGATATGAACAGAGAAATCTCGCCTCTTAGACAGGCAAAGGACGCTCATCTTGTGGATTCGTCTGCGCTTGATATTGACGAGGTCGTTTCGGCAATTAAAAATATTTGTAAGGAAAAGAATTTGATATGAGAAAAGTAATAACCGCAAAAACAGCGGGATTTTGTTTTGGCGTAAAACGCGCTGTGGATACCGTATACGAGCAGCTTGAAAAAAATCCGGAGCGAATTTATACTTACGGTCCGATTATTCATAATGAAGAGGTGGTTAAGGACCTCAAGGAAAAGGGCATCGGAGTAATCGGAGAAAATGACGATTTGGCGGCTTATGAGAGGGGGACGGTTGTGATTCGTTCTCATGGGGTGGCCAAGGAGTGCTATGAAAAGTTGGAGTCGGCGGGCTTTCACATTGTGGATGCGACGTGTCCGTTTGTCTTAAAAATTCACCGTTATGTAGAGGAATACTCAAAAAAAGGGTATCATATTGTGATTATCGGAAATGAAAGTCATCCGGAGGTTGAGGGTATCAGAGGATGGTGCAATCCCGCGGAAACTACGGTGATAAACGGGGAAGGGGAGGCGAAAAATTTCGCCGTAAAAGAGGGAACAAAGGTATGTATTGTAAGCCAAACGACATTTAACTACAATAAATTTCAAGAATTAGTTGAAATTATGCAAGAAAAAGGTTATGATATAATTGTTTTAAATACTATTTGCAATGCCACGGAGGAGAGACAGCGGGAAGCTGCCGAATTGGCGAAGGATGTTCAGGCGATGATTGTCATCGGAGGGAAGAGCAGTTCGAACACGCAAAAGCTATTTGAAATATGTAAAAAAGAATGTGAAAATACTTACTATATACAAACTCTAGATGATTTGAATTTGCAAAAATTACAATCCATTGATAACGTAGGTATTACCGCAGGGGCTTCTACCCCAAATAAAATTATTGAGGAGGTTCAAACGAATGTCAGAAATGAGTTTTGAACAAATGTTAGAAGAATCATTTAAAACAATAAGAAATGGAGAGGTAGTCGAGGGCGTCGTTATCGGTGTGAAACCTGATGAGATTATTCTTAACATCGGTTATAAGTCAGATGGTATCATTACACGTAATGAATATACGAATGAAGCAAATATTGATTTAACCACCGTAGTTTCCGTAGGCGACACCATGGAAGCAAAGGTGTTGAAGGTTAATGACGGCGAAGGTCAGGTTGTTCTCACCTATAAGCGTTTGGCTGCTGAGAAGGGAAGCAAGCGTTTGGAGGAGGCTTTCAACAACAAGGAAGTGCTCACTGCCAAAGTTTCCCAGGTATTGTCAGGAGGTTTAAGCGTTGTCATTGACGAGGCGAGAGTATTTATCCCGGCAAGCCTTGTATCCGATACTTATGAGAAGGATTTGACAAAATATGAAGGTCAGGAAATCTCATTTGTAATTACTGAGTTCAATCCGCGCCGCAGAAGAGTGATCGGCGACAGAAAGCAGCTTCTTGTAGCGGAGAAGGAAGAAAAACAAAAAGCATTATTTGAGAGAATCCATGTAGGTGATGTGGTGGAAGGCACTGTGAAGAATGTTACCGATTTCGGTGCATTTATTGATCTCGGCGGTGCCGACGGACTGCTTCATATTTCAGAGATGTCCTGGGGCAGAGTGGAGAATCCGAAGAAAGTATTCAAGGTAGGCGATTTGGTAAGAGTCTTTATCAAGGATATCAACGATACGAAGATCGCGCTCAGCATGAAATTTGAGGAGGATAATCCTTGGAACAATGCGGCAGAAAAATACGCTGTCGGAAATGTTGTGACAGGCGTTGTGGCACGTATGACAGATTTTGGTGCGTTTATTGAGCTTGCGCCCGGTGTAGATGCACTTCTGCATGTATCCCAGATCTCGAAAGAGCATGTAGAGAAGCCGGCAGACGTCTTGAAGGTCGGAGAGGCGATTGAGGCCAAAATCGTCGACTTTAATGAGGAAGATAAGAAGATCAGTCTCAGCATAAAAGCGTTAATTGAACCGGAAGAAGATGCGGAGGAAGAGACCGCAGAGGTTGAAGCGGAAGAAGTGGCAGAAGAATAGAAATTTGTTATTGACACCCACTGTCGGTTACAGGCGGTGGGTGATTTTCGCAGGAAGGGACGGTACAATACATGTTAGAGAATTATGAGAAATTTAAAAGAGATGTATTGGCTCTTACGACAATTGATCTGAATGCGTATAAGGAAAAGCAGATGCGCAGGAGAATCAATACTTTAATTGCAAAAAACAGGCTGGATGATTACGATGATTATATAAAATTAATCAAGCAGGATAAAGACAAATTCGAACAGTTTGTTAATTTTCTTACGATTAATGTCTCGGAGTTTTACCGAAATCCGGAACAGTGGAAATATTTGGATGAAGTGGTTTTCCCGGAACTGGTAAGAATTTTTGGAAAGAATTTGAAAATTTGGAGTGCTGCATGTTCGACAGGAGATGAGCCGTATTCGCTTGTAATGGCATTGTCAAAACATGTTTCGTTAAGCCAGATACGGATTATAGCGACCGATATCGACAAGCAGGTGCTTGATAAAGCGAGGATGGGGCTGTACAATGAGAAAAGTATTGTGGCCGTTCCGCCGGAGTTTAAGAAAAAGTATTTTACAAAGGTGGGTTCCTCCTACAAGATTTCAGATGAAATCAAAAGATGTGTGGACTTTAAGGAGCATAATCTTCTGAAGGATTCGTATCCAAGGGATTGCAATTTGATTGTCTGTCGGAATGTGGTGATTTATTTTACCGAGGAGGCGAAAGACGAAATCTATAAGAAATTCCACGATTCTCTGAAGAGAGACGGGATGCTTTTTATTGGCAGCACGGAGCAAATTATGAATTACAAAGAGCTTGATTTCAAGAGGAAGCAGTCATTTTTCTTCCAAAGAAATTAAAAAGGCGGGGCAGACTGTTCGTGTAGTCTGTCCCGTTCCATTGTTTTATCCGTGGTTATTTTGTTGCTCTAACAGCCATTCACGGAATTTTGCGGCCTGCATTCCCTGACTGTTGGCAGCCTCCTCAAAGAGTTTTTTTGCCGGATTATCATCGCTCGTTTCATGGAATTGATTTTCAAATACTTTTGTCAGATGCATGCAGCTGTGCCATGCGCACATAATTTTATCATATGTTGTAATCGTTACTTCATTTGGATTTTCTTTGCCCATATTCCATCTCCTAAATCTGTGATTCCTGTTTTCAATAGTGTTTTCAGAAAAAGAAATTTTATGCGTATATCTCGGAAAATCATTCCGTCATTTTTTTGACGCGAGTTGTTTCAGAAGCAGTTTCGCATAGAGAGTAAGCAGGGGCAAATTTTCCAGTAATGTTTCATTATAGATAAAATAAGAATTTTTGCCCTTGTACGTGGTAAAAAATTCCGGTGTTACAAGGGAACTGTTGTATTGTGGAAGGAAGAAACCGTATTTTTTTGTATAGCAGTTGGAAGCCCTGGCCGCCTGTCGGTACTCTTTTTCCATGTAAACGGCTATGCTTTTATGAATGACCGTATCCTCATCGGGCAAATAGTAGTAATCCCGATAATTTTTATAAAAATATTTCATTTCACTCTCTGTAAGGCATACGACGATGGAAGCCGTATCATTGTCAGCGGACAGATAGATTTCATCTTTTTGGCAGGAGACGGGCGTTGGGAGAGGATATTTCAGGGAAAGTTTAAGAATAAGCTCTTTTCTTGCTTTGCCCTCATAGGTTTGTGTATCGTTTATTTTTACTTCTGCAACGCATGCAAATTCACCATGAAAGAGAGAAACATAGGCTAGGGCCAGGGTAAGCTTTGACAGTCCAAGTACATCTTCGTAATTATGTAAAAGGAGCAGTGTGAGCCATTCCTTATTCGGATATTTCGTGTAATTTTGATAGATTTCAATCAGCTCTTTGCCGGTATAGGAATCTTCTCTTGGAATTCCTAAGAATGCCTCGACTGTTTTTTGTTTGCAATCTGTAAGCTTTAATGAATGCTTGAGAGGAGAAATTTCCTTAAAAATATCAATAAAATGAAATTCGTCAAAGTGTTCTTCTATCTGAAGCTCTGCGCATTTTGATTTCAGGTAGGGGATATCAAAGCCCATACCGTTATAGGTGATTAGTGTATCGTAAGCGCTTAGCAGATCAAGAAAGGCTTCTATAACATCCTTTTCGCTGCACAAATTGTTATATTTCATACATGTCAATAACTATAATGTATTT
>CANOCV010000052.1 GCA_947564465.1 uncultured Roseburia sp. | reverse complement strand
TGTAATTTTCAAGGTGCTAAAGAGGGTCTATTTGACCCCAACATCATCCTATGATATGAAAAAATCTGGCAGGAGACCAATCAACGAATGATTGGTCTCCTGCCAGATTAAAGTTAGGACTGTAATTCTTTTTCAATCTCTTCCATATATTGCAGGCACTCCTGCGCTTTCTCTCTAGTCATACTCTCGCCTGAATATCTCGCAACAATGCTTCTTGTGTGTAATACCTTATATTTTACCCGTATTTTTCGAAAATCGCTCTGTCTGTTTACCATATTTTCCCGCGCAGTATGGCTTTTACTATCTATCCCATATCCGGCTAATTTTTCTTCAACCAAATGCAAAACAGCATAAAAGGCGATCGTAGCAATCCAATTATATCTTTCACAATTCGATATGGACAGCTCATTTTCCAATATTGACTTATTCTCCTGGTATTTCTTCCTGTGTTCGCTTTCGTTTGGCACGTTACTATCCTCTTTGGTATATTTTTACAAACTCTTTGTAATAACTCTTCATGCCATCAAACTCGCCTCTATCCAATACCATGAAGTCACCGATATCCCGATACTTATCAAATAGTTCAAAGCAAAAATCATTATGACGCAATCCCGCTTCACCGCCCGACTGATCTGCCACAACTATAATTTCGCTTGCACCCTCTTTTCTTTTACAGTAGATTGCCACAATATCATCATTGGTTCTTCCGTACTCCACCAGTGAATTTCTCCATAAGAGGGTTTTATCCCTACTCCAGCTCTCCACCTTGGCAGCGATACGATTCATAAGTTCAACATTACTATCCTCTGATACAAAACCCATAATGTCTGATGTCAATCCTTTGATTTCTCGCGTCGAACAATCTGCCTCACTTACTCTATTTTCCGCATCCTCAAAACTAACTTTTGCAAACACTTTTGTAAATGTTTCAAAATTACTTATCTTCTCCTGTGTCTTCATTATCCTCTTCCCCCATTCCAAATCCAATATCCACATTTGTAGCTTTTTGAAATTGGACTCCCGCTTGGAACATCGTCATAATCAACTTCTGAAGTCGGTTGGCAGGAAGTACAAATGCCTTTTCAAATGTCTCACCGGTCTTATTGAATGCAAGCATAAACTCGTTTTCTCGATATGCTATACGCATATCCCGTAAATAGGAAATATCTGTATTTTTTAAATCTATGTTTTCATCTTGTTTTTTCGCCATCTTTCGTTCTCCCAACTACAAAAACATTTTCTTGTAGGTTTGGCAACATTATAACAATCTTACAAGTAAAATTCAACACAAATACCCAAATTTGTTTATGGCCCTCAAATGCTTGTTGCTACAAGCGGCCACCAGACCGCAAATAGCGACAACGATCTCACAAACTGCTCTACGCCATCCCGACTCTTTCCACACTCTTCTCCCCGATTCCCATACAGCCCCGCATTGTAATCCGCGGCCCTCCGGTCTTTTCTACATACTCTTTCGTAATCGTCACCATGCCGATATTGTCGTCCTTCGGTATCTCGTACATAATATCCAGCATAAACTCTTCAATAATCGCGCGAAGCGCTCTGGCTCCGACCTTCTTTTCCTTCGCCATTTTAGCAATAGAATAGAGCGCCTCCTCCTCAAATTCAAGCTTCACCTCGTCATATTCCAGTAGCTTCTGATACTGCTTCACAATTGCATTCTTCGGCTCTCTGAGGATGCGCACCAGCATATCCTCGGTCAGCGCCTCAAGAGAAAACAGAATCGGCAGACGTCCCAAAAACTCCGGTATCATCCCAAACTTACGGACATCCTCCACCGTAACCTTCTGCAAAAGATTCTCGTCGTGATCATATTTGTCCTTAAGATCCGCCCGAAAACCAATCGACGCCTCTTTATTCAAACGCTCCTTGATCACCTCCTCCAGATCCGGAAAAGCGCCTCCGCAAATGAAAAGGATATCCTTTGTATTGACCGTGGTCAGCGGCACCATAGCATTCTTGCTGCTTGCCCCTACCGGAACCTCAATCTCTGCGCCCTCTAAAAGCTTTAGCATTCCCTGCTGCACAGATTCCCCGCTGACATCGCGCTGATTCGTGTTGCGCTTCTTCGCAATCTTATCTATCTCATCAATAAATATAATTCCGTGCTCCGCCTTCTCCACATCATTGTCCGCTGCCGCTAAAAGCTTGCTGACTACACTCTCGATATCATCCCCTATATATCCCGCTTCCGTCAGAGAAGTGGCGTCCGTAATTGCAAGCGGCACATCCAAAAGTCTTGCCAGCGTCTTGACAAGATATGTCTTCCCGCTTCCAGTCGGCCCGATCATAAGCATATTGGACTTCTCAATCTCAATGCCGTCCGCATTCTTTTTCGCGTCATCAGCTACACGCTTATAATGGTTATAGACGGCTACCGACATCACTTTCTTGGCATGCTCCTGCCCGATAATGTATTCGTCAAGGCTCGCCTTAATCTTGTGAGGCGCCGGAATGGAATGAATATCAAGCACCGGCTCCGGCGCTTTTTCCTTCTTCGCCTTTTTTTTCTTAAGCTTCTGGCTCTGCGGCATAAAGCCGGAAAGATCCGAAAGGTTAATCATGCTGATATTCGGCGTCTTTCCCGAATTGATCAAATCCTCTACATTCATACCGCCAAAATTTAGATTCCCCATACCAGCATTGTTCATGCTGTCAAAGGTACGCTGCATACAGTCCTGACAAATACAAATATCATTCGGAATCTTGATCATCTTTCCCGCTACGCTCTCCGGGCGTCTGCAGATATAACAGATGTCCTCAAAATCATCTTTTCCCTCATCAACTACCTCGCCACTGTCTGCGGCCTCTTCCTGCTCAAATTCTCTATCCTTATCCGACATTATTCTCTCCTCTAAAGCCTACCCGGCTAATTCTATGCAACAGTCTCATACGAAATCATATAAATATACATGGTTATTATAATTCACCCCGATAGGAAGCGCAAGAAAATCCCTGAATTTTCATAAAAAATTCAGATATTCAAATTGTTTTCAGACTTTTCCTTGTTACCACGCCTTTGCTTTTCCACAAGCTTACGGTAAATCCTTCTCCCCTCTATAACCTCTTCCTTCGAGGGCATATACTCTGAAAATGCCGTCCGCCTCACACATTCCATAAACGCGGCAAAACCGTCCTCGCCCTGCTGCTCTGCCCACTTTTGTGCCTGCTTTATATATGCTTCGTCCGTCATATTTTTCTCTTTAATGACGTCCGCACGCCGAAGGAGCTTATAAATATCATGAGAGATTTCCAACACTGCCGAGCGCGTATCCGCTTTACGCAATTTCCTTTTTCGCACAAGTTCTCTTCGTCTTTTGTTTAAAAGCACCGACGCGGGAATACAAACTGCCGCAATCAAAAAAATCCAACGGATATCCCTATCCGCTCTTTGAGAGTCGAAAAGCGTCTTTTGTGCCTCCGAAGCTTTCTCTGTTTCCTGCCTGTTCTCCGTTTCTTTCGGAATATCCCTCTGTGTCTCCGTCTCGTCCTCTTCGCCCAGAATCTCTCGCATCATCTCGGCATTCCTTATAGAATCTTCGTCCATCCCATAATTCATACTGTACACTCCCGCCGTAGCCTCAATCGGAATCCAGCCCGCCCGATCCATAAAAACCTCCACCCATGCATGACCGTTTCTATCTACAACAGACGCCGTATAACTTCCGTCCGGATTCTTCTCAAACTCCGCGGGGTCAACGGCATAACCGCTGACGTAACGCGCCGGCACCCCAAGTCTTCTCAGAAGAAGTGTCGCGGCCGAAGCGTAATGAATACAAAATCCCTCCTTACTGTCAAACAGGAAATTTTCTACCACATCCGTCCCGAACGGAACTCTTCCCGGATTCAGGCTGTATGTTGTTCCGGCCTCCAATTCCGTGACAACCTTGCTGATTGGAATCGCATAGTTAAAATCATATGGCTCAACCCCATACCCTTCTCTCTTCCAGGTATCGGCAAGCGACAAAATTCTTTCAATCCCCTGTGCGGGAACCTGCGTATAATGGATTCTGGCATGCCCGGAATACTGCGAAATAAATTCTTCCCTATTCGGAATTTGTACCGCATATTGATATCCTGCGCCGCCGAGCACTCCGGCGCTCATCTGTATCATACGAAAAGCAAGATGAACCGTATCCTTCGGCCGCCTTATTACGGCATCCGCATCAATCATAAGATCCTGAAGCTCTATCCCGTAAAGACTCGAAAAATATGGAAGATATGCGTACTCCCCGCAATTATCGGAGTAAAGCATCTCTACAAACTCATTTGGCATGCCAAGCCACATATCACCAAATTCAAACGACTGATTCAGTATCGCCTTACCCTGTTCTTCATGTGAAAGCGCTGTCCCCTCTGTCATAGAAAAAAACTCTTCTTCCTCCACCGGACTCCATTTTCCGTCCTCATAGGTATCTCCTACAAATCCGCGAAAATACAATTTTGCCTCCGGCTTCTCCTCCATTGTAACCCAGAACATCTCCTTGTCTGTATAATGAGGACTTCGGTTTGTAATCCGGCCATTGGAGCTGTTTCCGCTAAAAACAGAAAAACCGCCTTCAAAATCATCCACAAAGTCAATGACCTGCTGTTCCAAGTTCCTCTGATAAGCTAAAAGACTGTCATGATTTTCTTTTACCCGCACTGACAGTTCTTCCTCCAACCGTCCATATGCAAGCGTTCCCGCCGCAAACACGGCCACCACGAGAAGGCCGTTTTTTAACAGAAGCCGCCCGGGGCAGATCCTTCCGCCGCTCCTCCCCGCAAAAGCAAACGCCGGCAAAGTCCCTGCAAGCATAAGAAAAAACGCTTCCCCGTCCGGTCCTTTTCCCACAAGGAGCCCCATACAGACAATACTTACACACGGCAGTATGATTCCCGCTCTGCTTCCGGCCTTAAGAACGGACCGCACATAAAGCAGTATAAGCCACGCCAGAACATAAAGCAAAAAATAAGAAAGCTCCGACTGAGCAATGTGATACGCCCCATAGTGCGTATCAAAATATAAATTCCAGGACGCTATAATAAGATTTGCGCATTCCTTCGCTCCCTCGAAAAGACGGGCATAAGTATAGGCTCCCACAGCAAACAAGAAAAGCGATACCACAGCCGACAGAAAACGAATTTTCTCCTCCAGACAAACCACAAGAGATATGCCTGCTGAAATACCAAGGATTATGAGCGCAAACTCCCGCCGATACTCTGCCTGCCATATCCTGGCGAAATCCAAAAGAACCCCCGCAAACACAAGTGACGCCGATGCAGTCACAAAAAACCAGACCAATACACGGCTTAATGCGTTTTGTGTATTCGTCTGTTCCTCTCCCTGAACGAAGATTTCACCCGCAATCACAAGGCTGTCTTTTTTCTTTTTTCCTACGCCACCATTTTGCCATTTATTTCTCATATCCGATTCCTACACTCTGATTACCAACTCCGCCAATTCCTCCTTAAGGCTCTCCGGCGAAAATGTCCCGATTTCCTCTCCATTTACGGAAAGAGTCAGCCGCCGGTTCACACGGATGTTTGTCAAATACCCCTCCCCCTTATAACGATCCCGGTATTCCTCTAAAAGATCATGTGTCTCATCGGCGAAGCACTCCGTAAACATCCTGTTCAGGAAAAGATATAACCCCTCCTCGTCGTCCACACGGATGCGCACAATATCTTTTTCCGTGCCCGCATACCATGAAATATAGTGCGGACACTTTGCCTCTGACAACGCAAATGAAATACTTGCCGCCAGCGAAATCATATCATCCGTATCACTCTCAAGCTTTTTTCCCGCATCCGAAAAATCAAGAAACAGCACAACCGCACAGGCCAACGGCTGCCCGTTTTCTCTGACAATCCACTCATCCTCCTTGGCGCTTAATTTCCAGTGAATATCCTTCAACTTGTCGCCCTTGCGAAACGGACGTATCTGAAATGTCTCGGACGCATCGTCCCCTCCCCGAAGATTGTCATAAATATCACTTTCTCCCTGAAAATGACGCACCGGCTCGGAAACAAGAACCCCCGTCGCATATATTGGCGGCATAACGTCGATCCTTTCCGAGAGGATAAATTTCTTTCCCGTCCAAAACAGCGACAGCGGATCATACAGCCTTACTTTTGCCCGTTCAAAATGATAACTGCCGCTCTCTAAGCTTTTTATATGCGTAAAAAACTGCGCCGTCCCCTTCGCCTCCAAAAAACCCGGAATTTTAAAAACCTTCCTTTTCCCTCTTGGAAACTTACGGTACTCCAATAGGATATCCGCCCTGACGTTAAAGAGCCTTCCTTTATTTTTCAGAGCAATTTCAACCGGAATCCGCTGCCCTCTCTCCGCCACCGGCAGCGGAAACGTAAGACAGACACTGCATTTGCGCCTCTGAAAAAGAAAAAATACCGCATCCAACAAAAGGAAAAAAAACTCCAGCACAAACAGCAAAAGAAGCGATACACTGGAATAGATTACCCCGACATAAACCGTAAGTCCCATTGCAAGAACGTATGCAAGAACCTTAAGCATGATATTCTTTCTTCTCCTTCTGTATGGTAGGCGAGGAAACCTCTTTCATGATCGTCTGCAGTATTGCCTCCGGCGTGATATGCGTTGCCCTCGCCTTTGTATTTGGCACAATCCTATGTCTTGCAACATCCAAAAATACTTCCCGCACATCCTCCGGCAGCACATAGTCCCTTCCGCTAAGGAACGCCTGCGATTTCGCCATTTTTGTGAGCGCAACCGTTCCTCTGGGGCTGACGCCGAGATCAATATAGACATTCTCTCTCGTTGCCGCAATTAGCTTTACAATATAGCGGTACACATTTTCATGAACATAAACGTTTTCCACCATATCAACCAGTTCCACTAACCCTGTATCATCCAGCACCTGCGCAATCTCCTCTGTACCGTCCTTCATGCTTCTCCCTTTTGCAATTTCAATCTCATACTCCGCTTTCGGATATCCCATGCTCATACAAATCATAAATCGGTCAAGCTGAGACTCCGGCAAAAGCTGTGTCCCCGCACTTCCCTTTGGATTCTGCGTCGCCATCACAATAAAGGGGGTTGGAACCTCCCTTGTAACGCCGTCCACAGTCACGCGCCCTTCCTCCATTACTTCCAACAGCGCGGACTGCGTTTTCGGTGAAGTCCGGTTGATCTCATCTGCAAGAAACAGATTGCACATAATCGGTCCCGGGCAATACACAAACTCCATCACATCTTTATGGTACATGGAAAATCCCAGTATATCGGAGGGCAGCACGTCCGGCGTAAACTGCACTCTCTGGCTCTGCAGCGCCATCACTTTTGCAAATGCCGTCGCAAGCGTTGTCTTTCCCACCCCCGGTACATCCTCGATCAGTATATGTCCGCCGGCTAAAATCGCAGACAGGGCCTTCCTGATACAGTCCGGTTTTCCCTTTATGCTCTTCTCCACTTCATGCATAATCCAAACGACCTTTTGATGCTCCGTATTCACCGCTTCACGCTCCCTTCCTTCTTCTATTACCGCCTTATTTTCGAATCTGCGCCGTATATCTGCAATTCGGAAAATTACTGCACCCCAAAAACTCCCCAAATTTTCCGTTGCGCCTCTTCATCTCACCGCCGCACCTGGGACATAGCTCTATGTCAATGTCCTCCTGCAGCTTTGCAAGCTTTTCATAACACTTCAAATTCATGATACAGTCATTGAGCGCACGGTGCGCCCCCTCGACGCTGATATGAAAATATGACGCCACATCGACAAGCTTATGATGGGAAAGCCCCGGCAGGCACTGTCTCGCCATATACAGCGTATCAATGTAATCGTTGCCCACCGTTTTGCCAAACAGATTCTCTGCCTTTTCATAGATAAATTTCAAATCAAAAGAATGAATATTGTGTCCCACCAACACAAAATCCCCGATAAACACCAAAAAGTCCGCAAGCGCCTCCGCAATCTCAGGCGCACTTCGCACCATTTCATCCGTAATGCCATTGACCGCCGTGGCCTGCCGCGGGATCGGGCGGCCCGGATTGACTAATGTCGAAAATGTATCTACAATCTCCCTTTCCTTCACCCGCACCGCCGAAATTTCAATAATTTCATCTGCCGCCGGACTCATACCGGTAGTTTCCAAATCAAACACCACATAATCCGGCACGTATTTTACAAGTCTTTTTCCTTTGTTTCTCTCCGCCATAACGTTTCTCTCCACACCCGTATCTATGCTTTATCCGCACCGCATTTTTATAGAAGCTCTTTTAAAATCTGATTTACCATTGCAGGATTGGCTTTGCCCTTCATCGCCTTCATCGTCTGTCCCACAAGGAAACCGATCGCCTTTTCTTTGCCGTTATGGTAATCCTCCACCGACTGCGGATTGTCTTTGACTACCTGTCCGATCACCGTGCGCAGCTCGCCCTCGTCGTTCACGGTCTTTAAACCATTCTCCTGCACATATTCGTCCGGATCGATATCTTCATCGAAAATCTTTTCAAACACTTCCTTGGCAACGGTACTGTTTATAGTTCCCGCATCCGCAAGTTCCACCAATTTTGCCAGATTCTTCGGTGAAAACGTAATATCCTCCGGCTCCATCGCATGTTCCTTTAGCAGCCGCATTGTCTCTACCATCAACCAGTTGGATACCTTTTTCGGCTTCCCGCAGATTGCCGTGGCCGCCTCAAAAATATCCGCCATCCGCTTGGAACCCGTGATGATATCCGCATCATAATCCGGCAGGCCGTACTCTTCTTTGTAGCGCGCAAGCTTCGCTTCCCGAAGCTCCGGCTGTCGGCTCTTAACCTCTGCAATCCATTCGTCGTTTATTACAACCGGAACCAGATCCGGCTCCGGAAAATAGCGGTAATCCTGAGCGTCCTCTTTGGAACGCATCGCGTAGGAATATTCCTTCGTATCATCCCAGCGTCTCGTCTCCTGAATCACCTTTTCACCGGATTCGATAAGATCAATCTGGCGGTTCTTCTCATTCTCAATCGCTCTCGCAATGGCCCGAAAGGAATTCAGATTCTTCATCTCGGTACGCGTGCCAAGCTTTGTAGTTCCCGCCTCGCGAACGGAAATATTTACATCCGCACGCATGGAGCCTTCCTGCAGCTTACAGTCGGAAGCTCCCAGATATTGAATCGTCATGCGCAGCTTGTCAAGGTATGCAATGACCTCCTCGGCCGAACGCATATCCGGCTCTGATACAATTTCAATCAGAGGCACGCCGGAACGGTTAAAGTCTACAAGGGAACAATCGCCCCACTCGTCGTGAATTAATTTTCCCGCGTCCTCCTCCATATGAATCTCATGGATTCCAATGCTCTTTGTGCCGTTTTCGGTTTGAATCTCGACGCTTCCGTTGCGGCAAATCGGCAGGTACAGCTGGGATATCTGATAGTTCTGCGGATTATCGGGATAAAAATAATTTTTTCTGTCAAATTTGTTGCAGCGGGTAATTTCGCAGTTTGTCGCAAGTCCCACCGCCATCGCATATTCCACCACCTGCTTGTTCAAAACAGGAAGCGACCCGGGCATTCCGGTGCACACCGGACAGGTATGTGTGTTCGGCGCCCCCCCGAATGCAGTGGAACAGGAACAGAAAATTTTAGTTTTCGTCGCCAACTCTACATGCACCTCTAAGCCGATGACCATTTCATATTGTTTACTCATCATCTTCTCTCCCTTCTATTCCTCTGTCATCGAACAGTGACGATATTCTCTTGTACACTCAAACGCGTACGCCGCCCGGATAATATTCTTCTCTTTAAAACAGTCTCCAATCAACTGCATTCCAATCGGAAGTCCTTTGCCGTCAATTCCGCACGGAAGTGAAATTCCCGGAAGTCCTGCAAGATTTACGGATATCGTATAGATATCTCCAAGATACATTTTTATCGGATCCAAAAGCGACTCGCCAAGACGCGGCGCCGTAGTCGGCGCAGCCGGCCCTAAAATCACATCGTATTTTTCAAACGCTTTACCAAACGCCTGTTTTATCAATGCTTTCGTGCGAAGCGCTTTTAGATAATAGGCGTCATAATAGCCGGAGCTCAAAACAAATGAACCCAGCATAATCCGACGCTTTACCTCCGCGCCAAATCCTTCGGAGCGCGTCTTTTTATACATGTCGTGGAGTCCTTCGCAAGCCCCTGTGCGGTATCCGTATTTGACGCCGTCAAACCGCGCAAGATTAGAGCTTGCCTCCGCGGACGCAATCACATAATACGCGGGAATTGCGTATTCCACAAGGCTTAAATCAAACTCCTCCAAGACGGCTCCTTTTTCCTCTAATACTTTTGCCGCAGCGAAAACCGCCTCCTTTACCTCCCCATCCAGTCCGTCTCCAAAATAGTCCCTCGGAATCCCGATACGCATTCCTTTTACGTCGTCTACGAGCGCAGACGTGAAATCCGTGTCGTCTCGTTTCAGCGAGGTGGAATCTTTTTTATCATAGGACGATATTACCTCCAAAATCGCCGCGCAGTCCGTTACATCCTTGGCAACGGGACCGATTTGATCCAGTGAAGAACCGTATGCAATCAAACCATAGCGGGATACCGTCCCATAGGTCGGCTTAATTCCTGTCACGCCGCAAAACGCGCTTGGCTGGCGGATAGAACCGCCGGTATCGGAACCCAATGCATAGTAACACTCCTCCGCTGCCACAGCCGCGCAGCTTCCGCCGGAAGAACCTCCCGGAACATGTTCCGTATTCCACGGATTCCTCGTAACCCCGAATGCGGATGTCTCCGTGGTGCTGCCCATGGCAAACTCATCCATATTTGTCTTGCCTAATATCACCGCGCCTGCCGCCTCCAAATTCTCTACCGCCTGCGCCGTATAGGTCGGCACAAAATTATTCAGTATTTTGGAGCTGCATGTAGTCAGCATTCCGTTCGTGCACATATTATCCTTAATGGCTACCGGAACGCCCGCAAGCGCGCCTGTCAGCGTTTTATCGTTAATCAGCTTCTGCACCTCTTCGGCGCGTTTGAGCGCGCCCTCCCTGTCCACGGTCACGAAGCTGTTTATCTTTTCTTCCCGTTTTTCAATCGCATCAAGCGCTGCCTTCGTCGCCTCCGGGACAGTCACTTCTTTTGCTTTTATTTTCTTTGCCAGCTCTACGGCTGTCAGACTTGTCAAGCTCATGTCTTCTCCTCCTAATAGGTAGCGCAACAGTTCAGCCAACTGCCCTGTTACTGCAAAAATCCATTAAAAATCGCTTTGCGATGGGATTTTTGCACTCCTGAATCATTTTCTTACGGTCTGTGCAGTACATGCACAGACCTGTCTGAACTATTACCAGACAGCGTCTCTAATCTACGGTTCTTGGCACTACATAGCTTTTGTCCTTAACTTCCGGTGCGTTTTTCAGCATCTGTTCGGAGTCGTCACCGTTTACCACTATATCCTCGCGGAACACATTGTTTACCGGAAATACATGAGACATCGGCTCCACGCCCGCTGTATCCAATTCATTTAGTTTGTCAATGTAGTCCAGCATATCGCCCATGTCCTTCTTGGCTCTTATCTTTTCTTCCTCCGATAATTCCAGCTTTGCAAGGATTCCTACATATTCGATCGTCTCGTCTGAAATAATATTTGCCATAGCCGCCTCCTGCTTTCATCATAAATATCTAATCTCTTATCTTGATATGAACCTCTCTAAGCTGCTGCTCTGTCACCTCTCCCGGCGCTTTACACATCAGATCCTCCGCGTTTCCGTTCATCGGATACGCAATGACCTCACGGATATTCTCCTCACCACGAAGCAGCATAATCATGCGGTCCACACCCGGCGCCATTCCGGCATGCGGAGGCGCTCCAAACTGAAACGCATTGTAGAGCGCTCCGAATTTATTTTTTAGCGCTTCCTCATCATAGCCCGCAATCTCAAACGCTTTTACCATGATCTTCATATCATGGTTTCTGACCGCCCCCGAGGAAAGCTCCACACCGTTGCAGACAATATCATACTGGTACGCCAGTATATCAAGCGGATCTTTTGTATTTAGCGCCTCAAGACCGCCCTGAGGCATGGAAAACGGGTTATGCGTAAATCCGATTTTCTTGGTGTCCGGATCTTTTTCAAACATCGGGAAATCGTTGATATAACAAAAACGATACGCGTTCTTTTCAAGCAGCTCTAATTTTTCTCCAAGCTCTGTGCGAAGCATGCCCGCATAATACGCCGCACGCTCTTCTTTATCCGCCATGAAGAAAATTGTATCCCCTACGTCAAGTCCCGTCAAGCTACGGAATTCTTCTTTCATCTCTTCCGGAATAAACTTATCAATCGGTCCTTTATAGCTTCCATCCTCCATCACTTCCAGATATCCGAGGCCGCCCATGCCAAGCCCTGTCGCAAATTTTAATAATTTCTCATGAAAGCCCTTTGACATTTCCGCGTGTACCCTTATCGCTCTTACCGTCTTTCCGATGAACGGCTTAAAGGTACATCTCTGGAAAAATTCCGTGACATCCATGATGCGAAGCGGATTGCGCAAATCCGGTTTGTCCGTGCCAAACTCCAGCATCGCCTGTTTATAGCTGATCACCGGATACGGAGCCTTTGTAACCGCATAGCCCTCCGGAGCAAATTTCTCAAATGTCTTTGTCAGCACTTCCTCGCCGACCGCAAATACATCCTCCTGGGTGGCAAAGCTCATCTCAAAATCCAGCTGATAAAATTCTCCCGGAGAACGGTCCGCCCTCGCATCCTCGTCCCGAAAACACGGCGCAATCTGAAAATATTTATCAAACCCGGATGCCATCAATAGCTGCTTATACTGCTGCGGCGCCTGCGGCAGCGCGTAAAATTTGCCCTTAAATTTTCTGGACGGAACAATATAATCTCTCGCCCCCTCCGGCGACGATGCACAGAGGATAGGCGTCTGCACCTCCAAAAATCCCATTTCTGTCATAGTCCGGCGCAAAAACGAAATCACATTGGAACGAAATACAATGTTGTCCTTTACCTTTTTATTTCTAAGATCCAGATAACGGTATTTTAAACGAACATCTTCCCTTACCTCGCGGCTTGTCGTAATCTCAAACGGAAGCGTCCGATAAACATCTCCTAAAATATTGATTTTATGCGCCTCCAGCTCAATGGTTCCGGTTGGGATTTTCGGATTGTAAGTCTCTTCATCTCTCTTTTCAATCAATCCTTCAATGGAAACCGCCTGCTCTTTTTTGATGCCCTTTAACAGCTCCCCGTCGCGAATCACGACCTGCATCACGGCATACATATCCCGAAGATCAATAAAGGATACCCCTCCGTGGTCGCGGATATTCTCCACCCATCCGGCCACCTTGATTTCTCTGTCAATATCAGCCTCGCTTACATGGTCCAAGGTTACGTCTCTGTAAATATTACTCATTTTTCTGCTCCTTTCTGTCTGAACTGTTACTTCCGTCTTCCATATCTGTCATCCATGGGCAGAATTTCTATTTACAAAGGAAACTCTCTATAACACAAAAGCCCCGGAATACAGACAAGTATTCCGGGGCGAATAATGTTCATTATCCGTGGTACCACCCGCATTGAAAGATAATCCTGCCGTCGGCAGCTTAATTATCCTCCCTCTCTTTGTGCGTAACGTGCACTCTGCGTACCGACCTACTGCACAATCATTTTCATCAAATATTGCTTCTTTCAACCGGTCTGCTCCGGAGTGTTCCCTTTGCCTTCTCTTTCAAGCGGCGCTCTCAGTCGGTGACGCCACATTCCTGTCGACTTCTGAAAACAAGAGTCTCCTTCTTCGCATTTCACTGATGCCGATAAACAGACATCAAAGTTTTAATGGTCAAATCATACCACACATGGCTTTGTTTTGCAATCATTTTTTGTAACAGTTCAGCCATGGCGTATAAGACAGGCGAATCATGCTAAGTGCCCTGCGGGTATGCATGAATGAGCATGTCTTATACGTCATGAGCAGAACGCCCCTTAAGCCTCAGACAGAAGCTGCGCCAGCAGCGAATAGCCTGCTTCGCAGGCGGTCTGTGGATTGTAAAAAGGGCGTGGGCTGAACTGTTACCATTTTTTCCCCTGTTTCCTACTCTCTGCCATCCCAGCAGTAGGTACAGAGCTTACACTTGTCTATGCCCACTGCGTCCAGCATATCATCCAGTCTGTTGAAACGCAGAGACGTAAAGTTTAGCTCCTTTCGAATCTCCTCTACCATGCGCTCATATTTTTCAGACTCCGGATTTGTATACTCCCTCAGCACTTCATCCGTCACATTTCCATCCTCAAGCCGCTCTATTACACGGCGTGTAATCAGATCCAGCTCGGACGAGGATCTGGAAAAATTCAGATATTTGCACCCGTACAAAAGCGGAGGGCAGGCCGGACGAATGTGTACCTCCTTCGCACCGCTCTTGTATAAAAATTCCGTGGTCTCTCTCAGCTGTGTCCCTCTTACTATGGAATCATCTATCAAAAGAAGGCTTTTATCGCGAATGAGATCCTCCACCGCAAGCAGCTTCATTTTCGCAATCAAATTCCGCTGACTCTGTATTGTCGGCATAAAGGAACGCGGCCAGGTCGGCGTGTATTTTATAAACGGTCTTGAAAACGGTATACCCGACGCATTCGCATAGCCGATGGCATGTGCAATTCCCGAATCAGGCACTCCCGCCACAATATCCGGCTTCACATTATCGCGCCCTGCCATTTTCGCACCGCAGTTGTAACGCATCTGTTCCACGCTGACGCCCTCGTAGGAGCTGGACGGATATCCATAATAAACCCACAGAAACGTACATATTTTCATATCACTATTCGGATCCACGAGAGTCTTGCAGCCCTTGTCCGTCATGACTACAATTTCACCCGGACCAAGCTCTTTATAATCCGTATACCCCAGATTTTTATATGAAAAGTTTTCAAACGCGGCACAGAACGCATCTTCCTTTTGCCCAATTGCAATCGGCGTACGTCCATATTTGTCACGCGCCGCATAAATTCCCGCCTGGTTCATCAAAAGAAGGGACAAGGAACCGTCTATCTGATCCAATGCATAACAAATCCCCTCAATCAAATTTTCTTTTTGATTGATAAGAGATGCCACCAGCTCCGTCGCATTGATATCACCGCCGCTCATTTCTAAAAAGTGCGAGTGACCGTTTTCAAACAATCTTTTCGCAAGCTCTTTCATATTATTGATTTTGCTTACTGTGGTAATCGCATAGGTACCGTGATGAGACTGGACAATCAGCGGCTGCGGCTCATAATCCGAAATACAGCCGATTCCATAATTTCCCTTCATCTCCTGCATATCTTTATCAAATTTTGTCCGAAACGGAGCATTTTCTATATTGTGTATCGAACGGTCAAAACCGTTCTCCCCATACACCGCCATACCTCCGCGCCTGGTTCCCAGATGGGAATGATAATCTATACCAAAAAACAAATCAAATACACAGTCCTGCTTCGACGCTACTCCAAAAAAGCCTCCCATTTTTTATCCTCATTTCCTACTATCATTTATCGTTTTCTTTGTGACATTTCAGACAAACCAAACATTATTCTAGTGTGCTGGAACGTTGATATTTTGCAAAACCACGCAGGATATTTATTCATATGCAAGGCAGATTTTCGACGGCGTAGTGGTTGCTACGACTAGAAAATCTAACGCGGCAGATGGACAAATAGACAAGTGGGTTTGCCTACTTATCAATGCGTCAGCAACTAGTACAACGAATATTAAGTAATTGGCAGTTTGGCTTGCCTAATTTCCCGTACATCCATGCCCAGCCTCACCGCAGTGATGGCCCTCCCCGTGATGATCATGATGGTCACAATGAACTTCGGGATTGAAGTTAAGATTCCCTGCAAGCAGGGCGTTTACCGCTTCATCCGCGTCGCCGGACACCCCGCCGTAAAGCTTAATTCCTGCTTCTTTTAGGGCCATCTGCGCGCCTGCTCCGATTCCGCCGCAAATCAGCGTGTCCACCTTCAAGCCTGAAAGCATTCCCGCAAGAGCGCCGTGGCCCTTTCCGTCTGTATCTACAACCTGTGCACCGATAACCTTCCCGCCCTCAATATCATAAACCTTAAACTGTCCCGTATGTCCAAAATGAGGGAATACATTCCCGTTTTCATAAGTAACTGCAATCTTTTCAATTTCCACATTGCTCATGCGTCCACCTCCGTCTTTCATATATATAACGATAACATTATAGCCAAAAGAAACGCGGGAATCAAGATACTTTGAAATTTATTTCCGCATGGGTTTAAAAAGAAAAGCAACCGTCAGCATTCAGAAATACGTGCCTGCGGATGCTGATGAAAGTCTGCCCCAAAAACGCAATAACTATTCCAAGCGGCATTCGGCAAATATCTGCGTAAACGCGGCCGCTTGGCTCATTGCCCGCAATAATAAATGTAACTTCGTCACAGAAATAATTGAAAACACGATATATAATAATTACAGACAAACGAAAGGAAGGTAATACTTATGTCAATACTTAGTGTAAATAAAAATAACTTTGATTCCGTCAAAACAAGCGACAAACCGGTGCTTCTTGATTTCTACGCCGACTGGTGCGCTCCCTGCCGCATGGTCTCTCCCATAATAGATGAAATTGCAAAGGAAAACCCACAATATCTTGTAGGAAAAATCAACGTGGACAAAGAACCGGAACTGGCACAGGCATTCAATGTTTTAAGCATTCCGACACTGGCCGTCATAAAAGGCGGCAGAGTGATTCATCAGTCGGCAGGCGCAAAATTAAAACCACAGATTCTTGCCATGTTAGAGGGCTAAACCAATTTGCGCAGACGTTTTTTGTCAAGAATTTTTACACCCTTGCGGGAAACTTCCACAATCCCTTCATTTGTAAAATATTTTAGCATTCTTGACACAACCTCACGGGCAGATCCCATATAACGAGCAATCTGTCCGTGAGTCAGCGCAATGATATCAGAACCTGTTCTCGCCGATTCATCCAAAAGAAAAATGGCAAGCCGCTTGTCTACACTCATAAAGAGAATTTGCTGCATCACCCACATCACATCTGAAAAACGGCTGACAGCTGTCTCAAGCGCAAATATTTTGATACACGGATTGCGCTCTGCGACTGCCGCAAAGACAGGCCCGCTGATCACATAGCACTCGCTGTCCTCCTCTGCGTCTATAAACACATCAAATGTAATAGCATCGAGCACGCAGGATGCAGACAGCATACACATATCGCCTTTATGAAGCCGGTACAGCGTAATATCCCTGCCCGCCTCTGACATCATATAGAGTCTGAGACTTCCCGAACGGACAATGATCACTCCGGAGCATTCATTGCCATCATGAATATTTTTCCCCATAGGATAGGTGACGGCATAGGAATTAACGCAGATGTCGTCTTTATCCGCATCCGATATTGCATCCCAAAAAGGAAATATTTCTTTATAAACCGATTCAAAACCTGTTCGCGTCATATAATACGCCTCCGTGTTTTTCCTTATATCTCTATTGATTCCTCTGACTGCTTAAATATTCATTGCTGTTCAGAACAAAGAATCCGGCAGAGCCGGATTCTCCGCCTGCGGCGGGCCGCATATACGGCATTTTTCCTCTCCGCCGCAGTGCGATCCTGCCCGGAGGGCTTTTTATATCATAGGAAAGTCATAGACTTTAGCACT
>CANOCV010000051.1 GCA_947564465.1 uncultured Roseburia sp. | reverse complement strand
CAGACAAAGATACAATCAAAACGGAAGAAAAGACGACCGAAACAAATGACGTTGTCACAAAAGAGGTATTTGCCATGGATACCGTAATGACACTGACAGCGTACGGAGAGAATGCGCGGCAGGCGGTATATGAGGCGGAAAAAGAAATTGAGCGTTTGAACGAATTGTTAAGCATCGGAATAGAAGAGAGTGAAGTTTCTATTGTAAATGATAGCGGAAGTGAATATCTCTCAGAGGACACGGCGTTTCTTGTGGGAAGGTCTATGGAATTATATGAGCGTACGGGGGGAGCTTTTGATATCACGATATATCCTTTGATGGAAGAGTGGGGATTTACAACACAACAATACAAAGTTCCGGATAAAAATAAAATAATGGAATTGCAGGAAAATGTAGACGCATCCAAAATAGAGTTTGATGCAGGCAGCAAATTTATAAGCCTTCCGGAAAATGTAAAAATAGATTTGGGCGGGATAGCTAAAGGCTATACATCAGACAAAATCATGAAAATATATGAAAAGTATAATGTAGCCGCAGGAATCGTATCACTCGGAGGAAATGTGCAAGTGTATAAGACAAAAACGGATGGAACGTTATGGAAAGTGGCGGTAGAAAATCCGGATGGTGCAGGCGATTATCTGGGAGTGATATCCGTAAAGGATAAGGCGGTGATAACTTCCGGCGGATATGAAAGATATTTTGAAAAGGACGGAATAACCTATCATCACATTATAGACCCGGCTACCGGATATCCGGCAGAGAGCGGGCTCAAAAGCGTAACAATCGTTAGTGAGGACGGAACTCTGGCAGACGGTCTTTCGACATCATTATTTGTTATGGGCAAAGAAAAAGCGTTGGAATATTGGAAGAAAAATAGGGGAGAGTTTGACATGATTATAGAAGACGAAGACGATAAAATAACGATTACAGAGGGAATTGAAGAATATTTTACAAGTGATTTTGACTATGATATCGAAAAATAGAAAATCATAGTTCAAAGGTTATCGCAAATAAATGCAGGCATTTTTGTGATAACCTACGAACTATGGAAAATAAAGATGATGATATAAATATAAGATCCAAAAAAGGAAAAAGGAGTTAGATATGAAAGGTTGGAAGTATTTGATATTCTTGGCGCCGACAATTTTAGTTCTAACATGTGCCATAACAGGAATCCATAAGGATTTTCCGGTGATAGTAAACTTAACAGGCGGCGTGGCAGAAAATAACGATATAGTTGAGGCGAAAACCGTTGACAAAAAAACGGAAAGTGAGGAGGAATCAACAGACAGCGAAGAAGCATCAGATTCTTCCGAAACACCGGATTCCTCCGAGACATCAGTTACTCCCGACCGGGAGTTAAAACAGGGGACATGGAAAGACGGTGTATATTCCGGTTCGGGAACGGGATATGGAGGCGTAATTAAGGTCTCCGTGACAATAAGAGACGGAAAAATTGCGGATATTACAGTGGTTAGCCATGATAAAGAAACACCGGATTTTTATGCGAAGGCAGAGGCAGTTGTTCAGAAGATTTTACAGGCACAATCCACGAATGTTGATGTGATATCCGGCGCGACATATTCATCCAATGGAATACGTCAGGCGGTTATTGACGCGCTGAATCAGGCAGTTGTAGATGAAACGGATAAAGTAACGGAAGACGACCATACGACACAAACTCCGGATAGCTTAATACAGGACAGCACAAGTAAGAAACAGACCAATAAAAAGACGGCGTCAGGCTTACCTGCTGACGGAACATATGCCGGAAGTGCAGTGTGTGAAAATTTTGGCTATACCGTTTCTGTTAAGGTGACATTTAAAAACGGAAAGGCGACAAAGATTTTTGGGTTGAAAATTACGGGAAATGACGACAGTGCGAATGAAGAATACTGGACGAAGGCATATAAGCCTACCGTAAAAAAGATTCTTGGGAAGCAGAGCGGGGACGTGGATGCCGTCAGCGGAGCTACATTTTCTTCCAATGCAATTATGGAAGCCTTTGAAAATGCAAAAGCAAAGGCCGTTAAGAAAAACGGAAAAAAAGCAAAGCCGACAAATAAGAAAAAGAACAATTCAAAAAAAGAATCTGATGAGGAAACCGTTATAAATGGCGGAGATGAAGTTAGTTCCACAGAGCCGGGAAAAGTTATAGACGGAACATATCACGTAGAAGCTGTCTGCGAGCCGGATGAAGATGAGGCATTTGAAAGGTATAATATGTACGCAGATGTGACGTTTATGGGAGGAAAGCTAATAAAGATAGACAATCTGGGGTCTGATGCGGATAGTAATCAGAAATATTATCAGAAAGCTGCAAACGGAACGGATAAATACAAAGGGGTGGTAGCGCAGCTGCTTGAAAAACAGTCAGCTTCCGAAATTTCTGCCGTTTCCGGAGCGACTTGTTCTTCCAAAACGATTTTGGCTCTATATGTGGAAGGGCTGAAAAAGGCGACAGGACAGGAGAGCCAGACAGAAATTACTGAAGAGACAACAGAGAGTACCGAAAAAACGGATACGGAAGTAGATGAGAGCGAAGGGTCTGACGGAGAACTGCTGGCCGTGAAAGACGGTATATATGAGACGACAGTTATTGTGGAGCCGGACGAGGATGAAGAGTTCGATCCGTATTGGCTGACAACGGAAATTTTATTTAAATCAGGACGTTTGGAAAATATCTTAATTATATCTTCGACGGATGACAGCAATCAGGGGTACTATACCAGAGCATTAAACGGAACGAGCAGAAGGGCGGGCATATTGGAACAGTTACAGAACAATCCGCTTCAAGTACCTGATGTTGTATCCGGCGCAACCTGTTCTTGTAACGCATTGTATGAAGCGTTTAAAAATGCGTGCGCTGCGGCAGGAGAATAGAAAACAGGAAAAACGGAAAGGCATGGTAAAATTATGCGAATAAAATCCTTTTTTATAAAATCGGTAAATGTTCTATGCGTATGTGCCGTATTGTTCATTTATCAGGGATATGCCGAAAAACGTCAGGATAAAATAGCGGCTATGGAAAAGAAGGCCGCCGCAGAGCCGGTAAAGGCAGAAGACAATGCTATACAGACGGAAGCATTGTATGCGGATGGAACCTATACAGGCAGTGCGCAGGGATTCGGCGGAGTCATAGAGGTTGAACTTGTGATAGAGGGAGGTGTTATTACCTCGGCGGGAGCTACAAACGCAGATCATGAAACACCGGATTATTTTAAGCAGGCGGAAATAATATTTGAGGAAGTAGTAAAAAAAC
This sequence comes from uncultured Roseburia sp., assembly GCA_947564465.1. Classification (GTDB taxonomy): domain Bacteria; phylum Bacillota; class Clostridia; order Lachnospirales; family Lachnospiraceae; genus Roseburia_C. The sequence goes on along the minus strand of CANOCV010000051.1, from coordinate 16,711 downwards.
AGTCCGTGGAAGTGGATGCCATAACAGGGGCTACATATTCGTCTAACGGAATTATAGACGGTTTAAAAGAGGCATTAAAGAAAGCGGAAAACAAATAGTCTGGCGAAATGGAGAATAATATATGAGTGGTGTTGCAATCGATAAAAAAGTAAAAGCAGAAAGAGGGCAGGCTCAGTCTGCAAGAGGAGCCGCTGTTGCTGACAGAAAAGCAAGGGCAAAAAAAGCAGCAATACTTCAATATGGAAGAATTGCGGTGCAGATTTTATTTTTTCTTTTTGCGCCGGAATTATTCTCGCAGGCATTCGGCGCTATAAAAGAAATTTTTACAAGTATGGGAAATGCGGCTGTCATACAGGCATCCGCCTTTGTGACAAAGCTGGTCATATTATGTTTCGCGACAATTCTGTGCGGAAGAATATTTTGCGGCTGGGCATGCGCTTTTGGAGCCGTAGGAGACTGGATATTTCAAATTGTACAGTTTGTTCTAAAAAAGCTGAAAATAAAGCCGTTCAGAATATCTTTAAAGCTGGTGCCCTACCTGCAGAAAATAAAATACATAATATTAATTTTATTATTGTTACTTTGTTTTAGGCAGCAGAATGCAATGATTACAAAATATAGTCCATGGACTCCGTTTTCTTTGTGGACAGCAGGGAATTTTAAGACAGCAGGACTTGAAGCGGCTATTATATTGTTTCTGTTGATAGTAGTTGGAATGGGAATTCATGAAAGATTTTTCTGTCAGTTTTTGTGTCCGATGGGAGCGGTTTTTTCGCTGTTGCCGGAATTGCCATTTTTTGCGCTAAAGCGCAAAAAGGAGGAGTGCATACCGAACTGCCAGGCCTGCCGCATGCAGTGCCCCGTAAAAATAAGGCTGGATGAAAGTCCGTTTGCCGACGGCGAATGTATTCGATGCGGAAGGTGTACAGCTGGTTGTCCAAAGAAAAACATTGGTTTAAGGCATAAATAAAATATTGGAATTTTAGCTTTAGAATTCTACCGGAAAACAGTAACGATTCGGCCTTCGGCTTCACAGTTACAATAACTGAATAAAAAGATCACGGTTGATTCGGTGAAGGTTTCGGGTTATAATTTCCCTAAGGTCATATACCTTTCGTGTGGCCGCTGTGTTACTTCCGGGTCTGCAAAAGGAGGATGACTGAATAAGAGAGGATTTGAGCGCCATGTGCAATATGGGCCAAGGGATTTTAGAAAGAGGAGATAGAAGCAATTATTGAGGAAAGTCAGAGAAAACTTTAGATTTTACGGGAGGAGACCGTTATGAGATGGAGTCGGCAATATAGAAAAATAGGGATGGGGATTTTTGTGTTTTGTGGGGGAGTGTTTTTGATAACCGTGGCTTCCGCACAAGACCCAAAAAGGAAAATTAATGGCATGGAGTCGCATGAGAACGCCATTATGGATAGCAGTTACGTGAGTGACAAATCCGTTATGAATGATTTAGTGTATCGCAGCTATGGAGATGCTTATACCCTGGGTAAGGGAAGTACATGGAGAATTCAGAAAAAAGTAGCGGGTATTGATTTGGCTGATTACGAAAATGCTAAAATTTATGTAGTAAATCTTCAGTCAGGTGCAGTTACATCCGTATTGCGGGATAAGATAAAAGAGGACATAGAATACGAGATACCGGAGGATGGTGTATACAAAATCTATTTGTGTCTGGATGAAGATAATAATGGAGAGGTAATAGACTTAAAACCTTATCTGAAAGTTACTTATTGCGATTCTTGTGAAAGGAATGAGTCCGGGGGTGTGCTGTTGTTAAATCACTGAGGAGTGTGTTCCAAGGAGTGCCCCAAAGGGCACTCCACACTTTTGTCATAATCGTTTTTCTCCTATCTTACATAAAAAATTTTTTCTTTACCTGCAATATTAAGCCTTACGGTTATGGATTTATTGTTAGTCTGCAATTCCCTTGGCATGCCGATAGCGACATGTAAAGTTATGGAATCAAGTGCATCTAATCCGTCCCACGAATAGACGGCGTCTATTTGTGAACCGCTGCTTGTATACAAGTTATAACGTTTGGTAAGTGTAGCTCCGTCGTATTCAACGTTACAGTTCCCGACCATATCTTCGATTCCTAAAATATCCGTATCAATATTTTTTATTTCGAAAACGATATCCACGAATGTTTCGTTATCGTCTGCATAATAATACATATAATATCCGCTCGTATTGTTAGGCAGTAATTTGGCGGTAATATCGGTTTTTTTATAAGTTACTTCCCATTTAGAGGTGCTGAAGGAGTCTCCCGGATTCAAGGTTCTTTGGCGGTAGTCTTCCTCTTTTTCAAGTTGTTTGAGTGTATCTTTTGCGCTCGTCAGGGTGGAGTAATTTGTAACTTTATTTTTAACATCTTTTGAAAGTGAATTATATATATTTTCTGCCTCGTTTATTTTATCTTTGCTATCAAGGGCAACCGTTCCAATGCTGTCAATTAAATCAATACAGCTATTTACGGCCAGCTCTTCATAAGCTGCTTCGGCATTTGTCAGGTCATCATATGATGATATTTTTGATTTATCTTCGTCTGAAAGTTTATTGTAAGCCTCTCTGGCTGCTTTTATGTCTTCTTCAGAATCTAATGTAATTGTTCCGATGGCGGATATTTTAGATTCTACATCATCAATCCTTAAATTCGATAGCTGATTTACAGCCGATAATAAATCTTCGGTATTATCTACAAGCTCTTTCTGTTCATCCGAAAGTTCATCATAGGATTTTTGGGCATTATCAACCGCGTCTTGGTTTTCAAGGCTGACTGTCTCAATTTGCTCAATCAATTCCATTGTTTTGTCCGCTTTAAGATGATCGTATGTATCTCTTGCATTTGTCAGTTCTTTACGATTTTTAACATGACGCTTGCATTTTTCTGAAAGATCTTGAAATATATTTTCTGCATCAATTATTTTTCCAGAACTTGAAAGATCAACTTCGCCGATTTCTGCAATAGCAGCCGATGCGCGTTCAACGTCAGCCTGTTCCGTTTCGTTGAGCCGGTTGCTAATGAGGATAACTGTGATACAAATTATGACAACGGCAATAAATGCGGCTGCAATACCGATTCTTTTTATCGCCAGTTTCTTTTTGGGTTTTATTGGATACCCGCAATGCACACAATTTTTAGCTTTGGCTGAGACTTCTTTTCCGCACTCAGGACACTGAATCAGATTACTATTATGGATCACTGTGTCATCTTCCCCATAATCCATGAGTTTTCCTACATTTACATTGCCGCAGGAACATTTCCAGGCAATTTTTTCGTTCCCGTTATCCATATTATTATTACAGGCCGGACACTTAAAAGAAAATTCTTTCGAAGCGGTTTGTTTTTTCATCCATAAACTATGCAATTGATTTTTGGTCACTTGAAATATTTTGCCGCAAGAATTGCATTTCCATCCGATAATATCATGTTCATTAGGTGTGCCATTACATTTACTACATTTTATCATAGATTCATTCCCCTTATATTTAGATTTGTGCAATTGTACCCATTTCTATATTTTTATTATATGGGTTTTGTTGAAACTGTTCAAGTATAAATATTCTATCTATGACAAAATTTGTAATTATATAGAATATAGAAACATAAAAAAGAGGGAATCAGTACGGTTGCCGAATCCCTCTCTGCTTACATTTAAAATTATTCTTTATCCTGACCGCACGCGCAAGTCCCTGTGTATTTGGCATTCACTCTGCCGCATTTTGAGCATTTCCAGGAACCCTTATATGTAATCTCGTCAGTTTCTCTGTCTTTTCGGTTTACCGAGCTTACTTTGTTTTCCATTGATGAAACCTTCCATGCTATGGATTCCTGGACTTCTAATATTTCTCCAAGCGCGTGCAAAATTGTAGCGCTTATCCCTGTTGTAATGATTCCTCCCACAAACCAGACGATTGTAAGTAATAAATTCCGGTCTTCCAGAGTCCTTCCTAAATAGGAATTATAAGTCACAGTAACGCCGTTGTTCCATGCCAATGCAATAGAACCTATAATTCCTAAAACTAAAACAATTGTTCCTAAAGTACGACACATTTCCTTCATGATTAGACTCCTCCTCTGTTTTAAATAAAATATTTATTATTATATTATATTCGTTTTCGACAATATATTCAAGTATAAGAATATATTTTGATTACAAAGTATGCAAAGTTTAATAATTGACTGTCATTTTTTTTAGTGTTAATATACTTATATATAAAAATTTTAAGTAAAAAAGGGCGAAGCCCCAGAGATTGCCAGAAGCGGGAAAGGGAAGTTTGCATGAAAAACAGGATAGAGGAGCTTCGGGTAGAGAGAGGAGTCCGTCAGGAAGAGCTCGCGCGGGCGTTGGAGGTATCCCGTCAGACAATTAGTTCTTTGGAAAACGGGCGATATAATCCGTCTATTCAGCTTGCATTTAAGCTTGCGCGGTATTTTGGATTAAGTATAGAAGAAGTTTTTATTTATGAGGAAGAGTAATATGGGTAGCAAATGTAAGAAGCAAGTAAATTATTTTATTATACTGCTTGGAGTATTAACGCTTGTACTTGGGATACTGATAGAGGTACACTTGCAGATGACAGGGGAGACGCAGATGCCAAACATCAGCCGTTTTGCGGGAATGCTGACGGGGTTTGGGAGTGGGATACTTGCAGTCGGGGCGTTTCGGCTGCTGCGCAACCGTTTTGGTTCGAAAGAAAAGCTAAAGGAGAGGGAAATTGAAAAAAATGATGAGCGCAATATTCAGTTGACGCGCGCTGCGTATACAGTGGCGGCGGTGGGAGCGCTTTTATTGTTTGCAATTCTGGCATTTATTTTTATACTGCTGGGAGATTATTTGGAGTCGTGGCTCGCAATTATTGCAATGTATGTTGAGATTATTATTTTCGGAATTGCATATAAAGTAATTGGGAAGAAAATGTAGGATAAAACTGCACAGAGATGAGAAAGAATTCTTCGGGATACCGAAAGGGTATGCGTTATGGAGACGAGAGGGTCCAGACGCATATCGGACCGGTATTTCGAAGATTTTTTTCGCACATTCGGGCGGACGGATTCGTTATACATAGTAGAAGGAGGGAAAACCGTGTCGGAAGAATTGAAGGATCATTATGATAAGGTGTACCGCTACTGTTATTTTAAGGTACACAACAGATATGTGGCAGAGGATTTGACACAGGAATCCTTTCTTCGGTATTTTGCGCAGAATACCTATATTCACAGGGGCAAAAAGCTGGCTTATCTGTATACGATCGCTCATAATCTCTGTGTGGACCATTACAGGAAAGGAAAGAAAATGGCGGAGGAGCTGGAGTTTGAGGAAGATGCAAAAACACTTCCCGCGGGCGACGGGGATTGGGCGTCACAGATTGAAGACAAACTGATGCTGCAGCAGGCAGTGGCAGATTTGCCAGAGGAGCAGCAGGAAATTGTCATGCTGCGCTATGCAAACGAATTGTCAGTGGGAGAAATTGCGTCGATTTGCGGTCTGTCAAGATTTGCAGTTTACCGGAGGGAGAAAGAGGCATTAAGAAGCCTTTATGAGAGCTTGAGATGATTGGCATTATCTTTAGGTGAGGAGAACGACTATTAATATCAGGAGTAATATCAGGAGGAAACCAGATGAACAAGGAGTTTGAAAAAAAACTTGCAAAATGTTTCGATGCGCCGCGTCCAATGCGGCGGGAGAAGTTTCTTTCGGGACTTCGTATGCCAAGAGAGCCGTGGTATCGTTTTGTGATTACACAGGTTTCTTATATCGGAAAAAAGGGGATTATCGGCGCGCTTTGTGTATTAGCGTTTGCCGTGGGAGTTGGGAGATGGAAGCTGGATTTTTCAGGAGATCCTCTGCTCTGGCTGATTTCGGCAGTCTTGCCGTTGTTTGCTGTGGCGGTTGCGGCGGAGAGCGGGCGTTCCGCCTGTTATAAAATGGCGGAGCTGGAATGCTGCTGCCGCTATCATCTGCCCGAGATTTTGCTGGTGCGAACGGGGTTTTTATGCGGGGTAAATTTGCTTGTACTGATAACTGTATTTTTAATGTTGAAGGGGAGCGTTTCTTACAGCGCGTTAGCAATGGGAATCTATCTGTTTTTGCCGTACCTTTTGACCTGTGTACTTATCCTTGCAATACAAATCCACAGCAGGAGCAGGGAAAAGCGCTGGTATTATACAGTGACGGGACTTTTTGTGGGAATGCTTTCGTGTTATCTGCCGGAAGCGGCGGGGGAGCTGTATAGCGGAAAATATTTTGGCGTGTGGGCATCTGTATTTGCAGCGCTTAGTTATATCCTGATCAGGCAGATTCTGAAAATAAAAAAAGATTTGGAGGAAGGACGATGGAGCTTGTACTTGACCGAGTAAGTAAACAATACAAGAATAAAATTGCGGTAGATCGCATATCTTTGCGGATGCATCCGGGGGTATATGGCCTTTTGGGGGCCAACGGCGCCGGAAAGACTACACTGATGCGTTTAATATGCGGCGTGCTTACGCCGACCAGCGGCGAGGTGAGACTGGACGGTATGGAAGTAAAAGAGGAGGGATACCGTGACCGGCTTGGCTATCTGCCGCAGGATTTTGGCTATTATCCCAATTTTTCGGCGCAGGATTTCCTTTTATATATGGCGTCCCTAAAGGGGATTCCGAAGAAAATTGCAAAGCAAAAAACGCAGGAGCTTCTCGATATGGTGAATCTCTCCGGTGAGGCAAAAAAGAAAATCAAAACGTTTTCCGGCGGGATGAAGCAGCGGCTCGGGATTGCGCAGGCTCTGATTAACGATCCGGATCTTCTCGTTTTGGACGAGCCGACAGCGGGATTGGACCCGAAGGAGCGGGTGAAATTTCGGGATATGATAGCGCGTCTTGGCGACGAGCGGATTGTACTTTTGTCTACTCATATCGTGTCGGATGTGGAGCATATCGCAAATGAGGTTTTGATGATGAAGGCGGGGAGCATTATCTATCAGGGAACGCGAAAGAAAGATATTTCATGTGAAGAAGAGAAGTCATTGGAAGATCTCTATATGCATTATTTTGGTACACAGGAGGGATAATATGCGTGAAGTGTTTGTTTTAGTGCAATATGAATATAAAAAGATTTTCAGACAGAGAACCGTCAAAATTGCACTTGCGGCGGCGTTCGCCCTCATTATGATTTCCGGAGGGATGGCTGTTTTAAGCGGCAGCATCACAGCGGGAGGCGAGGTAGTGAGCAGCGGATATCAAAATGAGACGGAGAGAAAAAAAGAAGAAATGAGTTATACCGGGGAGGCGGTGGATGCAGGGCTTTTGGAGGAGGCGCGGGAGACATTCAAAAAGTATCCGGTTGATTATGTGACAAATGCATATGATACAAAAGAGGAGTGGGATGCTTATCGTATGTATGCGCGCCCTTATAATTCCCTGGTATCCCTGGTAAACGGTGTGGGCGTCGATATTTTGACGATGGATGTAAATAAATTTTATGAATACAGGCAGGCAGCGATGGAGACGAAGTATAAGGCCGAATATCTTAGCGAGGGAGAAATAACGTTTCTGAAAAAGCTTGATGAGCAGGTAGAAAAGCCGTTTCGTTACAGCTACATAAGAGCGTATCGGAGGTTTATTTCGCTGCAGTATACAAACGGTATGATCACCGCTTTTGCGGTGGCAGTCTGTCTTGCAGGAATTTTTGCGGGAGAATATACAAGCGGGGTAGACGCCCTGATGCTTGCTTCCAAATATGGAAAAAGCAAGGTGATTACGGCAAAGCTGCTGGCGGGATTTTCGTTTGCGGCTGCGGTGAGCCTGATTTTTTTGACAGCCGCTTTTTGTGAATTGAGCTGTATTCATGGGTTTGAAGGGGCGAACGCGCCGATTCAGTTGGGATATGTAACGAGCGGCTATCCGCTGACGATGGGGCAGACAGTGATGCTTATGTTTTTATATAATATTCTGGCAGTGTGCCTTACGTCGGGAATTGTAATGCTGCTGTCGGCAGTGATGAAGTCCTCCTTTGCCGTTATCATCCCTGTTACCGTTGTTTTATTCGGCGGAATATTTCTGGAAGTACCGTACAAATACAGGTTTGTTCGCATGCTGTTTCATTTTCTGCCGGGAAAACTGATGAGCGGGGAAGCGGTTTTGGATGATGTGCCGTTAAAAATAGGCGCTGTATATTTAACGCCGTATCAGTATGGTGTTCTTATTCTGGTACCGCTCATTTTGCTGCTGGCCGTCGGTGCGTGGAGAAGGTTTCGGGCGCATCAGGTTGGATAATTGTTTTTAAAGCATTGACGCAGCGGACAACGCTGCATATAATGATTTTAGAAATATTTAGTAATCGTAAGCAGGAGCAGCGATAGTTTTCGATGGAGGTGCGGATATGGAGCAAATGTCTCTATTTGATCAAGGCGAACAGAGTGTCCCGCTTGCAAGCCGCCTTCGTCCGAAGGATTTGGAGGAGTTTGCGGGGCAGGAGCATTTGCTTGGCAGGGGGAAGATGTTGCGGCAGCTGATTGAGAGGGATCAGATATCGTCTATGATATTCTGGGGGCCTCCGGGTGTGGGAAAGACAAGCCTCGCAAGTATTATTGCGGGAAAGACAAAGGCGGATTTTATTAATTTTAGCGCCGTAACCAGCGGCATCAAGGAAATTAAGGATGTCATGGCGCACGCGGAGATGAGCAGAAAGATGGGTGTAAAGACGGTGTTGTTTGTAGACGAGATTCACCGTTTCAACAAGGCGCAGCAGGATGCCTTTCTTCCGTTTGTGGAAAAGGGGAGCATCATATTGATCGGAGCGACAACGGAGAATCCGTCCTTTGAGATCAATGCGGCGTTGCTTTCACGTTGTAAAGTATTTGTCTTAAAAGCGTTAGAGGAAAAAGATATTGTAAAATTATTAGAGCACGCCTTAAAAAGCCCGGCAGGGTTTTTGAACCAGAATGTGCGGATAAGCGAAGATCAGCTAAGGGCGATTGCGGCATTTGCGAACGGAGATGCGAGAACGGCGTTGAATACCTTAGAGATGGCGGTTCTAAACGGAGAGCTTAGTGCAGAGGGTATTACGGTAACAAACGAGGGCATGGAGCAGTGTGTCAGCAGAAAGTCCTTACTTTATGATAAGACAGGGGAGGAGCACTATAATATCATTTCGGCTCTTCATAAGTCTATGCGCAACAGTGATCCGGACGCGGCAGTATATTGGATGGAGCGAATGTTAGAGGGCGGAGAGAATCCGTTATATATTGCCAGAAGGCTGATTCGTTTTGCGAGTGAGGATATCGGACTTGCCGACAGCAATGCACTTCAGGTGGCTGTTGCCGCTTATCAGGCATGTCATTTTAACGGGATGCCGGAATGTGATGTGAATCTGGCGCACGCCGTTGTTTATCTGGCGATGGCGCCCAAATCGAACGCGTTGTATGTAGCGTGCGAGGAGGTCAAGGCGGACATCCGTGAGAGGAAGGCGGAGCCGGTGCCGATGCAGCTTAGAAATGCCGTGACTTCGCTGATGAAGGACTTAAAGTATGGAGAGGGATATCAGTATGCCCATGACTCTAAGGAGAAGCTTACAAGGATGCCCTGTCTGCCGGATTCTCTTTCGGACAGGGAATATTACCGTCCGTCGGGAGAGGGTGCGGAGTTTGACGTTAAGAGGAAGCTTGAAGAGATAAAAGCATGGAAACATAAAAATTATTGAGGTATAAAATCCCACCGTTTACAGATACTAGAATCACTGAATTTGAAAGAGATTTGTAAATGGAGGATTATGGATATGAAAGCAACAGGGATAGTTAGAAGAATAGATGACCTGGGAAGAGTAGTGGTGCCGAAAGAGATCAGAAGAACGCTTCGGATCAGAGAGGGAGATCCGTTAGAGATATTTACCGACAGACAGGGTGAGATTATTTTGAAGAAATATTCTCCGATCGGCGAGCTGGGGCAGTTTGCGGGACAGTATGCGGAAAGTCTTGCACAGACCACGGGTCAGCTTGTGTGTATCACGGACCGTGACCATGTCATTGCGGCGGCGGGAAACGGGAAGAAGGATTTTGAGGGAAAGCCAATCAGCAAGCAGCTTGAGATTGCAATTGAGGAGCGCGCCAATATCCTTGCCTCCCAGTCGGACAGTAAATTTATAAAGGTCACGCTTGACGACGGGGGCGATTATGCGGGAGAGGCAATCAGCACCATTATCTGTGAGGGAGATGCCATCGGCTCTGTGATCTTGTATAACAAGGATGAGAAAAGCCAGGTGGGAGAGACGGAGAGCAAGCTCGCTATGACGGCGGCGGGTTTCCTTGGACGTCAGATGGAACAGTAAAATATATTTGATAGTTTCCGGCTAGGCGGCGTATTCTGTTTAAAGGATATGCCGTCTTTTTTATATCATAGGAAAGAAGCGCACTTTTGTTCCAATTGAACAAGTCAGGATAACGTGTTATATTGTATACATATAAGAACAGAGGTACGTAAAGTGCGGAGGTAGATAGTTTGATTTGTTTTGTTGAGGACGACAATAATATTCGCAAGCTGGTGTGTTATGCCCTTGCAAGGGAGGGCTATGAGATCAAAGGATACGCCGCCTCGTTAGAATTTTGGGAGGAGCTGCCGTCTCTTATGCCGGAGCTTTTTTTACTTGATATTATGCTTCCCGGAGAGGATGGACTTGCGGTTTTAAGAAAGCTGCGGGAGCATGAAAAGTACGCAGACATTCCGGTTATTATGCTAACGGCAAAGGACAGCGAATTTGACAAGGTTACGGGCCTTGATATGGGGGCCGACGATTATATCACAAAGCCTTTCGGGATGACGGAGCTTGTATCGAGAGTGCGCGCGGTTCTTCGTAGATATAAGCGGACGGAAGGAAGGCAGGGGAAGAGCTATAAAGTCGGCGATTTATATGTAAACCCCGACCGGCATATTATAGAGGCGTCAGGAAAATCCGTTGCATTGTCATACAAGGAGTATTCTCTGCTTATGGCGTTGTTGGAGGCGGGCGGAAATGTTGTGGAGCGTGAGGAACTTCTCTGTAAGGTATGGGGGGAATTTTATGACGAGTCAAGAACCCTGGACGTACATATAAGGAGGCTTCGCATTAAGCTTGGGGAGGCGGGAAGCCTGATACAGACGGTAAAAGGCATTGGCTATAAGCTTGGAGGGGGAGCGGATGAATAAGAAAATATTTCGCTCCGGCTTTGTGACCGCGCTTTTGGTGTTGGCGTCAAGCCTTTTGATGATTGTAGGAATTTTGTTTGATTTTTTTGAGCGGCAGATTGAGGAGGAGCTTGGCAGCGAGGCGGCCTACATTTCCCATGCAATAGAAATCGCAGGGAGCGCCTATATCCATTATTTTGATAACAGCGAGAAGCGCATCACATGGATTAACGCAGACGGTGAGGTGCTTGCAGATACGTCGATGGATACGGGAGGCTTAGACAACCATGCAAATCGTCAGGAAGTCAGAGAGGCGCTGGAAAAAGGGGTTGGGACGAGCGTCCGTTATTCCGATACATTGATGGAAAAGAATATTTATTACGCCGTCAAGTTAAGAGACGGCTCTGTTCTGCGGGTATCGACAACACAATATTCTGTGATTGCCGTGCTGTTAAAAATGCTAAGGCCCTTGTTGGCAGTATTGGCGGCTGCGCTGATAATGTCGTATCTGCTTTCGCGAAGAATATCGGAGGGTATTATCAGGCCGATCAATGAGCTTGATTTAAATGACCCTTTACAAAATGAGACGTATGAGGAGCTTGCGCCGCTGCTTGCGAAGCTTTCGGTACAGAAAGATACGATTGCCGCGCAGCTTAGAGAGGCAAAGCAAAAGCAGGAGGAGTTCAGACTGATTACGGAAAATATGAGCGAGGGATTTTTGATTATTGACCGCCAGACAAATCCTTTGACGTATAATCAGGCTGCCGCAGAGCTTCTCCAAATAGGCAGGGGAGACAACGGTCCGGCGTTTGGAAGTTTTCCGAATTTCAGAGAGACTATGGAAAAGGCGTTGTCCGGGGAGCGTACAGAGAGTCAAATGACGCTTGAGAGGCGTCATTACAATTTGATTGCCAGCCCGGTATTTGAGGAGGAGGAAGTGATCGGTGCGGTGATGCTGATTTTAGATGTGACGGAGGAGGTAGAGAGGGAGCAGATGCGGCGGGAGTTTACATCGAATGTGTCACATGAACTGAAAACGCCTCTCACCTCCATTTCGGGTTTTGCCGAGATCATGAAAGCGGGCGGCAATGCCGAGGAGACAGTCATTGATTTTTCGACATCAATTTATGAGGAGGCGCAGAGACTAATTTCGCTGGTGGGCGATATTATTAAGATATCCAGGCTTGATGAAGGAGCGGCGCAGTATGAGCGGGAAGAAATTGATTTGTATGAGCTTACCGGGGATATATTGGAGCGGCTTTCGTTTTGTGCAAAAAGGAGAAATATCAGCTTGAGAAGAACCGGTGAAAGCGTTAAAGTAAATGGTATCAGGAAAATATTGGAAGATATGATATACAATCTCTGTGACAACGCGATTAAGTATAATAAAGATAACGGAGTTGTCGATGTAATATTTGAATCGTCGGACGGCGGAGTGAAGCTGTCGGTGAGGGATTGCGGGCTTGGGATTCCGTCCGAGGATATGCCAAGAGTCTTTGAACGCTTTTATCGCGTTGACAAGAGTCATTCAAAAACCGTCGGCGGAACAGGACTTGGTCTTTCTATTGTCAAGCACGGCGCGATTTGTCACAATGCAGAGGTAGACATTGAGAGCGTGGAGGGAGAGGGAACCTGCGTGTCAATTCTCTTTCGGACATAAAATAAAATTGTGGGAGCATAAAAGGTGAGTGAAGAAGAATTGATGTCTCTTTTGGAATCGAAAATTTGTATTCCAAAGGAAGAAAAAAATATGATAAACAGAGACGAGCTGATTGACCGGCTTGAAAAAAGTAAGGAGGAGGTAGTTGTTTTCTGGGCCGGAGCGGGATTTGGAAAGACGGCGCTTATGGCGGAGTTTGCAAGACGGCATAACGGACATTGCGGATGGTATAGGATCAATGAACTGGACGATAATCCGCGCAATTTTTTGCACGGAATTTGTCTGGCCGTCTCAAAGACAGTGCGGCTCAGTCTTCGGGAGATAAGGGAAAAGCGGCAGAAGGAGGAGAATATAGAGAAGCTTTATGACAGATTTCTCTCCTCTTTTCTTTTGAGGCTTGAGGAGAAACAATTTTATATCTGCATTGATGATTTTCAGACAGTAAGGAGCGAGTATGTTTACAGCTTTATGAGAAATCTGATTGAGTATGGGCAGGGAAAAGTACGTCTTTTTTTTGCGGTAAAAGGGGATTTCCCCAAATTTCTTGCGGCGTATCTGATGCGCCAGAGAGTATTAGTCGTCTATGCAAAACATCTGCTGTTCAGCGGAAGCGAGACAAATCTGCTTCTAAGCCGGATTACCGGAAGAAGTTTGCCGGATACTCTCGTGGAAAGCATCCAGAAATATACCAGGGGATGGCCTGCCGGGGTTGTGTTTGCGGGACTTGGTATGAGGAGCGAAGAAGCGGAGAAGGACGCGCCGCTCTGTTTTGATGAGTCACATCTTTATGATTATATTTTCTATGAAATTTTTAGTAAATTGCCGGATGATATTCAGAAATTTTTGACGGAGACATCTGTTCTTGGAGAACTGGATGCCGGCCTTTGCAACTATGTGTTGGGGCGCGGGGATTCGGAGCAAATATTGGAATATCTTGTGCGTGAAAATCTTTTTATTTCCAAACAGAAACAAACGAATAAATACTGTTATTTTTCGGTGTTTGCGGACTTTTTGGGCAGTATGGTAAAAGCAGGACGAAAGGAGCAAATAATTTATCAGGCCAGCGAATATTATGCCGGGTGCGGCGAGTGGGCGAGGTCGGCAGAGTTTGCGGAGGAATGTAAAGGGAAGGGTTTTCTTCAGGTAAAATGTCTGGGGCAGTTCTCGGCGAAAGGGCCGTTGGGAAGTATTGCTTTTCGGACGAGAAAGACCAGAGAGCTGTTTGCATGTCTCTTTTTTGAGGAGGGAAGGGGAGTTAAGCGTGATATACTCATAGAGAGGCTGTGGCCGGAGACAGAGAGGGAAAAGGCATCCGTACTTTTTTATACCACCGTTTCGTATCTGCGGAAGGCATTGGATAAATCCGGTGTAGAAAATCTTCTGGTGGTGGAAAACCGGACGTATGCGCTTGATCTTACCAAGGTGCGCTCTGATCTTGCGCTGCTGATGAACTGGAGCAGATATGCCAGGGCAGGACGCATACCGGAAAATGCGAATATCATGGAAGCGGCGGCGATCTATCACGATTGTTACATGTATGGGGAGGATTACATATGGCTGGGGGAATACCGGGAGTATGTGGAACAGATATTTTTACAGACGATGGGGAGTCTTGCGGAGATACAGATGAATATGGGAAGATATAAGCATGCGGTCCTTCTTTTAAAGCGTGCGGCGGAGGTGGATCCCTATGCGATTTTTATTTCGGAGCTGCTTGTGGAGTGTTTTTTGCTTGCCGGAGATATCAAAGGAGCAAAGCAGCAGTATCAGCGAATGGCGGATATATGCAGGGAGGAGCTGGGGGAGGAGCCGGAAAGAGAGTTTGAGGATTTGGTGAAAAGTGCCAAAAGGAGGCGCAGGGCGCTTGGCAGATAGCGTCGGCGACAAAAAGGGGATGCCGCACGCATCTCTTCGTGCGACATCCCCACATTTCTACCCTTGAAGATTATTCTATTTTCGTTATTTTGAAAGCTTCCCATGCGCCTGCTACCGTTTCACTGTCTGCGTATAATTTACCGCCATCGTTTATATTTGCCTGAACATATTTTCCGTTTGCCAACGAATAGAGTGCATATTCATTATGATTAATTCTTTCGATGATGAATTTTTCCCATGTTCCGATATTTTCGCTTCTTGGAACTAACTGATTCTTCTCATCAGCGATTACGCATACATATTTTCCGTTTGCTGCTGATCTTAATGATACGGTTCCGTCATCGTTAGTTACGATTTGAATTGACTCCCACGCACCGCCGCATGAATCACGATTTGCAGCGATGGTATCTTTCCCGTCATTTTCTGCACATACGACTTTGTTGTTAATGATGGATGTGATATATGTATCCGCGTTGTCAAAGTTCACTCTTTCAACTTTTTCGATAACAATGGAAGAGGCTAAATTGTTAAAGCTTCCTAAGCTTGATGTATCCTGCAGGAGAACCTTCGCGCCGCCACCAAATCCGGCATCCTTGTATAAGGTCACTTTGTATCCATCCGGAACCTTTACCGATGATAATGCATCATTTTGAATGCCTTTTGCGACCATTACACTATAATCATATTCTCCGATACCTAACGAAATCGCTGTTCCCTTATAGTCTTCATCCAAATAGAACGCAGCTTTCGGCTGTCCTGCCTCGGCGTCATATGTAAGACCTGATGATTCGCCTGTTTTTGTAATCCGAAATGCCTCCCATGCTCCGCTTACGGAATCGCTTGCCGCTACAAGCTTTCCGCCATTGTCTAAATCTGCCTGAACATATTTTCCGTTTGCACATGCCTTAAGTGCATATTCCCCATCCTTTAGCTTTTCGATTTCGAATTTCTCCCATGTACTTACCGAATTGCTTCTTGCAAGCAATTGATTTTGTTCGTCGGCTACTACACATATATATTTGCCGTTTGCCAATGATTTCAGTGAAATGGTACCGTCACTGTTATTTTCAAGCATAAGGCTTTCCCATGCGCCGCTGCAAGAAGAACGATTTGCAATAAGCGGGTCATTTCCGTCGTTTTCGGCGCATACAACGCCGCCGTTTGCAATAGACGTAAAGTAATATTCACCGTTTGAAACAACCGGTTTTGCACTTGAGGAATCGCCTGTTTTTACAATTCTAAATACTTCCCATGCTCCTGCAATAGAATCACTCGTTGCTACAAGCTTTCCGTCATTATCTAAATCAGCTTTCACGTATTTCCCGTTTTCTACGCAGCGGATTCCGTATTCTCCATCCTGAACCTTGTATATCTGGAAATTTTCCCATGTGCCTTTAGAATCGCTTCTTGGAAGCAGCTGATTCTGTTCGTCAAGCACCGCGCATATATATTTATTATTTGCCTCTGCCTTTAAGGATACGGTTCCGTCATTATTATTTTCTATTATAATCGTTTCCCATGCACCACTATAACTGTCGCGGTTTGCTGTTAACGGAGCGTTTCCGCCGTCTTCTGCACATACAAATTTGTCATTTGCAACTGCCTGGATATAATATTTGCCGTCTGACAATTGTGTTGTGGAATATGACGGAACGGAGCTTGAAGCAGAACCGTTACGTTCTACCTTGACGGATGACATCCGGTCATTCCAGTCATCTCCGACATAACTTGTATCGCTTGTAAGTTCTTTTGTTTTTCCTGAGAAGTTATCATCCCAGTAAAGTGTTACTTTATATCCTGCTGGAACCTTTACGGATGAAAGCTCATCGTTCTTAAAGCCTCTTGACTGTAAAGCCGAAAGGTTATAACTTCCTTCTTCTAAGGATACTGCGGTTCCGCCATAATTAATGTCCGTATAAAGAGTTACTGATTCTGATGAAGAGCTTCCCAAAGTTACGGTTCCCGGAAGATACGCTTTTACTACATTGTAAATTTTCGAATTTGCGCGGCCTTTATCGGTTCCG